>JBKPSR010000135.1:0-7802 GCA_046735115.1 Actinomycetota bacterium
GGGTGGGGAGGGGGCTCTGCGTTTGCAGGGGAGGGAGACTGCGGAGCGGGTGCCGCTGGCCGGGACGCCGCACGGGCGGGCGTTGGCCGCCCAGGCCGTCGAGGTGGTCGCGGAGGATGGCGGCGCTCGCGTGTTCGCGCCAGTGACCAGCCGCGGCGAGGCGGTCGGCGTCCTTGAGTTGGGGCTGGACGACTTCCCGGTTGAGCAGACGGTGGCCGATGTCGCTCTGGCGGCGCACTTCCTGGCGTACGTGGTGATTGCGAACCGCCGCTACAGCGATCTGTTCGAGTGGGGGCAGCGCTCCGTTCCGTTGTCCTTGGCGGCGGAGATCCAGCATCGGCTGTTGCCGGGTGCCTTTACCTGCGAGGCGGGGCAGTTCACGCTCGCCGCCTGGCTGCAACCGGCGGGTGAGATCGGCGGCGACACCTTCGACTTTTCGCTGGAGCGAGACACGCTGCATGTGTCGCTGACCGACGCGATGGGCCACACGATGGATGCCGCCCTGTTAGCGACCGTGTTGGTCGGGGCTCTCCGCAACGCCCGCCGGCGCGGGGTCGAGCTGGCGGAGCAGGCTCGGCTGGCGAATGACGCGCTGGCCGAGCAGGCGGGCGAGGGCCAGTTCGTCACCGGCCTGCTTGTGCGGATTGACCTGGCCAGTGCGACCGCGGAGATCGTGAACGCTGGCCACCCGCTGTCGCTGCGGCTGCGGGGCGGGCAGGTCGAGGACGTTCCGCTGGAGGCTGACCGCCCGTTCGGTGTGCAGCGCGGACGTGGCTACAAGGTGCAAGTGCTGCGATTGGAGGTGGGCGACCGGCTGATGTTCGTCACCGACGGGATGCTGGAGCGCGACGCCGCGGGCATGAACATCGCCGCCGTCCTGACCGCGGGCATCGACATGCATGCTCGCGAGGCGGTGCAGCAGCTCACCCAGGCGGTCCTGCAGGCGAGCGGCGGTCAGCTGCGGGACGACGCCACGGCGCTGTGTCTCGACTGGCACGGTGGCCCTCCCCGCGACCGCGACGCCGCCTCTGGAGCGAACCGCGAGCGACGACTCGACCAAGCAGCGTCGACCTGAACGCGAAGGCAGGCGAGCGCACAACACCGTGACAGTGCCGAGGCCGCGTTCGAGGCGACGCGCGCGATCGCGGACAGCCAAGCCTCCAGCTTCTCGATCTTGGCGAGTTGGGCGACGCTCGCCGCCTGGTTTCGACGCCGGACGCGAGGCTAAAATCGCCGCGTGGTCGTAGCCGCCTCCACCGTCGCCGTCGTCGCGATCGCGGCGGCGGTCATCGTCGTCGCTTTGCTGGCCTGGTACGTCTTGCCCCGAGGCGGTCGACGAAAGCGTCCACCTCGCGCTTAGGTAGCTGACGGGCTGAGGCTCGTCGGCTCTGGACGCGCACGAGCGCGCGGCTCGAGCGCTGCGGAGTCGGCAAGGGCCGCGGGCAGGTGCCAAACACCTCGTCACCGAGCTGGAACCGGGTCATGCTGTCGGCGACCGCTCGACGCGTCCTGCCACGTCGTAGCCGCGGACGAGATTCTTGGGATACGGCGATCGTCGATCGCTTCACACCAGGTGCGCGAATCGTCAGGAGCGCTGACGCCGCGTGCGCCGCTCACGCTCTGGGCGTGTCATCGCTCGCACCAGATCTCCGAGGTGCCGTTTCTGTTCTTCGAGGAAGGCTGGGTCGCGGGCCTTCATCCCGAGCGCCGGCATGAGCGTGTGCTCGTTCGCGAACGGGTACCAGCAGATAGCCGCGAGGTCGAGGACAAGGCGCTGTGGTGAGACGCCGGCCTTCTCGGCTGCCGGCCCGAGCGCGGCGACGGCCTCATCGACAGAGCGGCCGAAGAACTCGGCGACGCGGCTTCCATCTTCGAGCGCCTCGCGCTGGATGAGACGGACGAAGTTCTGATCGTGGCCGAGAAAGTCGACGAAGCCGCCGACATACGACTCGACCGCGTCCTCGGCTGAGCGGTCCTCGTCCCCTTCGGCGTAGGTACGTGCCATCGCTTCTTGGGCGCGCGCGACGGCGCGCGCGAGCACCGCGTCGTACAGCGCCTCCTTGCTGCGGAAGAAGTAGGCGGGCGTGCTCCGCGCGACTCCGGCCGCCTCGCCGATCTGCTGCAGGCTCGTGCCATCGAACCCGAGACGCGCGAAGCGATCCTCGGCGGCGACCAAGATCGCCTCTTTTGTGCGCTCCGCGTCTCGTGTGCGTTCCGCGGCTCTTGCTCGTTCGTTGTTTCGTGCCGCCATCTCGCTCCTAGTCCCGCTAACTAGCTGAGCGTTCAGCTAGTTGCTACTCTACCAACAGACGTAAGAACACCCAGGAGGGGGTCGACAGAATGAATCTCGCAGAGCGCACCGACGAGCTACGCACGACCAGCACGAATGCGGCCGAGGGCTCTCGCGAGCGCTTCGATGTCGTCGTGATCGGGGCCGGTCAGGCGGGTCTCTGCATCGGCTACTTCCTGGCGCGCGCGGGCCGGCGGTTCCTGATCGTCGACCGAGCCGATTCGATCGCCGCCGCCTGGCGCACTCGCTGGGACTCGTTGACTCTGTTCACGCCACGCTGCTACGACAGCCTTCCCGGCCTTGCCTTCGCCGGCGATCCGGACGGTTACCCGAGACGCGACGAAGTGATCGCCTATCTCGAGCAGTACGCCGCGACGTTCGGGCTCCCGGTCGAGCTCGGGAGCCCGTCGCGGTCGCTGGACGCCGACGGCGGACGCTTCCTCGTTGCACTCGAGGACCGGCAGATCGAGGCCGACCAGGTCGTCGTCGCCACCGGTCCTTTCCAGGTCCCTCGTGTGCCGGCGCTCGCCGGCGGGCTCGCGCCGGACCTGTTCCAGGCGCACAGCACCGCCTACCGGCGCCCGAGCGATGTCCCCGAGGGAAAGGTTCTCGTCGTCGGCGGCGGTAACACCGGCTTTCAGATCGCGAAGGAGCTTGCTGCAACCCATCGCGTCCAGCTCGCGGTCGGTTCGCGCCAGACACCGCTGCCGCAGATGTTCCTCGGCTGCGACCTGTTCTGGTGGCTGACGAAGACGCGGCTGCTGCAGAAGACGGTCGAGTCGCGGCTTGGGCGCCGGCTGCGCGACCGCGACACGCTGATCGGCTCGCGCCCGCGCCAGCTGAAGCGCGCCGGCGTGGAGCTGAAGCCGCGGGCGGTCGCCGCCTCGGGCCGCACAGTCAGCTTCGCCGACGGCAGCGAGCTCGACGTCGACGCCGTGATCTGGGCGACCGGCTATCGCCCGGATCACTCGTGGATCAAGCTTCCCGTCGCGGATCCGAACGGCGTCGTCCGTCACCGCCGAGGCGTGACCGACGTCCCGGGTCTCTACTTCCTCGGCCTCTCGTGGCAGCACACGCGCGGCTCGGCCCTCCTCGGCTGGGTCAAGCATGACGCCGAGTTCATCGCCGAACAGATTGATGCATTCGCCGAGCTTCAGATCGCTCCCGAACGCGACACCATAGGAACCGAGAGTGTCCGCGCGCCGCAGACGGCGCCGCTCGCAGAAGGAGTCTGACCTCATGCCGAAGCACACCCACGACACCTTTGTCGCGACGCACGAGCCTGTCCCGACCGAGAGAGCCGCCTCGGCGTCAGCTGCGGTCGTTGCTGACCGTCCGGAGACTGACGCACAACTAGGCATGGCGCGACGGAGCGGGTCTGAGATGAACAAGCACAGTCGTGTGCACCACGCTTTGGCGCGGCCGTTCAGGGCGCTTCTAGCTCGTCACCATGGCGCCATGCACCCGGCGCCGGCGACGGGGCATTCGCAACCGTCGCACGGTCACTCCCGCCACGGACACGGCGACTCTTCCGAGTCGACAGCGTCGACGGTTCGTTGGCTTCTCCCTGTGCTGTTGGTCGCGCAGTTGATGGTGATCCTCGACATCACCGCGGTGAATATCGCGCTGCCGAGCCTCTCCCGCGATCTCGGTATCAGCGGCGCGAGCATCAGCTGGGCGATCGCCAGCTACACGTTGGTCTTCGGCAGTCTGCTGCTGTTCGGCGGGCGCGCCGCCGACCTGGTCGGCCGTCGGCGGATCTTCCTGACGGGCCTCGCCGTGTTCACCGCGTCGTCGCTCGCCGCCGCGCTCGCAGGAACGGCGACGACGCTGTTCATCGCTCGTGCAGGCCAGGGGTTGGGCGCGGCGTTGTTGTCGCCGGCGGCACTCTCGCTCATCACCGCTGCGTTCCACGGCCCACAGCGGGTGAAGGCGCTCGCTGCCTGGGGAGCGGTCGGCGGCGCTGGCGCTGCGGTCGGCGTCCTCATCGGCGGCCTCCTGACCCAGATCGATTGGCGCTTGATCTTCTACGTCAACCTCCCGGTCGCCGTCGCGCTCGCCGCGGCCGCCCTGACAGTCGTTCCCGCCGACACGAACAAGCCGAGGTGGCGCGGGCTTGACCTCCGCGGGGCGATCCTCGCCACCGCGAGCCTCGGCGCGATCGTCTACGCGATCACGCAGACCGACGCCGCGGGTTGGACGTCGGCGCGAACGCTTGGAATCGCAGGCGCCGGCGTTGCTGGACTCGCTGCCTTCGTAGCCCATGAGCGGCAGACCTCTGAGCCGTTGCTCCAGGTCAAGCGGCTCGCTGACCGCGCCATCGGCGGCGGGCTGATCCTGATGCTGTTCGCCGCGGGACTGCTCTTTGCCCTCTTCCTGCTCTGCTCGTTCTACCTGCAGAACGTCCTCGGAACGGGACCGCTGGCCACCGGGCTCGGCTTCCTCCCGCTCGCCCTCGCCGCCGGAGCCGGCGCCCACGCCGGAGGCCGCCTCGTCAACCACGCCGGAGTCCGTATGCCGCTCGCCGCCGCCTTCGTCGTCACCGCGGTCGGCATGGCGCTCCTCTCGAGGGTCGGAAGCGACGGCAGCTACCTGCGCGACGTGCTACCCGGCATGCTCGTGGCCGGGCTCGGGCTAGGCGTCGCCCTCGTTTCGGTCTCGGTAGCGATCCTCACGGGTGCCAGGGACGCGGAGACGGGGATGCTGTCGGGTCTCAACACCTCTGGCCACGAGCTCGGTGGCACGATCGGGATCGCCGTCTTCGGCACCATCGCCGCAGCCGCGACAGGTGCAATCGCCGGTCCGGCTGCAGCGGAAGGCATCGCCAAAGCGTTCCTCGCGGCGGCGGTGGTCGCCAGTGCCGCCGGCCTAATTGCGCTGGTCGCTCTTCCCAAGGCCAGCCGCTTCCTTCCGAAGCTCCGCTTGCACCCGCAGGCGATGCCCATCCACTAGCGCCTCGCACCCGCCGGAGCGCGGACACCCGAGACTCCACCAATGCCCGTCGCCTGATTGGGCGACAGAGAGGCCCTCCATGCAAAACACAAGTCCATATCCGCTTCAACTCACCGGCGAGCTCTCGCCGCGGCTCAGCCGCGGGCTCTGGCTCGTCAAGTGGCTGCTCGCGATCCCGCACTTCATCGTGCTCTTCTCCCTCTGGATCGCCTTCGCTGTTGTAAGCGTGGTCGCCTTCTTGGCGATCCTCTTCACCGGCCGCTACCCGAGGGGGCTGTTCGACTTCAACGCTGGCGTGCTCCGCTGGTCGTGGCGCGTCGGCTTCTACTCCTACAGCGCACTCGGTACTGACAAGTACCCGCCCTTCACGCTCAAGGACGTCCCCGAGTATCCAGCCCGGCTCGAGGTTGAATATCCCGAGTCGCTCTCGCGCGGGCTCGTGCTCGTCAAGTGGTGGCTGCTCGCGCTGCCGCACTACCTGGTCGTCGCGGTATTCATCGGCGGCGCTTGGGCCACGTGGACCGGCATTGGCAACGGTTGGATGTGGAGCTCCGGCGGGCTGGTCGGTCTGCTCGTCTTGTTCGCCGGCGTGGTGCTGCTGTTCACCGGCCGCTACCCGAAGACCCTGTACGACTTCGTACTCGGGATGAACCGCTGGGTCTTCCGCGTCGCCGCCTACGCCTCGCTGATGACCGACGCCTACCCGCCCTTCCGCCTCGACATGGGCGGCAACGAACCGCCGACCGACACCGCTCCCGACAGCGTCCCGACGACGCCGGCCCCGGTGACCTCGTGACCGGCGCGTCAACCACCGAGCACTTCGCGACCGAGACCGCCGGTCTTCCCGCCTGCGTTGATTCCGAGCTCATGCAGGTGTCCGACGGCGACGCATTCGAGCTGCGGATCGCTCCGGTGACAAAGCGGCTCGGCGATGCGACCGTGCGGATGCTCGCCTACAACGGCTCGATCCCGGGCCCGACCCTGCGCGTGTCCGAGGGTTCTGAGATCGTCGTCAACGTCGCCAACGAAGCCGATCTCGAGGCGACGGTGCACTGGCACGGGCTGCGGCTCGACAACCGCTACGACGGCACGCACGAGACGCAGGCGCCGATCCCGGTCGGCCGGACGTTCACGTACCGGATCGAGTTCCCCGACCCGGGCGTCTACTGGTACCACCCGCACATCCGCGAGGACTACGGCCAGGAGATGGGCCTGTACGGAAATATCCTCGTCGTCCCAGCCGACGCCGACTACTGGCCGCCGGTGCACCGCGAGCTGCTGCTGACGCTCGACGACGTCCTGCTCGAGGACGGCAAGATCGCGCCCTTCGGCCGCGAGGAGACGACGTACGCGGCGATGGGCCGGTTCGGCAACGTCATGCTGATCGGCGGCGAGACCGACCTTTCGCTGAGCGCCCAGGTCGGCGAGGTCGTTCGCTTCTACCTGACCAACACCGCGAACACACGCGTGTTCAACGTCCAGCTTCCGGGCGCGCGGATGAAGCTCGTCGGTGGCGACAGCGGCCGCTGCGAGCGCGAGGAGCTCGTCGACTCGGTGATTCTCGCTCCCTCGGAGCGGGTCGTGATCGACGTGCTCTTCGAGCAGCCCGGGCAACTGACCCTCGAGCACCGCACACCCGAGCGGACCTACGCGCTGGCGACGATTGACGTCGGCGCCGAGCCTGCGACGCCGTCGCTTGCCGAGCAATTCGCCGTCCTGCGCCACAACCCGGAGTGGGTGGCGGAGCGCGAGCGGCTGGCTCCCTACCTTGATGCGCCGCCCGACAAGACGCTCGCACTCGTCGCCGAGATGGACATGGCTGCGTCCGAGGGGCCTGTGGTCTATGCCTGCCCGATGCATCCCGACGTCGTCAGCGACCAGCCCGGACGCTGTCCGCAGTGCGGCATGAAGCTGCTCGCGACGGCGGCGACCGGATACATGTGCCCGATGCACCCCGAGGTGGTCAGCGACACGGCGGACCATTGCCCGAAGTGTGGGATGAAGCTCGTGCCGGCTGCGCTCGTCGCGCAGGCCTCAGAGCACAGCACCCACGCCCACCACGGCCACCGCAACCACAAGGACGAGCACGGCGACCGGGGCGCGCAGGAAAAGCACGCCGGTCACGGCCACGCCGATGGAGACGACGCCGGACACGAGGGACACGCCCATAACGGCCACGGCGGCGAGGCCGACGAGTCTCACGGACGTGAGCAGCACGCCAAGCACCAGAAGCACGAGCAGCCGCAGCACGGCGAGAGCGGCGGCCAGTTAGACCACAGCCACGAGCAGCACGGCGACGCTGGTGGCATCGAGTGGGAGGACGACATGGTCGACGTCAACCGGATCACGACGCCGGCGAACATGCATTGGAGCTTCGTCGACCGAGAAACCGGCGCCGCCAACCACGCGATCGACTGGCGCTTCCGTGTCGGCGATCAGGTCAAGCTGCGGCTGGTCAACGAGATGGACTCCGACCACCCGATGCCTGTCTCTTATACACATCTGACGCTGCCGACGATGAGTACAACGTGTAGTTGGAGGGGGTGGGGGGGTGATTTAA
>JBKPSR010000136.1:0-24760 GCA_046735115.1 Actinomycetota bacterium
GGGGAGGGCCGCGCCGCGGCGGCGGGCGCCGGGGGCGGGGGTGCCGGGGCGGGCGGCGCCCGGGCCGACATCCTTCGCCGCATCCGTCAGGCGCTCACAGGCGCCGCGCCGGGTGACGTTCCCCGCGACTACCGCACCGAAGACAAACGCGGACGTGACGAGATCGTCGCGGAGTTCGCCGCGCGGGTCGCGGACTACCGGGCGACCGTGCACCGAGTGAGCGAGTCCGAGCTGCGAGGAGCGCTCGAGCGGATCGCACAAGTGGCGGGGGCAAAGAGAATCGGGATCCCGGCGGATCTGCCCCGACAATGGAGGGTCGGCGGAGGTCAACTCGAGCTCGCCGAAGATGCTCCCCTGTCGGTGCCGGAGCTGGACCGGCTCGACGGCGCGCTCACGGGCTGCGCCGTCGCGGTCGCCGAGGCCGGGGCATTCGTCCTCGATGGCGGGGTGGGGCAGGGCAGGCGCGCGCTCACGCTCGTGCCGGACCTCCACATCTGCGTCGTCCGCGAGGATCAGGTCGTGGGACTTGTCCCGGAAGCGGTCGAGAGACTCAAGGACTCCGTCAAGGCGGGCCGGCCGCTGACCTTCGTCGCGGGCCCCTCGGCCACCTCGGACATCGAGCTGGATCGAGTCGAGGGCGTTCACGGCCCGCGGGTGCTGCACGTGGTGCTCGTCGGCGCATGAGTCGCGCTCGGCCGATCCGCTCGCTGTCCCGCTGATGCGCACCGTCTACCTCGGCACCTCCGACTTTGCCGCCACCGTCCTCGACCGGCTCGCCGCAAGCGCACACCGGCCGGAGCTCATCGTGACGCGGCCGGACTCGCGCAGGGGGCGCGGCCGGCGGCTCGCGGCGCCGCCCGTCGCCGAAACGGCCAAGCTGCTCGGCATCGAGGTCTTGCAGCCGGAGAGCGTGAACGAGGAGGAGGCGCGCGAGCGGATCTCCCGGGTGGAGCCGGACGTAGTGGTGATATGTGCCTACGGCGCCCTCATCAAGGACCCGCTGCTCTCGGACCACGAGATGCTGAACGTCCACCCGTCACTCCTTCCGCGCTGGCGCGGAGCCGCCCCCATCGAGCGGGCCATTGAGGCCGGTGACGAGGAAACGGGCGTGACCATCATGCGGCCCACCGCCGAGCTCGACGCCGGGCCGATCGCGGCTCAGCGCCCGGAGGCCATCCACCCCGACGACGATCACGGCTCCCTGTCCGAGCGGCTCGCCGAGCTCGGGGGAGAGCTGCTCGTGGAGGCGCTCGACCAGGAACCGGCCTTCCGCGAGCAGCCCGAGACCGGCGTGACCTACGCCGACAAGATCGGCCCGGAGGACCGCTTGCTCGATCCCGCCCTCACCGCCGACCTCCTCGAGCGGCGCGTCAGAGCGCTCACCCCGCACATCGGCGCCTACATCGAGCTGCCGTGGGACGAGCGCCTCGGCGTCAACCGCGCCACCCTCGCCGGGGGCGACGGGCCGTCACCGGGCGGGCTCGCCGCCGACGACGGCCGCCTCCTATATGGGGCGACCGGCGGCGCTCTCGAGCTGCTCGAGGTCCATCCCGCCGGCAAACGGCCGATGGCGGGGGCGGATTGGATTCGAGGCTACGGAGAACGGTTAAGAGGGTGACTCGCTAGCGTTTTCTAAAGCTTCCCGAAGGGATCTCTTGCCCCCCAGCAGTGAACAGACCGTCAAGGCCGGCCCGGAGTGCCCCTCCTGCGGCGAGCCCTGGCTGCGCGGAACCAACCTTCCCGGCCGCTACCGCTGCCTGTTTTGCCTCCACCGCTTCGAGCTCCGCTCCGAGTGCCCGCACTGCGGCGCGCACTCGACGATCGCCCGGATGTCAGACACCGCGAACGTCGTCTGCCGCAACTGCGGCGGCTCGATGCTCCAACCGATCTAGCGGCGCCACCTCGACCGGGATCCCGTTCAGCACCGCGTTCCCCGACAGAGGCTCGACCTGAGACTCGTCCGACAGCAGGTTGCTGTTCACGCCCGCGTGCGCCGACGCCACGCTCATCCGGACGCCGTCCGCGTCGTGGCCCCAGCCGTGCGGGATCGACACGACGCCCGGCATGATGCCGTCGGTCACCTCCACCGGTGCCTCGACCGATCCCGCCGCCGAGCGCACGAGCGCGAGCTCGCCGTCGCCGAGCCCGAGCCGCTCCGCGTCGTCCGGATGGATGTGGAGCGTGCAGCTCTCCTTCCCCTTGACGAGCGCGGGCAGGTTGTGCATCCACGAGTTGTTCGAGCGGAGCTGTCGCCTGCCGATCAGCACGAGCTCGCCGTTCCGCTCCCGGCCGAGCGCGGCGCGCAGGCGATCCACGTCGCCGACGATCGACTCGGGTGCCAGCTCCACCTTCCCTGACGGCGTGCGGAGCACCTCGGGAATCCGGGGCGAGAGCGGGCCGAGGTCGATGCCGTGGGGATTCCGCTCCAGCACCTCCAGCGTCAGCCCGTCGGGATCGGAGCCGAAGCCGTCGCCGTACTGGCCCGTCCGGATCAGGAAGTCGAGCACGCGGTCCGGGCCGCGGCGCGGCTCGAGCGCCTCGACCAGCTCGTCCGGGTCGCGGCCGAGGACGCGCGACCCCTCCGCGCCGACCTCGCGCTGGATCAGCGTCTGGATGACCATGTCGTCGAAGGCGTCCACGTCGCCGGTTGGGCCCTGGCCGGCGATGATCCCGGCGAGCCGCATGTAGATCTCCCACTCCGCCGGCCCCCGGCGCTCGAACACGGGGGGCGAGTAGTTCGCGATGTTTCGGGTCGAGAGCTGGTAGAGGGCCGCGTCGTAGTGCGACTTCTCGAGCGGCTGCGGCGCCGGCAGAATCACGTCCGCGTGGCGAGTCGTCTCGTTCACGTAGATGTCGATCGACAGCATGAAGTCGAGCCCGTGGACTGCGCGCTCGAGCCGCTCGCTGTTCGGCGTAGAGACGATCGGGTTGCCGGCGGCCGTGATCAGCGCGCGCACCTGGCCCTCGCCGGGCGTGTCGATCTCCTCCGCGAGCACCGACACCGGCAGCTCTCCGTAGTACTCGGCCAGCCCGCGCACGCGGCTCGTCCAGCGGCCGAAGCGGACGCCGCGCCCGCCGCCGCCCTGCCCCGACGAGTTTCGCTGACCGGCCGCCGCGAGCGGGAACAGCACGCCGCCCTCGCGGTCGAAGTTGCCCGTCAGCACGTTCAGCACGTCGACGAGCCAGCTCGCGTGTGTGCCGAACTCCTGCGTGCAAGTGCCGATGCGCGCATACACGGCGGCGCGCTCCGCGGCCGCGAGCTCGCGCGCCATGCGGCGGATCTCCGCCGCGTCGATCCCACACGCGCCCGCCACCGCCTCCGGCGGGAAGTCACCCACGAGCGAGCGCACCTCGTCGAGCCCGTTCAGGTGCTCCCCGATTGCGCCGGGGTCATCCAGGCCCTCCTCGACGATCGTGCAAGCTATCGCGGCGAGCAGCAGCGCGTCCGTGCCCGGCCGTATGAAGTGGTGCTCGTCGGCCTCCTCCGCCGTCCGCGTGCGCCGCGGGTCGATCACCACGATCTTGCCGCCCCGCTCGCGGATGCCGCGCAGCCGGCCGCGCATGTTCGGCGCCGTGAGGAGGCTGCCGTTCGAGACGAGCGGGTTGGCGCCTAGGAGCAGCAGGTGGTCGCACCGGTCCAGGTCCGGGATCGGCACCGACAGCATCGTCCCGAACATCAGCCCCGACGAGACCTGCTTCGGCATCTGGTCGACGGTCGACGCGGAGTACAGGTTGTGCGTGCCCAGCACCCGCAGCAACGCCGGCGCGTGCGTGATCGCCGACAGGTTGTGCGCGTTCGGGTTCCCGAGGTAGACGGCGACCGCGTGCTTGCCGTGCTCGGCGATGACCGGCGACAGCCGCCGGTCGATCACCTCGAACGCCTCGTCCCAGCTTGCCTCGACCAGTTCTCCGTCGCGCCGGACGAGCGGCGCGGTCAGGCGGTCGGGGTCCTCGTTCAGCTGCTTGATCCCGTACGCCTTGGGGCAGATGAAGCCCTTGCTGAAAACGTCGTCCGCGTCGCCGCGGACCGACACCACCTCCCGTCCCTCCGTTTCGATCTCGAGACCGCACGTGGCTTCGCAGAACGGACAGGTCCGGTAGTGCGTGACCATGCCCGGCACCCTACTCGGCGGCATCGCGGAGCTCGATCCATAGGGCGCGCGACGCGCATGTGAGGAAGCCGTCGGAGTCGTAGAGCGCCGCCGCGCCCCAGTGCTTGCGGCCGTCCTCGCCGAGCGGCCACGAGAGGATCGTGTGCGCCTCGCCCACGCGGACGGGACACCCGAGTCGCGCCCTCAGGCTCGCCAGCACCATCGCCGGCCCCTTCCCGAAGGTGGCGACAGGCGCGCTGGTCGGGCAATCGAGCGCGGCCCAGACGAGCTCGGGCCGCACATAGCCCTGGCCATCGTCGCTCCAGTCGCCCGGTCTCCAGGCGGCGCCGAACAGCCCGTCGCGGCCAGGCAGCGCGGACGGGACGATCCCGAACCCATCGGCGCGTGCCGGGCCGCAGACGACACAGGTGGGGAACGGGTGCCCCTCCGCCCATGCGCGGCGCCCCTCCTCCTGCGCGGCCGCAACCTCGCTCGCGGGCACCGCTTCGGGCACATCGAGGAGCAGCTCGCTCGGCCCTCCCGTCGCGACCAGCGTGTCAGCATCCCGCACCGCGACGCGGCCGGCGTTGCGTATGACCGTGAGCGGCGTGTCGATCGGCGGCGGCGAGCGCAACGAAACCTCAACCACCTCAGAGTCCACGAGCGCGGCGACCCGCCCGCACGTGTAGCCGCCGTTCCCGGATGCCGGCGGCCCGTTGAAGAACGCCGGGATGGTGAGCGTGTCAGTCACGCACTGGCTGAGACGGACTCGAGCGCGTCGCGAAGCTCGTCCACGGACTGAAAGTCGAGCCCGAGCATGTGGTCGTGCCGGTAGCGCACCACGCCCTGCTCGTCGACGATGATCGCGGCCCGCTTGGTCCCGACCATCGGGGTGTGCGCTCCGTACGCCTTGGCGACCGCGCCGCCCTCATCCGCGAGCAGCGGCACGGTGAGCCCGTGCTCGGCGGTGAAGCTCTCGTGCGAGACGACGCTCTGCGACGAGATGCCGACCAGGGTCGCGTCGAGCTGGTCGAACGCCTCCGCATCGTCGCGGTACGAGCGGAACTGGCGCGTGCATACCGGCGTGTTGTCGCCGGGGTAGAAGAGCAGGATCACGCGCTCGCCACGGTGGTCCGAGAGCTTGAAGCGGCCGTCGGTTCCTTCGAGCTCGAAGTCGGGGGCCGGGTCGCCTACGTTCGGGTGCTTGGCCATGCCCTCAGCATGTCAGGCGCCGCGGTACAGCGCATACAGCGAGCTCGACAGAAGCGCGGCCGCACCGGTGAAGGCGACCTCCACCTGAAGCACCCGGTCGTCGAACTCGACGAGCACGAGAAAAAGCACGAACGCCGCCGCGCAGGCCACCCAGCAGGCGGCGGACTGCTGCGCGCGAGCATGGGCGAGGAGAGCCTGGTTGAGCGTCGCCGCCGACAGGTAGAGGCCCATGCCGATCGAGACGAGCACGAGCCCGCCGCGCTCGTAGTCGACGTCCCCGCCGAAGAGGAGATCCATCACCTGAGGCCCCGCGGCCAGCATCACGAGCGCCACCGCGCCCGCGAAGGCGCCGATCGCGGCCAGCGTCAGGTTCACGCTGCGCGCGAACGGGTCGGTGTCACCTCTGGCCCGGAGCCGTGTCAGGTGCGGGAGGATCGACGTCTGGATGGCCTGGAAGAGCTGGAGCGGGGCACGCGCGATCAGGAGCACATTGAACGCGAAGCCAGCTAGCGCGGCGCCCCCGGCGTCCGCGGTCGCCTTCACGAGCAGCGGGCCGGCGTTCAGGAACGTCTGCTCGCACAGCATCACCACGAGCACCGCCGCCGCAAACCCGGTGCCCCGCGCAAGCGTGAACTCCGGCTCGCGAGCCGCCGGCTCGTCGCGGGCCGCGGCGTCGAGCTGGCCGGGATCGGGCTGGACGCCCGCGCGCGGGCCGATTCGCCGGGCCAGTGCGGGCGGCACCACAGCCAGCGACACGATTGGCGCCGCCGCCATCCCCAGCGCGACCGCCGTCTGGCCCTCCGCGACCCCAACCGCCACCGCGAGCGCGAACAGGCAGCGCGAGCTCGCCTCCATGAGCACCAGCCCGCCGTACAGCGGAAACAGGCGGTGGCCCGCCAGGTACCCGCGCGCGAAGTAGCTGGCGGCGTAGGCCAGCACCGCCACCAACAGGATCCAGTAGAGGGCCGACGAGCCCCCGAACAGGTCGTCCTCGATCGGTCCGCGCAGCGCGAGCGCGCCGATCAGGAAGACCGCACCGAGCCCGAGCTGGATTTTCGCGGCGACGCGCAGGTGCTCGGTTCCCGCCACACCGCGGGCGTCGTGGTCGGCGATCGTGCGGGACAGCAGCTGCTCGACCGGCCGGTACAGCACCGAGACCGTGATGAAGATCGCCGACCACAGCAGGGTGATCCGGCCGTACTCGTCCTCGGACAGCACGTGGCTGGCGAGCGAGAAATAGGCGAACGTGATGAGGCCGGTCGCCCCGATCCCGACCGACAGGATCGCGGCGCCTCGCCCGTAGGACGACCTAGACGCGGACAAGCAGCATGGTCCAGGGGAAGGGCGAGCGAGCCTCCTCCACCGCGCCGTAGCGCGACAGCAGCGAGACGAAGTCGCGCTTGGACCAGTGGTTCACGTGGCCGGGGGTGTTGCCGAGTTCGCGCCAGTACGCGCCGCGCGCCATGTTGAGCCCGCGCCAGAGCGGCTCGCGCGGCACCGACACCAGCAGGTGATTCCGGGCGACGCGCGCCATCTCGGCAAGCGTGGCCTCCGGCTCAGGCACGTGCTCGAGCACCTCGATGGCCGCGGCGAGGTCGAACTCGTCGTCGGCGAACGACAAGCGCGTAGCCTCCTCGGCGCGGAACTCCAGGTTCGGCCGCCGGCGCTCCTCCCACTCGGCGCGCAGCTTCGGATCGTCGAGGTCGATGCCCACGACCCGGCCGCCTGTGCCCGGAGGGGCGTCAGCTCCGGCCCGGCGATCGCGGAGCCGCTCCGCCCACTGGACCGTCAGCACGCCCTCACCGCAGCCGACGTCCAAGACGGACGACGGCGCCGCCCGCGCCCAGAGCTCGTCCAGGCTTCCGTGGAACCCCGACATCAGCCGCCTCACGACCGGGTTCCTGGACCCGTACTTGTCGAAGGTGTTGCCGGTCGGGACCTCGGCGGCCGCGGCGCCGCTCACAGCTTCAGCGCCTCGCGGTCCTCGGTCTTGCCTGTGGCGCGTCCGGCTCCTGCGCCGGTGGTGGCTTCCTGGCCGGTCGGCTTGGCGCCGGGCTCGTAGTGCGAGGGCTCCACGCCCAGGTGCAGCTCGACGCGCCGGACGCGTTCGAGGACCCGCTGCTGCAGCACGCGCGTCCCGGCCAGGATGTCGCCGATCACGCCGAGCGCCACGAACTGCACCGCGACGATGAACAGCGTCGAACCGAGGATGAGCGATTGGATGTGACCCGAGCTGTCTCCCTGGATGATGAACCAGAGGAAGCGCAGCCACCAGAACGCGCCGAACAGCGCGGTGATCAGCGCAGCGAACAGGAACACGCGCAGCGGCTCGTACAGGGTGTAGATGCGGAAGATCGACACCGTGTTGCGCCGCACGTACGCCCACATCGACGGGAACAGTCGCGACTCGCGCGTCTTCTCGTTCGTACGGACCGGGACGTGGTCGACTGCCACAAGCATCTTGCCGGCCTGGATGATCGACTCGAGCGTGTACGTGAACTGGGAGACCACCTGCATCTGAAGCGCGGCCTCGCGGTTGTAGGCGCGGAACCCGGACGTGGTGTCGGGAACGTTCGTGCCGGAAGCCCGCCGCACCACCGCGCTGCCGAGCCGCTGCAGCCGCTTCTTCAGCGGCGAGAAGTGCTCGATCTGGTCGGTCTCGCGGTCGCCGATGACCATGTCGGCGTCGCCGGCGATGATCGGGGCGACCAGCTTCTGGATGTCGCCGCCGTAGTACTGGTTGTCGGCGTCGGTGTTCACGATGATGTCCGCGCCGAGCTTCAAGGACGCGTCGAGGCCGGCCTGGAACCCCGCTGCCAGGCCGCGGTTGTTCGTCAGCCGCACGATGTGATCCACTCCGTGCTCGCGCGCGACCTCCACTGTGCGGTCAGTAGAACCGTCGTCGACGACCAGCCACTCCACGGCCTCGATCCCCTCGAGCTCCCGCGGGAGGTCGCCGAGGGTGCCAGGAAGAGTGGCCTCCTCGTTGAAACAGGGAATCTGGATGATGAGCTTCATGTGGCCTGGGTAGGGTAGTTGGAGGCGCGGTTGCAGCAGCCGTTCACACCTGATTCACACGCCTTTCCTCTGCTAGCCTGCGCTGCCTTCTCAATCCCGAGACATTCGGAGCAACCACGACCATGACCACCGTTCTCGCATACCTGGATCCCGGCAGCGGGAGCATGATCCTGCAGATCATCGCGGGTGGACTCGCCGCCGTGGCCGTTACCGCCAAGCTGTACTGGAACCGCCTGCTCAGGTTCCTCCGGATCAA
Organism: Actinomycetota bacterium; assembly: GCA_046735115.1. Classification (GTDB taxonomy): domain Bacteria; phylum Actinomycetota; class Thermoleophilia; order Solirubrobacterales; family Thermoleophilaceae; genus JACVRW01. The sequence continues at coordinate 8,578 of JBKPSR010000136.1, forward strand.
GAAGGACGACCCGGAGACCACCGAGACGGACACCGCGCGCAGCACCGACGCGGCTTAGCTACTTTTCCGCCGCGTGTCCGCATCGCACGCGCCGGCTGGGCTCGAGCCCAGCTCCTTTCGCGACCCTGAGAGCCGAGTCTTCTACTCGGGCGACGACGTCTTTCGCGCCCTCTCGCCCGACGGGCTGAGCGACTTCGAGGCGCTCGAGGCGAGCGGCCTGCTCGACGACGAACGCGTCGTGCGCACGGAGCGAGCCGACGGAGCGGTGTCCGCCCAGGGGCTGCTCGTCCACGAGCCGGCCGCAGTGCTCCGGCACGAGCGGATCCCGTTCGTGTCGTATCCCTACGAGTGGACCTTCTCGATGCTGAAGGACGCGGCGCTCCTGCAGCTCGACCTGCTCCTGGCCGCCCTCGACCACGACATGGTCCTGAAGGACTCGACCCCGTACAACGTCCAGTTCAAGGGCGCGCGTCCGAGCTTCGTGGACGTCGGCTCGTTCGAGCGGCTTCGCCAGGGCGAGCCATGGGTCGGCTACCGCCAGTTCTGCATGCTCTACCTGTATCCGCTGCTGCTCCAGTCGGCGAAGGACGTCCCCTTCCAGCCCTGGCTGCGCGGCGCGATCGACGGCATCACGCCGACGCAGATGCGTGGGCTGATGTCGTTCCGCGACCGGTTCCGGAAGGGCGTGTTCACGAACGTCTTCCTGCACGCGCGGCTCGAGGCGCGCTATGCAGACCGCCCGCAGCAGGTGAAGGCCGAGGTCAAGAGGGTCTTCAAGAAGGAGCTGCTCGTCGCGAACGTGCGCAAGATGCGCAAGCTGGTGCAGCGGCTCGAGTGGAGCCCGCCAGAAGGCGTCTGGACCGCCTACGGCGAGCGGAACAGCTACACGGACGACGACGCGCGCCGCAAGGACGAGTTCGTGCGCGAGGTGGCGAAGAGCCGCGACTGGAAGCTCGTCTGGGACATCGGCGCGAACAACGGCCGCTACTCGCGCATCGCAGCCGAGGGTGCGAAGACGGTCGTGGCCGTGGACGCCGACCAGGGCCCGGTCGAGCTGCTCTACCGCGACCTGCGCGACGAGCTCAACGAGCAGATCCTGCCGCTCACGATGAACCTTGCCGATCCGTCGCCGGGGCTCGGCTGGCGCGGGCTCGAGCGGAAGTCGATGCCGGAGCGCGGCACGCCCGACCTGGTCCTCGCCCTCGCGCTGGTGCACCACGTCGCGATCAGCGCCAACGTGCCGGTGAAGGAGTTCATCGACTGGCTCCGGTCGCTCGGCAGCGTGCTCGTGATCGAGTTCCCGACGCGTGAGGACCCGATGGTGAAGCAGCTGCTCGCACCGAAGCGCGACGGCCTGCACCCCGACTACGAACTGGACTTCTTCGAGCGCACGCTGAAAGACGCGTTCGACGTGCAGCGCTCGGAGCGGCTCGAGTCCGGGACGCGGGTGCTGTACCACGCGCGCCCCAAGGCTTAGATGTCGCGCGAAGCCGCGAAGTCGGCCGGCTGGGCGTATCTGAACCTGGCCGTGCTCTGGACGTTCGCGGTCGCGCAGCCGCTCTTCGATCTCCTGAAGGACAACCCGGAGTTCTTCGCGGCGCGCGGCTCGAGCGGGTTCGACATCGTCAGCTTCTCCGTCCTGCTGGTGGTGCTGCCGCCCGCGCTGCTGCTCGCGATCGAGCTGCTCCTCGGGCTGATCAGGCCCGAGCTGCGCCAGGGCGCGCACATCGCGTTCCTGGGCGCGCTCGTCGCCCTGATCGCCGCCCAGGCCCTCAAGAAGTCGACCGACACCTCCGACACGGTGCTGATCGTGCTGTCGGTGCTGATCGGCGCGGGCGCCGGCGTGCTGTGGGCGCGCGCCGAGCCGGTCCGCTCGTTCCTCAACGTCCTGTCGCCCGTGCCGCTCGTCTTTCTGCTGCTGTTCCTGCTGAGCGGCCAGATCTCCGAGCTGGCGTTCCCGAGCGAGGCGAAGGCGCGCTCCATCGGCGGCGTGTCGCGCGCCCCGATCGTCGTCGTGCTCCTCGACGAGCTGCCCTCGAACACGCTCGTGGACGAGCACGACCAGCTCGACACGAAGCGCTACCCGGGCTTCGGTGAGCTCGCGCGCAACGCCACCTGGTTCAGGAACGCTTACACCGTCTACGACTCGACCGAGCGTGCGCAGCCGGCGATCATGGACGGCAACCTGCCCGAGAAGGACAAGCAGCCGATCTCATCCGATCACCCGAACAGCATCTTCACGCTGTTCGCGAAGTCGCACCGGATCAACGCGGACGAGGAGGCGACCGCGGTGTGCCCGCGCGACGTCTGCAAGGACACGATCGGCGAGGAGTCGTATCCGAAGCGCATGTCCTCGATGGCGGAGGACCTCGGCCTGGTGTGGCTTCACGTCGTGTCGCCGCCCAACATCGAGAACGACCTGACCAGCGTGTCGGAGAACTGGGGAAACTTCGGCGGCGGCGACGAGACGACCGCCCCCACGCCCAGCTCCGGTTCGGCGGTGAACACGCGCGCGAACCTGAACCGGGGCCGCGCGGCGCGCTTCCAGGAGTGGATGAACCGGATCGTGCCCGGCAACCGGCCGGCGCTGAACTTCAAGCACACGCTCATGCCGCACGTGCCGTGGCAGTACCTGCCGACCGGGCGCATGTACCGGCGCCAGCCGAACGACGCGATCCCCGGCCTTTCGAACCAGGCCTACCAGGACCAGGGGCAGCTCGACGTGCTGCTCCAGCGCCATTTCCTCCAGACCGGCTTCGCCGACTTCGAGCTGCAGCAGCTCTGGAAGCGGCTCAGGAGGGAGGGGCTCTGGGACCGGTCTCTGATCGTGGTGGCGGCCGACCACGGCGTCGCGTTCCCGCACGCGCGCGAGCGCCGGCGACTCAACCGGCAGACCGCCCGCGAGATCGCGCCGGTCCCGCTACTGATCAAGGCGCCCGGCCAGCACAGGGCGAAGGTCAACGACGCGTGGGTGGAGACGATCGACATCCTGCCCACGATCTTCGACATCCTCAATCTCGACCCGAAGGTGAAGATGGACGGCAGGTCGGCGTACAGCCCCGAGGTGCAGCACCGCGACACGCTCCGCTTCGAGATCCGCAACACCTTCCAGACGCTCCGGATCCCGGCCGAGCAGTTCAGGCGTGAGCGCGCGCAGATCATCGAGCGAAACCAACGCCTGTTCGGCTCTGGCGCGGACGGGGCCGGCCGGATCTACCGGATCGGACCGCACCCCGAGCTGATCGGCCAGCCCGCTTCGGCGGCGGGGCCGAAGCTGGACGTGGAGCTCGCGGACGCCGGCGACTACGAGCACGTCGACCCCGCCACGGGGTTCGTCCCGACCCACATCGTGGCGAGCGTGAACGGCCCGGACCGGCATCCACGCGACATCGCGGTCGCGGTGAACGGCACGATCCGCGCCGTCGGCAACACCTTCAAGCTGGCCGTCGGCGACGCCGGCGAGCTGGTCTCCGTGATGGTGCCCGAGTCGGCCTTCCACAAGGGCCGGAACCGCGTCGAGGTCTTCCTCCAGCCGTAGGCCAGGCCTGCGCACCGTGCACGGCCCCGGTGCTTGGCGAACGGCCTAGAGCTTCGACAGGCAGACCTCCACGTCGTGGAGCGTGTCGTCCATGCGGTCGCTCGTCTCGGGGGGGATGAACAGCAGCGCCGTGCCGATCTGCTCGGCGCCCTCCCCGCGGCCGCGGAACTGCTCCGAGATCGCCTCGTCGGCCGTGAGGTAGAACTTGATCTTCGGGCCCGCGTCGAGCACGAGCTCGTCGCCGTTCTCGCCGGTCTGGCGGGCGGGGATGTGGTTGTCCTGAAGGCAGGCGAGCGCCGAGCCGGGGAGGTCCGACTTGTCGACGTTTCCGCCGGCGTCGCTCGAGCCGCAGCCGGCGACGGCGACGACGAGCAGGACGAGCGAGACTGCGATCAGCGGCAGCTTCGGCTTCACGGGCGGCGCAGGCTAGCGCAGCGGCTTCGTGCGCCGGAAGAGCCGGGCGACGTCGAGGAATGCAGGCTTTCGCCGTCCCGTCTCCTCGATCAGGCTCTTGTTGTGCCAAGGCGGCGTGGCGTACCCCGCGGGCGCGCCCCCCTGCCACGACGGGTGCACGCGGAAGTCGCGGAGCGCCCAATGGATTGACGCGTTCACGAAGCGCTTCGAGCCGTGTATGGCCAGGTGGTCCATGACGAACTTGCGCTGGAACTCGTACGTGCCCTTCTGCTCGACCGGGCCGGAGCGCGACGCCTCCGCTCCGAACTCGGTGACCACGAGCGGCAGGTCGGGGTTCGCCGCGTGCACCTGGTCGAGGTAGGCGCTGAGATCGGCCGTCGTCGAGTCCGGCAGGTCGGGGCGATTGTCGATTACCGCGCGGTACCAGCCGAAGTAGTCGTTGATGCCGAGGACGTCCAGGTACTTGTGCGCCGGAGTGGTGAGCGGCTCGCCGATGCGCGACTGGCGGTCGAGGCCGACCAGCCGCGTGTCGTCCAGCTCGCGTATCGCGTGCGAGGCGTCGCGGACGTAGGACACGAGCCCGGCGGAGTAGTTGCCCAGCGAGCTCTCCTCCGCCGCCGGCTCCACGGCGAGCGACCAGGTGAGGATCGAGGGATGGTTGATGTTGTTGCTGAGCGTGAGCGTCGCTGCGCGCTTGGCTAGCGACCGCACGCCCGAGCGGCCCCACATCTTGTTCGGCACCTGGTAGACCGGCGCGTCCGCCCAGAACATGATCCCGGCTCGGTCGAGCATCTCGAGAAACGCGGGATGCGGCGGGTACTGCTCGCGGGTGATGGTGGCGCCGAGGTTCTCCAAGCGGTTCACCAGCAGCGTGCGTGTGCGCTGCGAGAGCGCGCCCCCCTCGTGCATGTCGTCGTCCATGACGCTCGCCCCGCGCAGGTTGAGGCGCTTGCCGTTCAGCAGGATCACGCCGCCGGGCCGGGGGTCGATCTTGCGGACGCCGAACGTGGCCCGGTAGGCGCCGACGTCCCTGTCGCACCGGCTGAGCTTCTTCCGGCACACGAGCGCCCCGACCGTCATGTCGTACAGCTCAGGGTGTCTCGGCGCCCACAGCCGCGGCTTCGGGATGGGTACGGTCGTCGTCAGCTCGCGCCTGCCCAGCTTCGGCACCGTCTCGGGATCGAGCAGGATCCTCCGGCCGTCCACGCGCAGCACGAGCGAGACGTCGCGGTCCCGGCCCGTGAAGTTGTGAAGGATCGTGCGCACCTCCACCTTCGCCGGGCCGCCGACGCGCCGAAGTCGCGGGAGCACCTGCACGTCCTCGACGTCGACCGTGTCCACCCGGCGGATGTAGACCTCGCGAAGGATCCCGCCGAAGTTCCACCAGCCGCCGGTGCCGTAGCCGTTGTACTTGGCCGAGCGCCAGTGCGTCAGGTCGGAGTTGCTCCGCAGCGAGGAGACCTCCGCGACGAGCGTGTTGCGGCCAGACTTCAGGTTCTTCAGAAGGACCTCGAACGGGAAGTAGCCGGTGTAGAAGGCGAGCCGCTTCCCGTTCAGCCACACCTTGGTCCGGTAGTTGTTGCCCTCGAAGCGGACCTTCCAGAACTGCTTCGCCCCCTTGGGGGACTTCGGAAGCGTGAACTCCTTGCGGTACCAGCCGATCGACGCGCGGTTGTCCACGGTGTCGGTGGCATTCCAGTTGTACGGGACGGTGATCGGCGACCAGCCGGCGAGGTCGTCCTGCGCGTACCAGCCCTCGTTCTCGCCGACAAACGTGTCGTCCTGGCGGAAGTACCAGGTGCCGCCGAGGAGCTGGCGGTTCAGCTGGCCCTCGCGGATCAGCGGCTTGCCGCCCGGCCGCTCCACGCGCAGCTCGGGCGCCGGCGGCACGGGCGTTCCGCCGGGAGGCGCCTCGCCGCCGCCCTGCGCATGGGCGGGCACGGGGCAGAGGGCGGCCGAAGCCACTAGGATCACGAGCGCTCGCCTGGGCAAGCGGGGGAGCCTAGCGGCGTATGAAGACGTCGTTTCGCGGGTAACTGCAATTGCTACGGTCCGAAACGGTCCGCCCCGCCGTTCTTCGCCATGAACCGTCGTTTTGCGCTTATCCAAGCTCTGGTATCCGTCGTCGCCCTGGCGGCGGTCATCGTCTGGGCGAGTAACCAGGAGTCGCCGCACATACCTACGGGCGGTGACACGATCGCCTGGCTGATCGCCGGGGTGGGGCTGTACGTGGTCGCCACGATCGTCCGCGCCGAGCGCTGGCACCGGATCCTCGAGCACACCGGCGTGGCGACCAAACGGACCGACTGCTACGCGCTCACCACAGTCGGATACATGGGCAACAACGTGCTGCCCGCGCGCGCGGGGGAGGCGCTGCGGGTGATGCTGCTGTCGCCGCGCTGCGACGCGAGCAAGCGCACGCTGATCAGCTCGATCGTCGCCGAGCGCGTGCTGGACGCGGTCGCGCTGCTCACGATCTTCGGCGTCACCGTCTACGCGGTCCTGAACACGGCAGAGGTGCTTCCGACGAACAGGCCGGTGCTAGCTACGGCGATCGGCATCCTCCTGTTGCTCGCGGCCGCGGTCGCGATCTGGGTGCTGCGCCGGCATCACTTCTTCGAGCGCGTGCGCGACTGGCTGCGCCCGCTGGCTGACAGTCCGCGCGCCGTCGTCTCGCCCTGGGGGCTCGTCCTGCTGGCGGTCACCTTCCTCCTCTGGACGATCGAGGCGTCCGTGTACTGGACGGTCGCGCAGGCGATCGATATGGACCTGAGCATCAGCGGCGCCCTCTATCTCGTCGCACTGACGAACTTCGTGGCGGCGCTGCCCGCCGCGCCCGGGTCGCTCGGGACGTTCGACGCGGCCGTCGCCTGGGGCACGCACAGGCTCGGGGTGGCCGGCTCGGTCGCCGTGTCCTATGTGATCCTGATCCGCTTCGTGCTCTACGTCCCGATCACGATCGTCGGCCTGGTGGTGCTGGTGACTCGTTACGGAGGCTGGTCACGGCTACGGTCCGCTACCCGGCTCGAAGCCTCGCGCGCGTAGCACCAACGGCGTCCGCGCTCGAGCGCCACGGCACCCAGATGGTCCTGATCATCGCGGGCTGTCTTGCCGTGTCCGCGCTCTCGCTGTTGTTCCCGTCCACGCCGACGTACGACCCCTGGGCGTGGATCCTCTGGGGGCGCGAGATCGCGCACCTCGACCTCATAACGACGGGCGGCCCGTCCTGGAAGCCGCTGCCGATCTTCTTCACCGTCCCGTTCTCGTTCCTCGGGCACGACCTCGCGCCATACCTGTGGCTGTGGGTTGCGCGCGCCGGCGGGCTGCTCGGCTGCGTGATGGCGTATCGGATGGCGTTCCGGCTGGTGGGTGGGCGCATATACGGCGTGCTGGCCGGGCTGTCGGCCTTCGCCGCGCTCCTGTCCTCGAACAAGTACGTGCGCGACGCCGCGCTCGGGAACTCCGAGCCGATGCTGGCCGCCGTCGTGCTATGGGGCTTCGAGCGGCATCTCGACGGACGTCGCGACCACGCGCTCTACCTCGGGGTGGCGGCGGCGCTGCTCCGCCCCGAGGCGTGGCCGTTCCTCGGGCTGTACGGACTGTGGCTGTGGTTCTACGAGCCGCAGCTCCGGAAGCGGCTCGTGTTCTTCGCCTTCTTCGTCCCGGCCTGCTGGATCCTGCCGGAGTGGTGGGGCGCGAACGACCCCTTCCGCGCAGGCTCGCGCGCCAACGCGCCGAACCCGGGCAGTGCGGCGTTCGCGGCTCACCCGGCGTGGGAGCTGTTCAAGCGCTTCGCGGAGAGCACCGTCGCTCCGGTGGAGCTCGGCACGCTGATCGCCGTCGGCGTGGCCGCGGTGGCCTGGGTCCGAAGACGGGCGCAGGGCCCGGTGCTTGCGCTCGCGGCGCTCGGCTTCTCCTGGTTCGCGCTCGTCGCTGTGATGACGGAGGCCGGCTTCGCGGGCAACCAGCGCTACCTGATGGTCACGACGGCCGCGGTCTCCGTGCTCGGCGGCGTGGGCGCGGTGCGGGTGCTGGAGGGCGTCGAGACCCTCGGCACGCACTGGCTCGGCAGCCCGCGGTCGGGGGCGCGGGCGGCGGCGGTCGCGTTCTTCGTCGGCATCGCGATCGCCTCGCCGACGATCGTGGCGAAGGCCGACAACACCGGCCGCGTCCAGGGGGGGATCGAGCACGAGGCCTACCTGTGGCACGACCTCAAGGCGCTGATCGACGCCAACGGAGGAAAGGATCGCCTGCTCGCCTGCGGCGGTGTGTTCAGCGGGCCCTTCCAGACGCAGATGGTGGCCTACGAGCTCGGCATCCACGGCATCAACGTCGGTTGGAAGGTCACGCCGCCGCCGGGCGTGGCGTTCCGGACGCGGACGGTCCCGGACGGCCCGCTCGTCACGAAGCCGACCGACGACCGCTACCGGCTCGTCGACCAGCAGGGCAAGTGGCGGCTCCTCACCGTCCCGCCCACGGGGAACGACCCGCGGCGTGGCTGCCCGGCCGCCGGACCGAACGCGCCGACAGCGGCCCCTCCGAAGTCCTCCGGGCCGGGCCAGCGGAAGGTCGAGGTGATCGGCAAGTGACAATGCGAACGGCCAACGCCTGGATGGGCGCTCACTAGGCTGGCCCGGTGGCAAGCGTCGCCTCCCGTACACGGGCCCTGCCCAGGTTCGGCTCCCTTCCGAGCAGCTTCGTGCTGCCCGGTCTCGTGCTGCTCGGGCTGCTGCTCGTATCCGCGTACCTGCGCACCAACTCGCTCGGCGAGTCGCTCTGGATGGACGAGGGCCTGTCGATCGGGATCGCCTCGCAGCACCTCCTGGACATTCCGGGGATCCTCCAGATGGACGGCTCCCCGCCGTTCTATTACATGCTGCTCTCGGTCTGGATGGACCTCGTCGGCGACGGACCGGCCGAGACGCAGGCGCTGTCTGTCGCGATCTCCCTGATAGCGATCCCCGGTGGGCTGTGGGCGGGCTGGAGCCTATTCGGCCGCCGCGCCGGCCTCTACTGCGCCGCGCTCTGCGCGGTGAACCCCTTCCTCACGTCCTACGCGCAGGAGACCCGCATGTACTCGCTCATGCTGGTCATGTCGCTGCTCGCCACGGCCGCGTTCCTGCACGTGTTCGCGTTCGGGCGCAGGCGCTACCTGCCGCTGTTCATGGTGCTGCTGGCGGGGATGCTCTACACGCACAACTGGGGTTTGTTCCTCGGTGCGGGACTCGCGCTCGGACTGATTCCGTGCTGGTACGTCTCCGAGGTCCGCTCGAGTTTCTGGAAGGACGCGCTGATCGGCTTCGGCGCCGTCGGGCTCTTGTACCTGCCGTGGGTGCCGACGCTGCTGCATCAGGTGCAGCACACCGGGGCGCCATGGCTGAACCCGCCGAACTTCGGCGCGCCGATCCAGATCACGCGCTCGCTGCTCGGCGGCGGCACGCCGACGGTCGCTCTCGTACTGGCCGCCGGCTCCGGGGTCGCGGCGATCCTCTCGCGGCGCGTGGACGACAAGGAGCGCACGGCGCTCCTGTCCGGCGCGACGATCGTGCTGGGCACACTCGCGGTCGCGTGGATCGTCTCGCAGGTGTCGCCCGCGTGGACCACGCGCTACCTCGGCGTGCTGCTGGGCCCGATGCTGCTGCTCGGCGCGCTCGGGCTCGCACGCGCTGGAAACCTCGGGCTCGTGGCGCTTCTCATCATCTTCGGGATCTGGGCGATCCCCAAGAGCTACGGGCTCGAGAACAAGTCGAACGCGTCCGACCTCCGCAACGACGCCGTGCCCGAGCTGCACAAGGGCGACCTCGTCCTGTCCATGCAGCCGGAGCAGGGACCGCTGCTCGCCTACCACCTGGAGCGCCTCGGCGGCGCCCCGGACCTGCGCTTCGGCAACCCCATGGGCCTCGTCGAGAACGACATGATCATGGACTGGACCGATGGGTACGACAAGCTGAAGGCGGCCACTCCATCGGCGAACCTCGACCCGCTGATTGCTAGCCTGCGGCCCGGCGGGCGGGTCCTCATCGTGTACCCCGTGACCTCACGAGCGGACGACTGGGACGCGCCCTGGACGGAGCTGGTCAGGCGCCGCGGTGCGCAGTGGGGCGCCGCACTGGCGAGCGACCCGCGCCTGAAGCTAGTCAAGGCGGTGCCGATTCGCTACCGCCGCGCCACGCGGATCGGAGTCCGCGGCGTGATCTACGAGAAGAAGGCCGAGACGGGATGAGCGACAACAACACGAAGCCCCAGCTCCCGAAGAACCTCGCCCGGCCGGACATGGCCGAGAAGCCGACCGTGATCCTGGGCGGCGGTCCCGCCGGGCTCACCGCGGGCTATCTGCTCGCGAAGAAGGGGCTGCCGGTGATCGTGCTCGAGGCCGAGGACCAGGTGGGCGGCATCGCCAAGACGGCGGTGCGCGACGGCTACCGCTTCGACCTCGGCGGCCATCGCTTCTTCACGAAGGTGAAGGAGGTCGATGACCTCTGGCACGAGATCATGCGCGAGGAGTTCCTCGAGCGCCCGCGCATGTCGCGCATCTACTGGCGCGACAGCAAGGGGCGGGCGAAGTTCCTCGACTACCCGCTGCGCGGCCCGGATGTGATGAAGAAGCTCGGTCCGATCGACCTCACCAAGGCGCTTTTCTCCTACCTGCGGGCGGCCGTGAAGCCGAAGGGCAAGGAGACGACCTACGAGGAGTGGGTCGCGAACCGCTTCGGCCGCTGGCTCTTCAACCAGTTCTTCAAGTCCTACACGGAGAAGGTCTGGGGCGTCCCGACCTCTGAGATCCGCGCCGACTGGGCCGCCCAGCGGATCAAGAACCTCTCGTTCTTTCGCGCGGCCTGGTCGGCCTTCTTCGGCAACAGGGACAACAGGGTCACGAGCCTGATCTCGAAGTTCAACTACCCCCGCTACGGCCCGGGCCAGATGTGGGAGACCATGACCGACGACATCCAGAAGCTCGGCGGCCAGGTGCTCCTGAACCACAGGGTCACGCAGCTCGACTTCGAGGACGACCGCTGCGTGCGGGTGCACGTGGGCGACAAGGTGTTCGAGCCGTCGGCGGTGGTCTCGTCGCTGCCGCTTCGGAACGCGGTTGGCATGGCGAGCCCGCACCCGCGCCCCGAGGTGCTCGCCGCCGCAAAGGGAATGCGCTACCGCGACTTCCTCACGGTGGCCGTGGTGCTCGACGGACAGGACCTTTTCCCGGACAACTGGATCTACATCCACGACCCGAACGTGAACGTGGGGCGGATCCAGAACTTCCGCTCGTGGAGCCCGTGGATGGTGCCGGACCCCTCCAAGGCGTGCGTGGGCCTCGAGTTCTTCTGCTTCGCGGGCGACGAGCTGTGGGAGATGGACGACGAGGACCTCGTGCAGCTCGGGATGCGCGAGCTCGAGAAGCTGGGCCTCGCGAAGCGCTCGCAGCTCGAGTTCGGCTTCGTCGAGCGCGTGCCGAAGGCGTACCCGATGTACGACGCGGAGTACGACAAGCGCGTGTCGACGATCCGCTCCTGGCTCGACGGCCTCGACAACTACATCCAGGTGGGCCGCAACGGGCTGCACAGGTACAACAACTCGGACCACTCGATGCTCACGGCGATGCGAGCCGTGGACAACCTCGTGGACGCCGCCGACCACGACATCTGGGCCGTCAACGCCGAGTCGGTGTACCACGAGGAGGGCAAGGACAACGAGGACAAGCAGCCTTACATCGAGGCTCCGGAGACCGAGTCAATGAAGGAGCCGCTGCACTCCTAGCAGCGCCGCGGCGCCAGGCGGTCGCAGCGCCCCGGCCTGACCGGGCGTTCGCGTAGCGTCCGCGCGCGTGCCGCTGTCCGCTGTCGCGCTCGCCCTCGGTGCCGCGTTTCTCCACGCGGGGTGGAACGTGGCGCTGGCGGGGGCGCGGGATACGCGGTCGTCGGCGGCGGGGCTTCTCATCTGGGGCGTCGCGTTGCTGGCGGTCCCGGCCGTGGTGACCGGCGGCGTCTCCGGCGATGCCGTGCCCTACATCGCCGCGTCGGCGGCCCTGGAGCTCTGTTATTTCGTGCTGCTTGCCCGGGCGTACGACGGCGGTGAGGTGTCTGTGGTGTATCCGGTTGCGCGGGGGTCGGCTCCGGTCGCCGTGCTCGCCGTTAGCGCGATTGCATTGAAGGAGGGGGTGCCCGCGGGCGCCGTGCTGGGCGTGTTCGCCGTCGCGTTTGGCGTTCTGCTCGTGGGGTTGGTCGGTTTATGCCCGCAGGAGAGGGCAAGAGTCGACCAACCCCTTCGGGATGTGTGGTTTGGGCTCGCCATCGGTGCCGTCATTGCGTCGTACACGCTCGTCGACTCCGAGGGCGTCGAGCGGGCCGATCCGATCGCCTACCTAGCGCTCGTGATCGCGCCGTGCGCGCTCGTTTACCCGTTCGTCGCGAAGGTGCGGCCGGATGTGGGGGTGAGGTCGGCGCTAACCGCGGCGGCGACCTTCGGAGCTTTCCTGATGGTGCTCGCCGCGTTCCGGCTCGCCCCGCCGGCGCCGGTTGCCGCGGTGAGGGAGAGCAGCGTCGTGATCGCGGCGCTCCTCGCCGCCGTCGTGCTGCACGAGCCGGTGGACGCGCGAAGGCTCGCCGGCGCCGTGGCCGTCGCCGCCGGAGTGGCGGCGATCGCGCTGAGCGGATAGCGCCGGCAGGCCGCTACTCGTAGTACGGCAGCGGCCCGCCCGCTGCCTCCACGATCGTGTCGTACAGCTCCTTGCTGACCCTGGGGTTTGCCTTCACCACGTTGTCGAACTCGTGGGGGTCCACGCGCAGATCGCAGAGGGTGCGCTCCTCGCCGCGGTTGTCCCCGATCAGGACCCAGTCGTCGGTGCGGATGTAGAAGCGGTTGTACATCCCGCCGTAGTGGAAGTCGCGCTTCTGAGCGGGCTCCGTGCCGTCCAACGCGACGGCGAGGTTCGTGCCGTTCATCCATCCGGGCGGGTCGATGCCGACCATCGACATGACCGTCGGTCCCACGTCGTGGGTGGACGCGAAGTACTGGCTCACCGCCCCGGCCGCGCGGTTGTCGGGGTGCACGATCACGAACGGCACCTGCGCCAGCTCCGGGTGGAGCTGCGAGGGGACCTTGCCGGTGTAGCCCCGCTCGCCGAGCAGGTAGCCATGGTCGCTCAGCAGCACGATGACGGTGTTCTTGTCGAGGCCGAGCTCGTAGAAGCGCTGCATGAAGTGGCCGAGCCAGTGGTCCATCATCGTCACCTCGCCGGCGTACGCGGCGTGGAGCCGGCGCAGCAGCTCGGGCGTGAAGTTGCGCGCGAATCCGTAGGGCGTCACGCCGACCTCCTGGCCCTCGTACCCGGGGTCGCCGTACAGGTCGAGGTACTTCTTCGGCGTGCTCCACGGCTCGTGCGGGTCGAAGCAGTCCACGACGAACGCGAACGGCTCGCGACGGCGGGCGTCGTCGAGCAAGTCGCGCGCGGCCTTGAAGACCCGCGCCACGCAGGTCTCCTCCTCGTCTCGGCCCTCGCCCGTGTTGGCGAGGTACTTGCGCATTCCGGGGATGTAGCGATCATCGCGGAGGAAGGGCGGCAGCCAGTGGTCGACCTGAGAGATCGGGACGTTCCGCGGGTCCTGGCGGAAGCCGGACTGCCCGACGATCGTCTCCCAGCGGTGGAACGTCTTCCGGAACGGCTCGAACGGTCCCATGAAGGCGGTGAACGGGTTGTCGCTCACCTGGACCGTCCAGTAGCCGTTGTCCTTCAGGGTGGTGGTGAAGGTCTTCTGCGGGTCGTCGATCGGGAGCCATCCGGGGCTCGTGCCGATGACGGGGTTCGGCTTCCAGTTCCGGAACGGGAAGATGCGCCGGCTGCCGAAGATCGAGCGCCGAGCCGGGACGGTCACCATGGCCTCCGGAAAGGCGCGGCTGAAGCGCAGGCCGCGGTTCGCCAGATCGTCGATATTGGGGGTCTGGATCTGCGGCGAACCGTAGGCGCCAACGTGGTCCGGACGCAGGGTGTCGATGATCAGGACGAGGACGTTCAGCTGACCGCTCTCGGCGGCCGCGTCGTCGTCGGAGTTGCAGCCCGCGGCCGGAATCAGAGCGGCTCCGGCGGCACCCGCGGCGCCGGCCTGCAGCAGTCGCCGGCGGCTCAGGCGCGTATCCACGCGGCGGGAGAGTAGCGGGCTAGAACAAACGTCCAGGGGGGCTGTCCAACGCCTTTGGCTGTGCCGATGAGAACCGTGGGATGCGGAGGTTTCCCATCGTGCTACTCGCCACGGCATTCGCCGTCGCGCTGCCGGCGACCGCGGGTGCGCAGGGCTATCCGACAGGTCGGCTCGTCGACCCTTCCCTGATGAACCCGCCGGACTCGGTGCCGGCCCCGCCGCGTGGCGAGTACCCCGAGGACTGGGCGGAGTGCGTCGCCGAGACGCATCCCAGCTGGCCGACCGCGCCGCCCGGCATCGATCCCAGGGCGGTGGACCCCTCGGCTCCCAACCCGCTGCTCGGCCAGCGCTTCTTCCTCGACCGCTTGGAGCCCGCCTACATGCAGTGGGCCAGGTGGAAGCGTTCCGGCCAGACCACCAAGGCCAACACGATCTGGAAGCTCGCCCGCGAGCCGCGCTTCCGCTGGTTCGGCAAGTTCACGCGCCCGCGGATGCAGAAGAAGGTGCGCGGCTACCTCGACCGCGTCCAGTGCGACCAGCCGGGCACGGTTCCGCTGATGGTCGTGATGCGCCACCAGGGCAAGGGCTGCAGCGGCCACTACCGCGCGGGCGGCAGGGCCGAGGACCGGCAGACGATGAAGTGGTACGACGACTTCGCCGACGCGGTCGGCGCCGCGCGCGTCGTGATCGGCTTCGAGCCCGACTCGCTCGGCACGGTCGACTGCCTGGCGCGCGACCGCCGCCGGGACCGCCTGAACGTCCTGCGCTACGGCGTGGACCGGCTCTCACGGTTGCCGAACGCCACGATCTACCTCGAGGGCGGCGCGTCCGACTGGGAGCCCGCCGCCCGCACGGCGAAGCAGCTCCGGTACATCGGCATCAGCAAGGTGCGCGGCTTCATGCTGAACGTGACCCACCACGACTGGACGCGCGCGAACATCCGGCACGGGCTCCAGCTCTCCCGGATGGTGGGCGGCAAGCACTTCATCATCAACACGTCCTACAACGGCCGTGGCCCGATCCACTACAAGCGCTGGATCAGCAAGGCGCGGCACAAGTGGCGCCGCATCAACGTTTGGTGCAACCCCGGCCTCCGTGGGCTCGGGCCGCCTCCGACAACGTCGACTGCGAATCCGCTCGTCGACGCGTACATGTACATCAACCGGCCCGGCTACTCCGCCGGCTCATGTAACGGCGGGCCGCTGCCGGTCGGCAGCTGGTGGCCCGAGCGAGGGCTGATGTACGCCACCTATGCGACCGACTGGGAGGCGCCCCCGCCCGGCACCGTCCACGGGCTCTACAAGCGCTACTCCCTGAGGGCCCTCGGCGCGTTCAACCGTTAGAACGGCGCGGGCTCGCGCGCCCGCGGAATCCGGATGATCGGAGGGCCCGTCGCCTGCCGGCAGTCGTTCAGCCTGCGGATCTGGACCGTCGGTCCCGGTCGGTGGTACTCGGGCGGGTAGTAGTTGTAGGAGAGGTCGAAGCTGAAGGGCACGGGATCGGCGCCCCTGTCATAGGGGCTGAAGGTCTTGACCACGCGCGACTCGCGCGCGAGCCGGTCGTAGTAGGCGCGCGCGTCGCGGTCGCCTGTCTGTAGCGCGCGGTCCTCGACCACGTCGACGGTCATGACGAGGCAGTAGCCGTACAGGCGGTAGTCGTCGATCACGCCGGGGCTCAGCACCGCGTGGTACGCGGAGGCGCGGACGCCGCCGTCGGGCCGGGCGACGAGCCCCGGCTTGTACTGAGCACAGACGCGCCGGCCGCCGCTCGCGAGGTAGGACCAGCCCGGCTCGGTCCAGCCGTCCCGCCTCGCGCAGCGGCTGAGCCAGCCGGGTGGCTCGCCCTCCGGATTGGAGCGGAACCAGCGCCCCGGGACGGCCGGCTCGACGGACGCTCGCAGCTCAGGCGGGTAGTGCGCCTCGAGCCAGTCGCGCGCCTGCTGACGCGTGTCGTCGCGCCCGAGCACCTGAGCGCTGCGGACATCGGCGGCAAGCGGCTGGAGGAGCACCAGCAGCGTGATCGCCGCCAGGACGACCGCGGCGGTGCGCGCGCGACCGCGCGGGCCGCGGCGGCGCCGCCCGGCCGCGAAGGGCCGAGG
>JBKPSR010000137.1:0-9597 GCA_046735115.1 Actinomycetota bacterium
GCCCCGGTGGGCGCGGCGGCGGTCCCGGTGGACGAGGCGGGCGCGGCGGCGGCCGTGGCGGGCGCGGCGATGGCCCGCCGCTTCCCCAGGAGCGGCTCTGATGTTGCAGCCGAAGCGAGTCAAATGGCGCAAGGAGCATCGCGGCCGCAGGCGCGGGTACGCAAAGGGCGGCACGACCCTGGAGTTCGGCGACTACGGGCTGAAGGCGCTCGACCGCGGCTGGGTGACCAACCGCCAGATCGAGGCCGCTCGTATCGCGATGACCCGCAAGATCAAGCGTGGCGGGAAGGTGTGGATCAACATCTTCCCCGACAAGCCGTACACGAAGAAGCCGGCCGAGACGCGAATGGGCTCGGGGAAGGGCTCGCCCGAAGGCTGGGTCGCGGTCGTGAAGCCAGGTCGCGTCATGTTCGAGCTGTCGGGCGTGCCGGAGCCGCTGGCGCGCGAGGCGATGCGCCTCGCCGGTCACAAGCTGCCCGTGAAGACGAAGTTCGTTATGCGCGAAGGCGCCGGGCAGGGATGAAGGCGGTCGAGGTGCATAACCTTGAGGATCCGCAGCTCGTGGAGTTCGCGGACAACGCGCGCCAAGAGGTGTTCAACCTGCGCTTCCAGCACGCGACCGGCCAGCTCGAGAACACGGCGCGGCTCACGCAGGCCAAGAGGGATCTCGCGCGTGCGCTGACCGTGGCGCACCAGCGCGGCATCGACGTGGAGACGGAAATCGCCAGGAACAGACAGACGAATGCTTGAGACAGACGAGAACGTGAACGACGAGGCACCGGAGGGCGACACGCCGGCGGACGCCGTGGACGAGGCAGCCGCGGAGCCGGCTGCGGAGTCAGCCGATTCTGCGACGGAGGCGCCCGACCAGGTCGCCGAGGAGGTCGTGGCGCCGGAGCAGCCGGCCGAGGAGCCGACGGCCGACGAGGTCGCGGAGGCCCCTGCCGAAGAGGCGCCCGCGGAAGAGCCGCCTGCGGAGGAAGCGCCCGCGGAGGAGGAAGCGCCTGCGGCGGAGCCGGCTGCGGAGGAAGCGCCCGCGTGGGAGCCGGCTGCGGAAGAAGCGCCCGCGGAGGAGGAAGCACGTGCGGGGGAGCCGGCTGCCGAAGAAGCGCCTGCCGAGGAAGCGGCTGCCGAGGAGCCCGCCGCCGCGGAGGCGCCTCCGCCCGAGGAGTCGGCTGAGCCCGAGGAGCAGCTTTCGGCGAAGGAGCTTCGGAAGCGGTCGCGCTCGACCCATGGGGGCGAGGCGCGGCCCGCGCGCTCGGTCGAGGAGCGCGCGCAGGAGCGCGCCGAGCGGCGCCGCACCAAGGCGCGGCAGCGGCGTGCCTATCGCCAGAAGCAGCGCGAGCGCCGCGCCGGCCAGCCGCGCGACCGGGTGGAGACGGCGCCGGTCGACCACGCCGCCCAGCAGGGCACGCTCAAGGTGCGCCAAGGCGTCGTCGTGTCCGACAAGGCCGACAAGTCGATCACGGTGCGGATCGACATCGCGCGCCAGCACCGCATGTACAAGAAGATCGTCCGCACCTCATCGACGCTCCACGCGCACGACGAGCGCAACGAGGCGCACGTCGGCGACATGGTGCGCGTCATCGAGAGCCGCCCGCTCAGCCGCACGAAGCGCTGGCGGCTCGTCGAAGTGCTGGAGAGGGCCCGCTAGCAATGATCCAGCAGGAGTCGCGGCTGAAGGTGGCGGACAACACGGGTGCTCGCGAGCTGCTCTGCATCCGCGTGCGCGGCGGCAGCCACCGCCGCTACGCGGGCGTGGGCGACATCATCGTCGGCACCGTCAAGCAGGCGATTCCGCACGGCTCCGTGAAGAAGGGCGACGTCGTGACCGCCGTGGTCGTGCGCACCAAGAAGGAGTTCGGCCGCGACGACGGCACCTACATCGCCTTCGACGAGAACGCCGCCGTGCTCATCGACGACGGCAACAACCCGCGCGGCACCCGCATCTTCGGGCCCGTCGCCCGCGAGCTGCGCGAGCGCAACTTCATGAAGATCGTCTCGCTCGCCCCGGAGGTGCTCTGACATGGCGCTCAGGATCCGGCGCGACGACACCGTCCGCATCATCGCCGGCAAGGACCGCGGCAGGACCGGCCGCGTCCTCCGCGTGGACCCGAAGCACCAGCGCGTCTACGTCGAGGGCGTCAACATCGTCAAGCGCCACATCAAGCCGCGCACGCTGCGCGACACGCAGCGCGCCCAGGAGCTCGGCGGGATCGTCGAGAGCGAGGGCTCGATCCACGTGTCGAACGTGATGCTGATCGACCCCGACTCGGGCGAGCCGTCGCGCGTGCACGTCACGCGCGAGGGTGGCCGGCGCGTGCGCGTGGCCAAGAAGTCAGGCAAGGAGATCGACTGATGGATGCCTCGGCACAGGCTCAGGTCCCGCCGCGGTTGAAGGAGCGCTACGAGCAGGAGATCGCACCCTCGCTCATGAAGCGCTTCGGCTACAAGTCCGCGATGCAGGTCCCGCGCATCGAGAAGATCACCCTGAACATGGGCGTCGGCGACGCGAAGCAGGACTCGAACGTCCTCGACGCGGCCTCCGAGCAGCTCGCCACGATCGCCGGGCAGGCGCCGAACGTGCGCCGCGCCCGCAAGTCGATCGCCGCCTTCAAGCTGCGCGACGGCATGCCCGTGGGCGTCACGGTCACGCTCCGGCGCGCGCGCATGTACGAGTTCCTCGACCGCCTCACCTCGATCGCGATCCCGCGAATCCGCGACTTCCGCGGCCTCAACGCGCGCTCGTTCGACGGCCGCGGCAACTACTCGATGGGGGTGCGCGAGCAGATCATCTTCCCGGAGATCGACTACGACGCGATCGACCAGGTTCGCGGCCTCGACGTCACGATCACGACGAGCGCCGAGACGGATGAGGAGGCGTACGTCCTTCTGCGAGAGTTCGGGATGCCGTTCTCCCCGGAGGGCGCGCCCGGCGCCGTCGAGCCCACCGAGGACGAGGAGGAGGCGGCACGCCTCGAGGAGGCGCGCCTGAAGGCCGAGGCCGAGGCGGCCGCGTACGAGGAGTTGAAGGAAGAGAACCCGGAGGCCTATGAGCCGCCAACCCGGGACGAGGAAGAAGAGGGCGAGGAAGGCGAGACCGGAGCCGAGAACCCCGCCGAGGAGACACAGGAGTAGATGGCAAAGACGTCACAGCGAGTCCGCCAGCAGCGCGGGTCCAAGTACCAGACACGCAACTACAACCGCTGCAAGCGGTGCGGTCGCCCGCGCGCGTATCTGCGCAAGTTCGGGCTCTGCCGCATCTGCGTGCGCGAGATCGCGCACGAGGGCATGATCCCCGGCCTCACGAAGTCGAGCTGGTAGCCAATGTCGATGACCGATCCCGTCGCAGACTTCCTGACACGCATCCGCAACGGCCTGCACGCGGATCGCGACGACGTGGAGATGCCCGCCTCGAACTTCAAGGCGGAGATCGCGCGCATCCTCGAGGAGCAGGGCTACATCGAGAGCTTCGACGTGGAGCCGGCCCGCGTGGGCCGCGTGCTGCGCGTGCGCCTCAAGTACACGGAGGACCGCAAGCCGGTCATCCAGGGCATCCAGCGCGTGTCGAAGCCCGGCCGGCGCCAGTACGTGCAGGCGGGAACCGTGCCGAAGGTCCAGGGCGGCATGGGCACGACGATCATCTCGACCTCCCAGGGTGTGATGACGGGCCACGAGGCGCGGCGCGCCGGCGTGGGCGGCGAGCTCGTGGCGAGGGTCTGGTGACGATGCTCCTTTCCTCACCTTCGCACGCACGGGTAACGCGCCATGGCTGCGCTGGATCTGCGTCCTCGGGGTTCGCCTTGCCTCCAGCAAGGCTTCACCCCTGCGTCCTTGCCCAGCTTGGCCCGGCGCGCTCCCGCGCGCACACGGGCGAGGAAGGGAGCATCGGGTGAGCCGCATCGGAAAGCAGCCCATCCCCGTGCCGGACGGCGTGGACATCTCGATCGAGCCGGAGCTCGTGAGCGTCAAGGGACCCAAGGGCGAGCTCGCCGAGCGCAAGAGCCGCGAGATCGACGTGAAGCAGGAGAACGGCGAGATCGTCGTCACTCGGCCAACCGACCGCGGGGAGCACCGGGCGCTCCACGGGCTCACGCGCAGCCTGATCGCGAACATGGTCGAGGGCGTCACGAACGGCTTCGAGAAGCGTCTGGAGATCCAGGGGGTCGGCTACCGCGCGAACCTCCAGGGCACCAAGCTCGTCCTGGCGCTCGGCTACTCGCACCCCGTGGAGCTGGACGCGCCCGAGGGGATCGACTTCGAGGTGCCGCAGCCCACGCGCATCGTGGTGCGCGGGATCTCGAAGCAGGTCGTCGGCGAGGTGGCTGCGAACATCCGCAAGCAGCGCCCGCCGGAGCCCTACAAGGGCAAGGGCATTCGCTACGAGGGCGAGTACGTGCAGCGGAAGGTCGGTAAGCGCGCATGACCCTGAAGACGAAGCCACAGGCAAGACTGCGCCGGCGCCGCCGCGTGCGCGCGAAGGTGCGCGGCACGGCCGAGCGGCCGCGGCTGTCGGTCTTCCGCTCGAACCGCGGCATCCAGGCCCAGGTGATCGACGACGTGGCGGGCCACACGCTCGCCGCGGTCAACTGGACGGAGGGTGACCTCAAGGGCCTCAAGACGATGGAGCAGGCGAACAAGGCGGGCGAGCTGCTCGCCGAGCGCGCCAAGGGCGCCGGCGTCGAGACCGTGATCTTCGACCGCGGCGGCTACCGCTATCACGGCCGCGTGAAGGCGCTGGCGGACGGTGCGCGCGAGGGAGGACTGAAATTTTGAACGGCATCGCTCAGGTGCGGGCACGGCCCGCCCCCTCGCGCACGGCGGTCGCTACGGTGAGTGGTCCTCATGGCGAGTAGGGACAGGACACGCGGACCGCGCGGGGAGGGTTCGGACCTCCAGGAGCGCGTGGTCGAGATCAATCGCGTCGCCAAGGTCGTGAAGGGCGGCCGGCGCTTCTCGTTCACGGCCCTCGTGGTCGTGGGCGACGAGAAGTCGCAGGTCGGCGTCGGCTACGGCAAGGCGAACGAGGTCCCCGTCGCTATCCAGAAGGGCGTCGAGCGCGCCCGCAAGAACCTCTTCAAGGTGCCGATGCACGGCTCCACGATCACCCACGAGACGATCGGCGTTCACTCCGCCTCGCGCGTGCTCCTGAAGCCGGCCTCGCCCGGTACCGGCGTAATCGCCGGCGGCGGCGTGCGCGCGGTGCTCGAGCTCGCCGGGATCCACGACGTGCTCTCGAAGTCGCTGGGCAGTCAGAACCCGATCAACCTCGTCAAGGCGACGGTCGCGGCGCTCCGGGACCTGCGCAGCCCGGACCAGGTGGCGGCACTGCGTGGTCTCACCGTTCGCGAGGTGCTGGGGCTCGAGAGCGCCGACGGCGCCGGGGACGGGGACGGGCTCGAGCCTGTCCCCGGTGGTGACGCCGAGGAGGCTCCGGCCTGATGGCCAAGCTCGTCATCACGCAGGTGAGGTCGTCGAACGGGTCGAGCCGCAAGCAGCACGAGACGCTCAGGACGCTCGGGCTGGGCAAGATCGGGCGCTCGACCGAGCGCGAGGACCATCCAACCGTCCGCGGGTTGATCCATTCGGTGCAGCATCTCGTCGAGGTGTCCGATGGCTGAGCGGGTCGGCCTCCACTCGCTGAAGCCTGCCCCCGGCTCGCGCAAGCCGCGCAAGCGCATCGGCCGCGGCGAGGGCTCCGGCTACGGCAAGACGTCCGGCCGCGGACACAAGGGCGCGGGCTCGCGCTCGGGCGCCAAGCGGAAGGTGAACTTCGAGGGTGGGCAGACGCCGATCCACATGCGGATGCGCAAGCTGCGCGGCCCGCACATGAAGAAGTCGATGCCGTTCGAGAAGTTCCGCACCCAGACCCAGCCGGTCAACCTCCGGGATCTCGAAGCTCGCTTCGACAAGGGAGCCGAGGTCACTCCCGACTCCCTGCGCGAGAAGAACCTGGCCACGCGCCGCGAGGTGCCGGTCAAGATCCTCGGCCAGGGCGACCTGTCGAAGGCGCTCACCGTGCACGCCCACGCCTTTTCGAAGACGGCTCGCGAGAAGATCGAGGCCGCGGGCGGCACCTGTCAGCTGATCGAGGAGTAGCCAGGTGCTCAGGACGTTCCTGAACTCGTTCAGGGTCCCCGAGATCAGGAAGAAGCTCGCCTTCACGGCGGCGATGCTCGCGCTCTACAGGTTCGGCGCCTACATCCCCGCGCCGGGGATCAACGTCGAAGCCGTCAAGGACATCTCGGACAACTTCACCGGCTCGAGCGTGCTGGGCCTCCTGAACGTCTTCTCGGGCGGCTCGCTCCAGCGCTTCGCGATCTTCGCGCTCGGGATCATGCCCTACATCACGGCGTCGATCATGCTGCAGCTGCTGACCGTCGTGATCCCGCAGCTCGACAAGCTCCGCAAGGAGGGCGAGGTCGGGCAGCAGAAGATCACCCAATACACGCGCTACCTGACCGTCGCGCTCGCCTTCGGCCAGTCGATCGGCTACGTCTTCCTCTTCAGGACCTTCTCGACCGGCAGCGCCGACGTTGTCGAGAACTTCACCTTCGGCCGCGTCTTCGTGATCGTCATGACGCTTACCGCCGGCTGCGTGCTGCTCATGTGGTTCGGCGAGCTGATCACCCAGCGCGGCATCGGCAACGGCATCTCGCTGATGATCTTCGCCTCGATCGCCTCGCGCCTCCCGCACGGGATCAACGCCTGGTGGACGAACCCGGACCAGATCTTCAAGGTGATGATGCCCTTCCTGGCGCTCGCCGTGATCGCCGCGATCGTGTTCATGCAGGAGGGCCAGCGCCGCATCCCGGTCCAGTACGCGAAGCGCGTGGTGGGCCGCCGGATGGCCGGCGGCGGCTCGACCTACCTGCCGCTGCGCGTGAACATGGCCGGCGTCATCCCGGTGATCTTCGCGGCCTCGCTGATGGCCTTCCCGCCCACGGTGGGCGAGCTCACGCAGGCCAACTGGGCGCAGGACTTCTCGTCCTTCTTCAACCCGAACCACGCGCCGTACCTGATCGGGGAGTCGATCCTGATCATCCTGTTCACCTACTTCTACACGGCGGTCACCTTCAACCCCGTGGAGCAGGCCGACAACCTGAAGAAGTACGGCGGGTTCATACCGGGGGTGAGGCCAGGCAGACCCACAGCCGAATATCTGGACCGCATCCTGGCGCGGCTCACGTTCCCGGGCTCGCTCTACCTCGCCGCGGTCGCGGCGCTGCCGACGATCCTCCTGAACCAGACGTCGGCCAACTTCTACTTCGGCGGTACGTCGATCCTGATCGTGGTCGGCGTCGCGCTGGACACGATGAAGCAGCTCGAGGCGCAGCTGATGATGCGCAACTACGAGGGCTTCCTCAAGTGAGCGAGCTCAACCTGGTTCTGCTCGGCCCTCCGGGTGCCGGGAAGGGCACGCAGGCCGAACGCCTCGTGGACGACTTCGGCCTGCCCTACTACTCGACGGGGATCATCCTGCGCGAAGCGGTGGCGAACGGCTCCGAGCTCGGCAAGCAGGCGAAGGAGTACATGGACGCGGGCGAGCTGGTGCCCGACGAGCTGATCAACAACGTGATCGCCGAGCGGCTCGACTCAGGCGAGGCCCACGACGGCTTCCTGCTCGACGGCTTCCCCCGCACGATCGGACAGGCCGAGATGCTCGAGGAGACGCTGAATGGCCGCGGCCGGCAGCTGACGGGCGCCCTCCTCATCGAGGCGCCCGACGACGACGTCGTGCAGCGGCTCTCCGGCCGCCGCACGTGCGCCAAGGGCGGCCACATCTACCACGTCGACTTCGACCCGCCGAAGAACGACGGGGTCTGCGACCAGGACGGGTCGCGGCTGATCCAGCGCGACGACGACAGGCCGGAGACCGTGCGGAAGCGCCTCTCCGTCTATCACGAGCAGACCGAGCCTCTGATCGAGTGGTACACGGACAAGGGACTGCTGAGCCGGTTCGACGGAACGCGCACGCCCGACGAGGTGCACGACCGGATACGTGCCACACTGGCTACCAAGCGATTGGAAGACGAGCTCTGACAGTGATTCACCGTAAGACCCCTGGGGAGATCGAGAAGATGGCGGCGGCGGGCCGCGTGCTGGTGCGCTGCCACGAGATCCTGCGCAAGAAGGCGCGCCCCGGGGTGACCACGGCCGAGCTGGACGAGGCCGCCGAGCGTTTCATCCGTTCCCAGGGGGCCGAGCCCGTCTTCAAGGGCTACCGCGGCTTCCCGGGCTCGATCTGCGCCTCGCCGAACTCGATGGTCGTCCACGGCATCCCGGGCTCGTACCGCCTGGACCGGGGCGACATCCTGACGATCGACATCGGCGTCGTCCTCGACGGCTGGGTCGCGGACGCCGCCATCACGCACCCGATCGGGAATGTCACTCCCATCGCCGCGCGGCTGCTCGCCAGCACGAAGGGCGCGCTGTTCGACGCCGTCGAGCAGTGCGTGCCCGGGAACCGCCTCGGCGACGTATCGCATGCCGTCCAGACGCGCGTGGAGGGCGACGGCTTCAGCGTGATCCGCTCGCTCGTGGGCCACGGGATCGGGCGCGAGATGCACGAGGACCCTCAGATCCCGAACTTCGGCGAGCCCGGCACCGGGCCGGAGCTCGAGGAGGGGATGGTGCTCGCGATCGAGCCGATGGTGAACGTGGGAACGCACCACGTGCGGATGG
The DNA here is from genome assembly GCA_046735115.1 of Actinomycetota bacterium. Classification (GTDB taxonomy): domain Bacteria; phylum Actinomycetota; class Thermoleophilia; order Solirubrobacterales; family Thermoleophilaceae; genus JACVRW01. The sequence continues at coordinate 8,686 of JBKPSR010000137.1, forward strand.
GCTCGGACAACTGGGCGGTCTACTCCGAGGATGGGTCGCTGGCCGCCCACTTCGAGCACACTGTCGCCATTATGGGTGACGGCCCGCGCATCCTGACCCCCTGGCACCTGACCGAGGCTGAGCCACAGCAGGCTGCTACTCTTAGCGGTCGGCGCTGAGCCGTCTCCTGGGCTCCCGCGCCGATCCTCTGTTGTCAGATACGTTTCCCGGTTCTCGGAGCTATGAAGGTCCGCGCATCAGTCAAGCCCATGTGCGAGAAGTGCAAGATCATCCGCCGCGGTGGCGCGGTCCTCGTCATCTGCCAGAACCCCCGTCACAAGCAGCGTCAGGGGTGACGGCAGGCTAAATGGCGCGAATCGCAGGCATCAACATCCCCCTCAACAAGAGGGTCGAGATCGGGCTCACGTACATCTACGGCGTCGGCCGGTCGACCTCGAACGAGGTCCTGGACAAGGCCGGCATCGACCCGAACACGTACGTGAAGGACCTCACCGACGACGAGGTCCTGAAGATCCGCGAGCGGGTCGACGACCTGCTCGTCGAGGGCGATCTCCGGCGCGAGCAGTCGCAGAACATCAAGCGCCTGATGGAGATCGGCGCGTACAGGGGCCTGCGCCACCGGCGCGGCCTACCGGTCAACGGGCAGAGGACGAAGACGAACGCGCGCACGCGGAAGGGCCCGAAGCGCGGCTCCTCGGCCGGCGGCGGCAAGAAGAAGGTGAGGAAGCACTAGATGCCTCAACCTCGACGGCCCCGCGGGCGCAGGCGCGTCCGGAAGAACGTGCCCTTCGGGCAGGCGCACATCAAGACGAGCTTCAACAACACGATCGTGTCGCTGACCGACAAGGACGGCAACGTGATCGCGTGGGAGTCCGCCGGCGGCGCCGGCTTCAAGGGCTCGCGCAAGTCCAC
>JBKPSR010000138.1:0-11312 GCA_046735115.1 Actinomycetota bacterium
TCTGTGATGGCTGCGGTCGCGATCGGCGCCCTCGCCGCCTCGTCGGCCACTGCCGCCCCACAGGGTGGAGGTTTGATCACCGAGTCGGGGTTCGACTGTGGGACCCTCGGCAACCCGGTGACGATCGTGCACTCGCACGGCGACAACGGATGGATCGACCAGGACCACTACGTGGTGACGTCAATCTCTTTCACTGACAGCGACGGGACTTTCTCGAAGACCTTCGGAGCGAAAAACGGCTTCGGGGATCCGGTCACGTGTTCGATCGTGGAGGACGGCACCACTGTCGTCGTGACGGCGGCGCAGGTCCCCTGAGACCTGGTCGCAGGTAGTCGCGTCAGCCGCTGATCGATGGCAGCGGCTGACGCGGGCTATCGTTTTCCATGCGAAGCAACAGTCTCGACCAGACTGCTTGAGGGCGACATCGCCTACTCCCGCAGGCCGGCGGCTTCGAGGGCCGGTGCCACGCCTTGGCGTGGAGCGTTTTCACCCGGCCCGACAACCCGTGTCGACGGACGAAACGGTGCCTAGACGGTGGGAGCAAGTGGTTGTGGCAAACCAGAAGCGTCGGTGGCGTGTATGGCGGCCCCGGTGATCTACGACTCGCCGATGCCTACCGACGATCCCGACTGATCGGCGTGTCGCGGTCGCCAGATTTTGCCCTCGGTTCAAGACCCGAGCTAGAGGATCCCTCGGGCCTCGAACGCCTGGCGGCATACCTGCGCGGCGCCCGACCCGTAGAGTCGCTGCGCTGTCCCTACCGTTGCTTCCGCTGCCGCCGCGAATGAGGTATCGGGGGCGAACTGGAATTGCGCCTCGAGGATGATGATGTTGGCCTCGTCCCGCCCCAACCCCTGGTTGATGTCGTACAGGGACCTCGACCAGATCTCGCCGTTGGCGTGGACATCGCCCTTGGGGTCGTTGTCCGCCATCGTCTTGTCCGTGTCAACGCGGCGCAGGCAATGGGGCTCGGTCGACGTGTATGAGACCGAGTCCCAATCGGCGATGCACGCCAGTGGGGTGATCGCGGTATCGGGGCTATCAGCCTGAGACATGGTGAACGCCCAGTAGTCGCCGAATCCCTCCCCGATCGAGCCGGCTGGGTTGTTGGTCCCGAACCGGGGCACCTGGTCGTCCTGGATGGCGTGGCCGTACTCGTGCCACGTCACCTCGGCATCCTCGGCGTCATCCACCCCTCCGGACCCTAGTGAGATCGTGTCCTGGCTGGGGATGTAGAAGGAGTTGTCCCCGTGGTACTTGTCAGTGATTAAGTCCTGCGACTCGTTGTTCGCGTTGGTGAACCCCAAGCTCTGGATGTAGGTCTGGGCCTGGGTAGCGTCGTAGTACGCCATCACCTGCTCGAACCGATCGTCGGTGCGGCCGAACGAGAACGTGAGCGAGGATGAGAACGCGGCCCGGTTCTCTTTCAGCGCGATGTTGGCGAAGTCGCCGATCAGGAAACCGGAACCGTCCAGCCGCGCCAGGGACACGTTTTGGTACGCGGGCTGTAACGTGGAGTAGTCGGCATCGTCCTGGTCCGTCAGCGACTCGTTCTGGAGCGTGACCACGGGGTTCGGATCGAACACGCGCCCTGATCCCGTGGCCTCCTCGATCAGGTTCTCCACCTTGAGGACCCTGCCCGAGCGGGCACCCACAAGGACGCGTCGGTCCGAGGAGGGCGAGGTGACGGGGACCGCCCAAACCAGGCGTGCCGGGTCCCCGGGGAGCACCGCCAGATCGGCCCGGCTGGCGTGACCTTGCGCGCGCATGGTGGCCACCGTTGCGGCCTTGGACCGGGGAACTGAGGGCACGGTCGAGGTCAGCGCCGCTACCTGCCTGCGCCCATCCTGAACCAGGGACTCCCGGCCCTTCCGGTCGACATGTTTTGCGTAGTAGCCCCCAAGGACCGGAAGATCCCGGTAGGTCTGCTGGTACCAATAGTGCGTGCCGAGCTGCGATTCGCGAACGCGGATCAGCTCGAGATCAGCGGTCGATGCTCCCGCTTGCGTAGTCCCGAGCAGCGCAGCGACGAGCAGCCCAACGGTACCGAGCCAAAGAACCCTCCGAGCCCAAAACATGAAACCCCTCTGGAATGACGATCGCGACGAAAAGTTTCGTCCGCGCCTTGATAGCTGGTTCAGAGCCAGTACCGGATCGGGTGCCTTTGGATGCGGGCAAGCAGCTTGCGCCTCATACGGGGCTCCCTTCGCTGGGGAATTTGCACAGCCTCAGGTGCGGGAGATTATGCGCTTTGGTCCCTATACGACTAAGCGATCTCGGCACAATTTGCGCGTGGTGCTCAGATAACTCCGCAAATAGCGACTTTTCAGATAGTTGGGCTCATCCATTGGCCAGCGCCGAGCTCAGCCGCCGCGTCTACAAGGTCGTCGGCTACCCGGCGCTCTCCGAGATGGGCGACCACCAGCGGCGCGAGTTCCACGAGGGGTCGCTCGAGGCCGAGAGCTTCGAGGATCTGCCCGGGGAAGTGGCAGGCGGCGATCTTGAAGGCCGAGCAGAGCCGGCCGAAGCTGCGGCTTGTCCAGCGCGACTGACGCACCGAGATCGACGACATCTCCGCCCGGGTGAGGTACTGCCCCGGTTTGGATCTTCGTGCCGGGGAGCTAACCGGGGTCGGTCACGGGCAGCGGCGACGCGTTCCCCGACCGCCTGGCGATCTCGCATCCGGGGTAATGCAGGGCCCACGCCGCCGCGTGGGGCGCTTATTCCCGGAGCGTCGCTGACCATTCCGGTGCAAGAGGACGAGTGTCGAAGGCCCGGCCGGCGAAGCTGTGCGAGTGCGACGAGCCGCGCGACCATGACGGGACCACCTGCCACCGATGCGGGCGAACGATGCCTTCCGACGTGGCGGCTAGGGTGTAACGAACGGGTCGCCTTCCTCACGTCCCGAATTACTGGCAGCGTCCGGCCGGCCACAGTCCCGGCCGTTCGCATCTTTGGCGTCCGCCCCTCCGCCCATACGTCCAGGCACCAGTAATTTGACCTTGGACCTTGAGGGAGGCCAAGATGCCCAAGAAGGAGACGTTGGCGTATTTCGCCCACCTTCGCAGCCTCGGATTCGTGCCCCAGTACGAATCGGCAGAGGAGCGCCGGACGGTCGAGGGGAAGATGGCGCTTGTGCGCATCCGGGAACGCCAGGCAGGGACGTGGCGCCGTCCGTCGTACGGCACCACCCGGGCCGATGATCCCGCGCGCGGGAGTGCTCGCAGGTAGAGCATGCTCCGCGCCGTGGATCTCGAAATCGTGGTGCTGGACGCCCGGCCGTCAAGGGTGCATCCCGCCGAGTTTCGGCCAGGAGCGGGGATAGCGGCAGCGGCGACGGCCCATCATCCGAACCCCCTAGAGAAACATTGAGTCGATCCCCGTTGTGATGGCGGACGGCGGCTGGGGGGACTCCAAGACGCCGCTGAACGTGTATGCACATGCGATGCGCCGCGACGAGGGCGAGAACACGGCGCTGAGGGTGCTCGTCGAGGGCTCCCCAATTGACAGTAATGGCAGCGGCGTAGATTCGACACCCACCGATCACCGAATGGAGAGCAGCCCATGAACGACGAAACCCGCTCTGTAAGCGGGCTCCGGGGGATGGGCCGTACTGGGCTCGAACCAGTGACCTCCGGCTTGTCGAGCCGGCGCTCTCCCAGCTGAGCTAACGGCCCTGGGAGGCAGCCGAGTATAGCTCTGGCTCGGGGGCCTCCGGGGGCGACGTGGCGGCGTCTGCCGGGGGCAGCTTGCCCTGGGCTCGCATCGCTATCTCGAAGGTCTGGCGTGACGTATATCTCGGAGTCCAGTCGAGCGTCTGCTTCAGCTTCTCGTTGGACACGATCCACGGGTAGAGATCGAACTCGATCCCGCCCGCCGGCGCCTCGGACAGGCGCGCTCGCCAATAGAGCTTCGCGAGCGCGCGGTAGAGCCACACGGGCAGCTTGATCACGCGGGTGTCGAGCAACTCGGCGCACTCCCTGCGCGTCATGAGGCCGTCTGCGGAGAGGTTGAACTGGCCGGCGTGCCGCCCGAGCAGGAGGCGGCTGATCGCCTCGACCACGTCGTCCTCATGCACGAACTGGGTCGTCTTGTCGATGTTGCCGGTGTCGACGACCACCGGCGCCTTGCTCCACAGCCGCACCAGGTAGTTGTCCACGTTCGGCCCGTAGACGATGCAGGGGCGCACGATCGTCGTGATGACGTCCGGGTGCTGCAGCGCCCACAGCTGCACGATCCGGTCGGACTCAGTCTTGTCGCGCGCGTAGGAGAAGCGCGCCACGCCGCGCACCGGCCAGTCCTCGGTGATCGGGTCCGGGTTGTCGGGGAACGCGCCGTAGGCCACCGCCGAGGTCGTCACCAGCACCTGCGCGATGCCGGCCTCTGCCGCCGCCTCGAGCACGTTGTGGGTCCCGTTCACGTCCACCTCGTACATGACGCCCTCGTCGTGGATCGGGTTGAGGATGAACGCCAGGTGCACCAGGACGTCCGGGTTCGCTCGCTGGAGCGCGGCGTGGACGGCGCCGCCCTCGCGCACGTCCACTCGCTCGAACTGAGTCTTCGGGCGGTAGCCGCCCCTCGGCGGCACAACATCCGCGATGACGATCTTCTCGGTGTCCTCGCGGCGGGCCAGCAGCTCCACGAGGCGGGTGCCGATGTACCCCGAGCCGCCGGTGATCAGGTAGCGCACGCGGCGCATCCTACGCTGCCGCGAAAACGACCACTCCCACGCTCGATAACTCGGCTCAGCGGTGGATCACAGCGCATAACGCGCAATTTGCCGAACTCTGCTTGCGAAAGCGCGGCGGAACACCGATCCTGCGCCCATGTCAGTGAACGAGCGGCGGCCCCGAGCGAAGGATGAGCGTGGTCTCCGTGTCCGCGGCGCCGCAGCGCCGGCGAAGCGTGCGCAGGAGCACGTCGAGCTCCGCGGTGTCCTGGCACGCCACGCGGAGCTGGTAGTCCGGCGTCCCGCTGAGGTGGAGGACCTCGAGCACGGGCCCGAGCTTCGCCGCCGCATCCGCGAAGTCGTCCGAGTCCGTGTCGGACGAGACCGTGACGCCCACGAGCGCCTCGAGCTTGCGCCCGCCCGCGCCCGGATCGATGAGCGCTGTGAAGCCGGTGATCACGCCCGCCCGGCGAAGGCGGCGCACCCTGTCGGCCGCCGCGTTTGCGCTGAGGCCGACCGCCGCGCCGAGATCGCGCCACGAGATGCGGCCGTCTTCGCGCATGATCTTGAGGATCTCACTGTCAGTCTCGTTCATCACCGCGATTGTCTCAGTTCATGGACCCGACCGCGGCGCTGATCGCAGGACTTGCAGCCGGGCTTGCGATCGCCCTGCAGGTGGGCGCAGTCAGCCTCCTGCTCGTGGAGACCGCCGTCGCGCGCGGCACGCGCGTCGGCATCGCCGCGGGAATGGGCGTGGCCACCGTGGACCTGCTGTTCGCTGCCGCCGCCGCCGCGGCGGGGGCCACGGCCGGAGCCATTCTGGCGGCGCATGAGAGCGAGATCCGCCTGGTCGCGGCGGCCAGCCTCGCCGCGATCGCCGTACACGGGCTGATCGGCCTTCGGCGCACGGCGGCCGGGACGAGCGATCAGCCGGTGCGGGCCGGCCGCGCCCGCGCCCATTTCCTCCGCTTCTTCGCGATCACGTCGGCGAATCCGCTGACGATCGCTTCGTTCGCCGCGGTCGCCGCGTCGCTGTCGCTTGGAAACCCGAGCGAGGCGATCGCTTTCACCGCGGGCGTGGGCGCGGCGTCAGCGGGCTGGCACCTCGTGCTGAGCGTGGCGGCGGGCCACGCGGGCCGCTGGATCACGCCGCGCATACAGCGCGGGCTCGCAATCGGCGGCCGCGTCGCCGTGCTGCTGATCGCCACGCACCTGGCGCTCGGCGCCTGAGGCGCCGGCGTCAGGCCTCCTTGTCGCCCCACTCCTTTTCGAGGTCCTTCATCACGCCCGGCTCGCGCAGGGTCGTCACGTCGCCGAGCTCGCGGCCCTCCGCGATGTCGCGGAGCAAGCGGCGCATGATCTTCCCGGAGCGTGTCTTCGGCACGTCGGCGGTCCAGATGATGCGCTTGGGGCGCGAGAACTTCCCGATCCGGTCCGCCACGCGCTCGTTGACCTCGCCCTCGAGCTCGTCGCTCCCCTCGAGGTCACCCTCGAGGATCACGAAGGCAACGATGCTCTGCCCCGTGTCCTCGTCCTCGGTTCCGATCACGGCAGCCTCGGCGACCTTCGGGTGCGAGACGATCGCGGACTCGACCGTCGCCGTGGAGAGCAGGTGGCCGGAGACGTTCACGGTGTCGTCCACGCGACCGATGACCCAGAAGTAGCCGTCGTCGTCGCGGCGCGCCGCGTCGCCCACGAAGTAGGTCGTCTCGTCCCACTTCGAGAAGTAGGTCTCCTTGAAGCGGTCCGGGTCCTTGTAAAGCGTCCGCAGCATCCCGGGCCACGGCCGCCGCAGCGCGAGCAGCCCCTGCTCGCCGGGCTCCACCTCGTTGCCCTCCTCGTCGAGAACGGCCGCGTCGATTCCCGGCATCGGGCGCGTGGCCGATCCCGGCTTCGCCGGTACGACACCCGGAAGCGGCGTGATCATGATGTGGCCGGTCTCGGTCTGCCACCAGGTGTCGACGATCGGGCAGCGCTCGCCGCCGATCACCTTCCAGTACCACAGCCACGCCTTCGGGTTGATCGGCTCCCCGACCGTGCCGAGCAGCCGCAGCTTCGTCAGGTCGTGCCGCTGCGGGTGCTCGATCCCCCACTTCATGCAGGCGCGAATCGCGGTGGGCGCCGTGTAGAAGACGGTCACCCCGTAGCGCTCGCAGAGCTCCCACCAGATGTCCTTGTCCGGATAGTCCGGAGCGCCCTCGTACATGACCGAGGTCACGCCGTTCATCAGCGGTCCGTAGACGATGTACGAGTGGCCGGTGACCCAGCCGACGTCGGCCGAGCACCAGTACACGTCCTCGTCGGGCTTCATGTCGAAGACGTAGCGGTGCGTCCACGCCACTCCCGTGAGGTAGCCGCCGGTCGAGTGCAGGATGCCCTTCGGCTTCGCCGTCGAGCCGCTCGTGTAGAGGACGTAGAGCGGGTGCTCGGCGTCGAACGGCTCGGCCGGGCAGTCGTCGGACGCCGCCGCGATCGCCTCGTCATAGAAGACGTCACGCCCCTCCTTCATGTCGACGTCCGCGCCCGTGTTGCGGACGACGACCACCGTCTCGATCGACGGGACGTCGTCCAGGAACTTGTCGACCGCAGGCTTGATGTCGGCCGACTTGCCCTTGCGGCGCGCCTGGTCGACCGTGATCAGCGCCTTCGCCTCAGAGAACTCCATCCGCTCCCTGACGGAGTCCGGTGAGAAGCCGCCGAACACGACATTGTGCGGCGCCCCGATGCGGGCGCATGCGAGCATCGCCACGGCCACCTCGGGGATCATCGGCAGGTAGATCCCGACCACCTCGCCCGGCTCGACCCCGCGTTCCTTCAGCACGTTCGCCAGCCGCTTCGTGTCGCGGAGCAGCTCGGCGTAGGTCACGTCGCGCTCCTCGCCCTCCTCCCCTCGCCAGTGGAACGCGACGCGGTCGCCGCGGCCGGCGTCCACGTGGCGGTCGAGCGTCTGGGCCGAGGCGTTCAGCTTCCCGCCCACGAACCACTTGTAGAAGGGCGCCTCCTCCTCGTACAGCACGGTGTCCCAGGGCTCGGCCCAGTCGAGCAGCTCCTCCGCTTGCTGCGCCCAGTACGCCTCGGGGTCCCGGGCCGCCTCCTCGTAGATCGACTCGTCCGAGATCAGCGCCTGCTCGCGGAACTCGGCAGGAGGCTCGAACAGCTCCTTGTCGAGAAGCTGCTCGAGCTCCTGCTCGATCTGCTCTGCGGAGGCCTTGGTCGTCCCTTCCATAACGCTCCCTCTCGTATTCCCTGGCCTCCCAGGTTGTACCGGAAGGGACTACATACGGGGCACCATCGTGGCCGTGGCCGCCGCCGCGGCGCGGCGCCTGCCCCCGCCGCCCGTGAGCGTCGTGCCCGTGGCCGGGTCGGCACCGATGCCGGTCTCGGACCGCACCTTCAGCTCGTCGAACTTGGCCTCGGCAGTCGGCTCGCGTGCCAGCATCGTGCCGAGGAAGCACCCGACGAACCCGAGCGGGATGCTGATGATCCCGGGATTCGCGAGCGAGTACCACGACAGCGCGCCGCCCTCGGAGTCCGGGCCCGGCCACACGGTCGGGCTGATCACGACGAGCGCGACCGAGCTGATCACGCCGAACAGCACGCCCACGACCGCCCCGGTGGTGTTGAACCGCCTCCAGGTGAGCGCCAGCAGCAGCGCCGGGAAGTTGGCGCTGGCCGCCACGGCGAACGCCAGGCCGACCATGAACGACACGTTCAAGCTCGCGCCGCCGATGATCGCGATGCCGATCGCGATCGCGCCGATCGCAAAGGCGGCGACCTTCGCCACCCAGACCTCCTCGTGCTCCGAGTCGCGGCCGCGGCGGACGACGTTCGACCACACGTCGTGCGCCACCGCTCCGGAGGCTGAGATCACGAGGCCGGCGACGACCGCCAGGATCGTCGCGAAGGCGACGCCGGCCACAATCGCCAGCAGCACGTCGCCGCCGAGCTTGTCGGCCAGCGTCGGCACGGCGAAGTTGCCCGTCTCACCGACCGCGCTCTCACCGCCCTTGCCGAGAATCGCCCTGGAGCCGAAGCCGAGCGCCGTCGTCATCAGGTAGAAGGCTCCGATCAGGACCATCGCCCAGATGACCGACCGCCGTGAGGCCTTGGCGTCCGGCACCGTGAAGAACCGCATCAGGATGTGCGGAAGCCCCGCCGTGCCGAGCACCAGCCCGAGCCCCAGCGAGACAGTGTCGAGCGGCGTCGACAGGAAGAGGCCGGGCTGCAGGTACGCCGCGCCGTCAGACGACTCCGCCCGCGCATCGCGGAACAGGTGGATCGGGTTCCAGCCGATTTCGGACAGGACCCAGACCGTCAAAACGATCCCGCAGCAGAGCATCAGGACGGCCTTGATGATCTGGACCCAGCTCGTCGCGAGCATGCCGCCCAGGACGATGTAGGTGACCATGAACGCGCCGGTGAGGATCACGGCCCAGGAGAAGCTGATTCCCACGAGGCCCTCGATGATCACTCCGGCGCCGACCATCTGCGCGATCAGGTAGAAGGCCACGACCGCGAGCGTGCCGAGCGCCGCCGCCGATCTCGCCGGAGGCTGCTTCAGCCGGTACGCGAGCACGTCGGCGAACGTGTACCTGCCCGAGTTGCGCATCTGCTCGGCGAGCAGGAACAGCACTGCCAGGAACGCGACCAGGAAGCCGACGCAGTACAGGAAGCCGTCGAAGCCGAACACGAAGATCAGCCCCGCGATTCCAAGGAAGCTCGCCGCCGACATGTAGTCGCCGGCGATCGCCAGCCCGTTCTGCGGGCCGGTCAGCGCCCGCCCCGCGGCCCAGAAATCCGTGGCCGTGGAGATGCGCTTCGACGCGATGTAGGTAACGATCATCGTCACACCGACGACGACCGCGAAGACCGCGATGGCCTTCTCGTTGACTGATGCCAAGTAGGTGGTCATCGCTGCGGCACCTCCTCGCTCGTCGCGGCGTCCCTCGCGACGGGCTCCTCACCGAACACGCCGCGCCTGAAGCGGCCGGTTCCGGGGGGCTCCGCGATCTCGCGTACGCGCGCGGCCAGCGGGTCGAACACCCGGTTGGCACGGCGGACGTACATGGCTGCGAGCGCCCACGACATCACGAACTGGGTGAGTGCGAGGACGTAGCCGACGGTCAGTCCATCGGTGAGGAACTCGCGCCCCATGAAGTCCGGCGCATAGCCGCACAGGGCTATGAACCCGAAGTACCAGACCATGAAGAAGATCGTTGCTGGAACGACGAACGCCCTCTTTCGACTGGTCAGCTCGCGAAACTCGGGCGATTCCTCGATCACCCTCCAATCCGTCTCCGCGCGGTGCTCCGCCGCGCGCTGTTCGACCACTTGATCGGCCACGGTGTGCCCCTTTCAGGTCGCGCCTCTGACGAGGCGTACCCGATCAGCCGAGGCTTATGCCCGAAGTCAGTTAGCCGCAGGCGGCTGGGCGATGGTGCTGCTTTAAGACCTTTTCGTAGGCCACGGGGCGCGAAGTCATCGTGCCGTCGACGCACATGTCGATCAGGGCGCGCCAGGTGGCAGGCGCGTCGCGGTCCTCGTTCGAGAACCAGTTCTGCCAGGCGTAGCCCTCGGCATGAGCGCGGGCGACGTTCTGCGCGGTCGTGACCGGGATGGTCGTATCGCCCGTGGTGAAGGTGATCGGGACCTGGAACGCCACGACGCCCGGTCCCGGCGAACCGCCGGCGAGGAGCCAGTTGGTGGCTCCGCCGATGCCGGGAGCCAGCGCGATCTCCGGCACGAGCTCGTGGAAGCGGTCCACCGCCGCCTGGTGGAACGAGACGACGATCAGGCTGCGGCGCTTCGTGTCCTTCAGGAGCCGCGCGAGCGCCTCGGCGTTCTTCACGTACTCCGCGTCCGTCTCGAGCGGTGTCCGGCCCTTGATCTCGATGTTGATCGGGGTGTGCGGGAACGCCCGCAGGACCTGGGCGAGCGTCGGCACGCGGAAGTCTGAGCGCCTGAAGCCATTGGGCGCGTCCTTGCGGCCGGTCGCGACGCCGCGGAAGCGGTACGCGCGGCGCGCCAGGTCGTGGCTGTAGTGGTCGGACGCTCGGGGCGCGAACCAGTAGGCGGCGTCGAGCCGCCTGATCTGCTTGAGCGTCTTGGACGCGATCGTCCCGTGGCCGTTCGTCTTGCCGTCGACGGTCGTGTCGTGCATGACGACGACCTTGCCGTCGCGCGTGACCCCGATGTCGAGCTCGAGCATGTCGGCGCCGGCCCGGAGCGCCTTGCGGAACGCGTACATCGTGTTGGACGGGAACTCGTCCTCGCCGCCCTGGTGGGCGATGTTGAGCGGCCGGTCCTTCTGGATCCAGCGGTTGGCGGCGGTCGCAGAGGTCGCCGGGATCAGGAGGGCGGCGGTGGTCAGGGCGAAGAGGATGGCGCGGCGCACGACCGCCGCAGCCTAGCGACCGCCGTTTGTGGCCATGAAGAGGACGGGCGCTGCCAGGGCCAGCAGGCAGATGATGCCGAAGTAGAGCCAGCCCATCGCGCGCGCGAGCGGCCCGTTGACGAATTCGCCCATGACGGCGCGGTCGTTGCCGACGAGCAGGATCGGCAGGTAGGTGAGCGGCAGGACCGGGATCGAGAAGATCACGGCGTACTCGGTCAGCTCGACGGGGTCGACGCCGGTCTGCGCGAT
>JBKPSR010000139.1:0-10628 GCA_046735115.1 Actinomycetota bacterium
AGGGAGGTCGTCGGACTTGAGCGTGTGATCGCCGGCGCGGCAACGGCCGTCTCTGACGAGCAGCCGGTCGCCGTCTGACCGATCATCACCGGCACGGCTGGAGCCGGACACCCTGTTTGCCGTGGGTTCCGGCTCCCCTCCCGGCCGGTCCACAGTCATGAGAGTGTTGGACGGGATGGATCGGCCATGACCGAGCTGGTTGGTATCGCGGGCGGTGTCGAGATCGGCGGCTACCGGGTCGAGGAGCTGATCGGCCGCGGCGGCATGGGAGAGGTGTACCGCGCGCACGACGCCCGCCTCGACAGGAACGTCGCCCTCAAGATCCTCGCTCCGCGTTACGCCGATGACGACAGGTTCCGCGAGCGCCTTCTCCGCGAGTCTCGGCTCGCCGCGAGCCTCGACCATTCGAACGTCGTCCCTGTGTACGACGCGGGCGAAGCTGACGCCGGCTTCTACCTCGCGATGCGCTACGTGGAGGGCGCGGACCTGCGCGCCGTGCTTCGACGTGAAGGCCCGCTCGCTCCCGCCCGGGCACTCGCGATCGTCTCGCAGGTCGGGGAGGCGCTCGACGCCGCTCATGCGAAGGGGCTCGTCCACCGCGACGTCAAGCCGTCGAACGTCTTGATCGACGAGCGTCGCCACTGCTACCTGGCCGACTTCGGACTCTCCCAGAGCGCGTCGGATCGCGGCCAGGCGACCGACGGCTCGCTGCTCGGGACGCTCGACTACGTCGCTCCGGAGCAGATTCGCGGTGACGAGGTCGACGGGCGGGCGGATGTCTACGCGCTCGGCTGCGTCCTGTTCGAGTGTCTCACGGGCGAAAGTCCTCTCCGGCGTCCCTCAGAGGTCGCCACCCTCTACGCCCATCTCGAAGAGGATCCGCCACCCGCCTCGGCCCGCCACTCTGCCCTACCCGCCGCGATCGACGCGGTGTTCGCTCGTGCGTTGGCGAAGGAGCCAGACGAGCGCCATTCGAGCTGCGCAGCACTCGTAGCCGACGCGAGCGCGGCGCTCGGACTCGACGTGGTGAGGCCGCGCCGGCTGAGGCTCGCGGTCGCCGCGAGCGCCGCCGTGCTCCTCGTCGCGGCGGCCGCGCTGGCCGCGGCCCTGCTCACGCGTGAGGCAGCGCCGGGCCAGCCGGGCGGCTCGTTGATCAGGATCGATCCGAAGAGCGGCGACACAACCGCCCGCTACACCGTCTCGACCTATCCAGGTGCGATCACGACCGGCGCCGGTCGCGTGTGGGTGGGTGACTACCGCGATGGTGCGCTCTGGACATTGGAGCCGCGCACGGGCGAGCTGAGGCGCATCGCCTCCGTGGGCGAGCCGCGTGATCTAACGGCGCTCGGCGGCAAGATCTACGTCGTCTCTGACAGCGGGGAGGTCTTCAGGCAAGTCTTCACCGGAACAGTTGCCCGCTACGACGCAGTCACCGGGGTGCGAGAGCGCAAGGTGGACCTGTACAGCTGCACGATCGCCGGAGGAGAGGGTGTCCTCTGGTCGATGGGTCTCTTCGGGGACAAGCGGCTGAGCACCGGCCCCGGAGAGCTCCGGATCGTACGGGACGTCGCGATCCCTTATCGCGAGCCGGCCTCGGTTGGGACGACTCGCAACAACCAGCGCGACCTTGCCGTGGGCTACGGGTCGGTGTGGGTGCTGGGCGACGGGATCGACCGGCGGATGTGGCGGCTCGATCGCTCGAGCGGACGCATCCTCGCCACGATCGAGCTCCCCTTCATCCCGCGAACGGTCGCGGCGGGCGAGGGAGGCGTGTGGGTCACCGCACCACTCGACGACCGCGTGTTCGAGATCGATCCCGAGACCAACGCCATCAAGGCGATGACTCCCACGGGCCGCGGCGCGAGTGGAGTCGCGACCGGAGCCGGCTCGGTCTGGGTGACGAGCACGATCGACGGCACGGTCTCACGCATCGACCCGGACACCGCCAAGGTCGTCGATCAGGTCGACGTGGGCGGGCGGCCACGCGAGGTCGCGGTTGGCGCGGACGGCGTGTGGGTGACCGCCTATGGGAGCTGATCTCTCTCGGGTCGCTCGGCTGCTGGCCGTCGCGTCGCTCGCTGTGGCTGCAGCGGGGTGCTCGGGCGGCGAGCAGCCGATACGGATCGGCCTGCTGACCGACTGTCGCGGGCTCTTCGGGGGCTACGAGGACGGGATGCTCGCCGGCGCCGAGCTGCCGCTGGTCGAGCGGGGTGCGCGCCTCACGAACGGAAAGCCGTCCGGAGGCGTCTCCGAGGCCCGGGCTGCCGGCCGCGACGTCGAGCTGGTCAGGGGATGCACCGAAGAAAGCGAGCACACGATCCTCGTGGAGGAGGCGCGTCGGCTCATCGAGGTCGAGGACGTCGACGCGGTCGTCGGCGCCATCGGCGAGTCGGACTCGCTCGTGTTCCGCGAGCTTGCGCGCAAATACCCGCACGTGATCTTCATACCGGCCTGGTCGGGTCCGCAGGAGCTCACGCTGCGCCATCCCGCCGCCAACGTCTATCGCTTCGACACCGACGAAGCTCAGGACGTAGCGGGGCTAGGGAGCTATGCGTATCGCGAGCTTGGATGGCGCCGCGCCACGGTCGTCGCCGACGCGACACCCGTCGGGTGGCAGGAGGAAGCGGCTTTCGTCGCGGAGTTCTGCGCCCTCGGCGGGAACGTGACAGCGCGCTTCACCGAGCCGATCGACCTCCACGACCCGAAGGTCGCCCGCGCCCTCCGAGGCGCCGACGGCGTCGCCGCGCTCATGTACGGGGGGCTCTTCGTGCCGCCTGAGGCTCTGCACGCGCTGGCCCGTACGCTCGGCTCGCCTGAGCACCGGATCGTCGTCGGCACGTATGTGCTCGAGGACTCGAACACCCTCGTGCCCGTGGCCCACCCACCCGCCGGGGTCGTCGGCGCGTCGTCGATCCCGCCCGCAGGCGCGACACCTGCGCTGCGCCGTTACGAGGCAGCGTTCTCGAAGACGTTTCCCGGCCTGCCGCCCTCGGATGCCGAAACACCGGTCGTGCTGGCCTTCCACGACGCCATTGAGGGTCTGCTGCGCGGGCTCGAGGCCTCCGACGGCGACCTGTCGGATGGCCGCAGGCGGCTCCGCGAGGCACTCGCGCGACTGAGATTCGACCTTCCTACGGGCCCCGTGCACCTCGACCGGAACCACCAGGCGGTGCGCAACACGTACCTGAAGCGAATTGAGGGCGGCAAAGGGGCGTTCCGGCTCGTGAGTGCCGTGCCGAAGGTCGAGCAGACGTTCGGGGGTCTCCTCTCCGACGCCCCCGCCCCCGGCCCCGGCAGCCAGCCGTGCCGCAAGGCGACTCCGCCCCCTTGGGTGCACTAACCGCTCTGACCCACTGTCCAGGTGAAGCGGGTCTCGCTCGAGCGCGGACCCAGGCCTCCGGGACGGAGTCCTCCCCGTACGATCAGCGTCGGGTGGCGCGGCGAGGTGGCGAGCGCGGCGCGCGCATGCCCGATCCCATCGCGGCGCCAGCGCTCGGTGAGCCCGACGATCACGACGGCCGCGTCTTGCGTGGCCTCGACCAGCGCCTCTGCCGTCGGCTCGACGAGCAGCGGCTCCGCGTGCACGCCAAGCGCCCTCTGGACCGCGAGTGACGCGCTGGCGAGGGTGCGGCTGGCGTCGCCGCCCCCGGCGCCCGAGGAGGCGCCGGCCAGGATGAGCGGCAACTCGGCCCCCAGCGCGAACCACGCGCCGAGCTCGACCGCTGACCAGTCGTGCTCGGCTCCGGTGAAGGGGACGACGACGGCATCGCCACCGGGGGCGCCGTCGACAAGGACTGCGACGTCGCATGCGGCATCCTCCAGGAGCGTCAAGAGCCGGCCGTCGTCGAGCAGTCGGTCGGGTGCGTCGACGAGCACGAGCTCCGCCTCCTGCTCGCTCGCCAGCCGCGACAAATCCCTGCCCGCCATGACGGAAGTGAACGCAGCGGCACGCACGTCCACGTCGCGAGCGGTCAGTTCCTCCCGACGTGCTCGCAGGTGGGCCGACGCAGCCGCGAGCTCGCTCGCATCGGCGACTGTGGACGCGAGGACGATCTCCCGCGGGCCCGCGATCCTGGCTAGCGGCTCGGCGAGACGCAGCAGCGTCGCCGCGGCCTCGAGCTCGAGCGCGGCGACGAGCACGACGCGCGCCCTCGGCTCGATCGCCCGGCGGCGCGGAGGCTCGAGATCGAGCGCCGGATCGTGCTGAAGGATCGCGCGCTCGAGCTCCTGAAGCTCTGCTCCGGGCTCGATTCCGAGCTGCTCGACAAGGGTTGCACGAGCTTCCCGGTATGCGGCGAGTGCGTCGGCCTGGCGGCCACAGCGGTAGAGAGCCAGCATCTGCAGCGCACGCGGTCGCTCGCGGAGCGGGTACTCGGTCGCGAGCACCTCGAGCTCACCCACGAGCTCGGTGTGACGTCCGCACGCAAGGTCAGCCTGGATCCGCCGCTCGAGCGCCACGAGCCGGAGCTCGTCGAGTCGGGCGGCTGCCTGCCTCAACACTCCTTCGTCGGCGACGTCTGCCAGAGCAGGTCCGCGCCAGAGCGCAAGCGACTCGCGCAGCAGCACCGCCGCGTCCTGGGCTCGCCCTCGCTCGAGGAGCTCGGTGCCGTCGGACACGAGTGTCTCGAAGCGATGGAGATCGAGCGAATCGTGATCCATTCGCAGCAGGTAGCCCGGCTCACGGGTCTCGATGGTCTCGCGGCCGAGCTCCTTGCGGAGCTGTGAGATGTATCCCTGGACCACGTTTGCCGCGGTGTCGGGCGGCTCCTCCGCCCACACCCCGTCGATGAGCCGCGACGTCGAGACGACCTGACCGGAGTGGAGCACTAGGACGGCTAGCACGGCGCGCGGGCGGGAGCCGCCGAGCTTGATAGGCGCCCCGTCAGCGAGCGCCTCGAGTGGGCCGAGGACGCGGAATTCCGTGCTCAACAGTCGCGCCGGTTGCGCACGTTGTACGCCATTCGCGACTGGAGCGACCACAGCTCGATGAAGCCCGGGCTCGCCTGCTGGGAGAAGAGGCCGCCCGACTCGCCGAAGCCTGCGAGCGCCGGGTCGTAGAGCGCGTTGGGGGAGCGGCGCGCGGCCGGGCGGGCGCTCCCCTTGTAGAGCCGCATCGTGATCTCGCCGGTCACCTGCTCGTTGACCGAGTCCATCAGCGCGTTCAGGTCGGCCAGGAGCGGCTCGTACCAGAGCCCTGCATAGACGAGGTAGGCCCAGTGCGCGTCGAGCTGCGGCTTGAAGTTGTTCTGGTGGATCGTGCCGACGAGCTTCTCGAGCTCCTTGTGCGCCGTGAGCACGATCGCCGCGGCCGGCACCTCGTAGAGGTCGCGGACCTTGAGGCCGACGATCCGGTCCTCGATGTGGTCGACGATCCCGACGCCGTGGCGCGAGCCGAGCTCGCCCGCGCGCTCCAGCAGCGCGACGAGCTCGAGCCGCTCGCCGTTCAGCGAGACCGGGCAGCCGCGCTCGAAGCCCACGACCACGTCCTCGGGCTCGTCGGGTGCCTCCTCCGGCCGGGTCACGAGGTTGAAGACGTCGTCGTGCGGCGGCTCGTCCAGGTCCTCGATGGCGCCGCCCTCGGACGAGCGCCCCCAGAGGTTGTCGTCGATCGAGTACGGCGGCGTCTCGGTGCCGCCCTTCACCGCGATGCCGTGCTCGCGCGCGTAGCGGATCTCCTCCTCGCGGCCCATCTGCCAGCCGCGCACCGGGGCGATGATCTTCATCTCCGGGTCGAGGGCGATCACGGTCGACTCGATGCGCACCTGGTCGTTGCCCTTGCCGGTGCAGCCGTGGGCGACCGTGTCGCAGCCGCTCCGGCGCGCGTACTCGACGGCGAGCTTCGCGATCAGTGGCCGCCCAAGCGCGGTGAAGAGCGGGTAGCCGCCGCCGTAGAGCCCGTTCGCCTTGATGGCCGGCAGCACGTAGTCGCGGGCGAACTCCTCGCGCGCGTCGACCACGTGGCAGTCGAGCGCGCCCAGGTGCAGCGCCTTGCCCTTGACGACCTCGTAGTCCTCTCCCGGCTGCCCCAGGTTGACCGTGAGCGCGACCACCTCGGCCTCGTACTCGTCCTGGATCCACTTGAGCATCACGGACGTGTCGAGGCCGCCCGAGTAGAGCAAGAGGACGCGCCCGACCTCGCCCGGCTCGGCCTCGTACGAGGCGGTCTTGATCAGGGTGTGGCGCTCGGCGGGCATCGCGCGCGGACCCTAGTGGAGCTCCGCTCCGAGCCGAGCGACGGCCTCGTCCACCTCGGCCTCCGTCACCGTGAGAGGGGGAAGCATCCGGATCGTCTCCGGGCCGGTAGCGTGTACGACGAGCCGCTCCTCGAGGAGCGCGCGGCGCGCGACGGCGGGCGCGTCCGGGAGGTCGAACCCGACCATCAGGCCGAAGCCGCGCGGCTCGAGGCCGAGGCCGCGCAGGCCGGTGGCGAGCTGATCGCCGCGCTCGCGAACCGCGTCCAGGAAGCCGAAGCCGGTCACCACGTCGAGCACCGCGTGGGCCGCGGCAGCCACGACAGGGCCGCCCCCGAAGGTCGAGCCGTGGTCGCCCGGCTCCAGCACGTCGGCGGTCTCGGCGTTCGTGACGCAGGCGCCGATTGGGAGCCCGCCGCCGAGCCCCTTCGCGACCGTCATCGCGTCCGGCGTGACGCCCAGCTGCCGGTGCGCCCACAGCGTGCCGGTGCGGCCCATCCCGCACTGGATCTCGTCGAAGACGAGCAGCGCGCCGTGCACGTCGCAGGCCGCGCGGGCGGCGTGCAGCAGCTCGGCGTCGAGCGGGTGGATGCCGGACTCGCCCTGGATCGGCTCCAGCAGCACCGCGGCGGTCTGGTCGCCGACGGCCGCTGTCAGAGCGGGTACATCGTTACGTGGTACCACCCTGAAGCCCGGCACGAGTGGCGCGAACGGCGCCTGCTTCGACTCCTGGGGGGTGGCCGACAGCGCGCCCATCGTGCGGCCGTGGAAGCCGCCCTCCATCACCACGAACTCGCCCGCGGGTCGGCGCTTGCGCGCGAGCTTCAGCGCGCACTCGATCGCCTCGGCGCCGGAGTTGCAGAGGAACACGCGCCCGCCGAGCGAGAGGCCGGCCAGCCGCTCAGCGAGTCGCAGGCCGGGCTCGGTGTAGAAGAGGTTGCCCACGTGCATGAGCCTGCCGGCCTGCTCGCGGATCCCCGCCACGACGCGCGGATGGCAGTGGCCAAGCTGGGCCACCGAGATCCCGGTCAGGAAGTCGAGGTACTCGTTGCCCTCGTCGTCCCACAGGCGCGTGCCCTCGCCCCGCACGAACTGGACCGGATTCCGCGCATAGGTCGCCATGACCGCGTCGCGCTCCATTTGCTGGAGCTCGGCGAGGGATCGAACCGCTAGGGCCACAGCTTGGTCCCGATGCCCTCGTCCGTGAACAGCTCGAGCAGCAGGCTGTGCGGCATGCGGCCATCCAGGATGTGCGCGTTGCCCACGCCGGACTCGAGCGCGTGCACGGCGGCCTCGAGCTTCGGCCGCATCCCGCCCATGACCTGCGGAAGCCGCTCGCGCACCTCCTGCGCCGTCGCCTCGGAGATCCGGCTCCCCGGGTCCTCGGGATCCGCGCGCCAGCTCTCCACGTCGGTGAGGAACACCAGCTTGAATGCCGCGAGCGCCTGGGCCACCGCGGCCGCCGCGGCGTCCGCGTTCACGTTGTACGAGTTCCCCTCGGTGTCGGCGCCGACCGACGCCACGACCGGTATGTAGTCCTCGGCGATATGGAGCAGCACGTCCACGTCGACCGTCTCGATCTCGCCCACGAAACCGATGTCGGTCTCGCCGCCGGCCAGCCGCTTCCTCACCGTGAAGAGGCAGCCGTCGTCGCCGCACAGGCCCACCGCCGGCTGTCCGTAGCGGTTGATCCGCAGCACGATGTCCTTGTTCTGCTTCCCGACCAGCACCATCTTCGCCACCTCGACCGTGGCCTCGTCGGACACGCGCAGGCCCTCCACGAAGCGCACCTCCATCCCGAGCCGCTCCATGTAGCTGGTGATGTCGGGGCCGCCGCCATGCACCACCACCGGGTTCATGCCGACGTACTTCAGAAGCACCACGTCGCGCGCGAACTCCTCGCGCAGCTCGGCCTCGACCATCGCGGCGCCGCCGTACTTGATCACCACGGTCTTCCCGTGGAAATCCCTGATGTAGGGAAGCGCCTCCAGGAGCGTCGCGACGTCCCTCACGATGTGTACTCCGCGTTGAAGCTCACGTACTCGGGACTGAGGTCGGAGAAGAAGACCTCCGTCTCACCGCCCTCCCCTGGCAGCGTGAGCGCGTACTCGACCTCGTCGCCCTGGACGAGCTCCGCCGGGGCGGGCTCGACGACGTCGCCCGCCGAGACCACTTGGCGACCCTCGATCTCGAGGTCGACGATGAATGGATCGCCCGGGGGCCAGACCTGGCCGGCCGCCTGGAGGATGCGGCCGAAGTTTGGATCGCCGCCGTGGAGCGCCGACTTCACGAGCGGCGAGTTGGCGACAGCGCGCGCCACCGGCTCGACGGCGTCCGGGGCGCCCGTGACGACCACTCGCCCGACCCGGCGGGCGCCCTCGCCGTCGTGGACGATCTCGAGCGCGAGCTGGCGGAGCAGGGCGTCGAGCGCCTCGCCGAGCGCGAGCTCGTCGGGCGACTCGGCCTCGACTCTCGTGCCGGAGGCACCGCTCGCCAGCGCCACGATGGTGTCGCTGGTCGAGAGCTGTCCGTCGACCGTGATGCGGTCGAAGGAGCGCTTCACGCAGACGCCGGTGAGGAGGTCGAGCGTCGCCGCGTCGAGCGCGGCGTCGGTCTCGACGAAGCAGAACATCGTCGCGTGGCGGGGCGAGATCATGCCGGCGCCCTTCGCCTGCGCGGCGAGGCGGACGCTGCCCGACGGGAGCGTCACGTCGAGACAGGCGCGCTTGGGGCCGGCGTCGCTCGTGAGGATCGCCTGCGAGAAGTCTGCGGCGTCGGGCCCGAGCGCGGCGCAGGCGGAGCGAACGCCGTCAACCGCCCGCTGGCGCGGCAGCTCGACTCCGATCACCCCCGTGGACGCGACCGCCACCTGACCCGGCTCCACCCCCAGCCCCTCCGCCGCGGCGGCCTGCATGGCGGCCGCGGTCTCCAGCCCGCGCACGCCGTCGCCGACGTTCGAGCAGCCGGAGTTGGCCGCGACGGCCCGCAGCCGGTCGAGGTCCGCCTCCTTCGAGACTATGACCGGCGCTCCGACTCGGGCGTTGGTGGTGAAGCGGGCCGCGGACGCGGTGTCAGGCTCGTCGGAGGCCAGCACGCCGACATCGAGCCAGGTCGGCTTGATGCCCGCCGCGACGCCCGCGGCCCTGAAGCCGGCCGGCAGGAGGTGCGGCTCGAGCTCGGCGACGTGCGCGGGCGCCTCGACCCAGCGCGAGCGGAAGAAGGCGGCGGGAGCGGCGCTCTCGGTCACGTCTGCGGCCTCGTCTCGGGCTTCGTCACTCGAGGCCCTCCGTCTCCGGCAGGCCGAGCATCAGGTTCAGGTCCTGGACCGCCTGGCCGGCTGCGCCCTTCCAGAGGTTGTCGATCGCGGCGAGCGCGATCATCCGTCCGCCGACCGCCTTGACGTGGATCCGGCAGCGGTTCGTCTCGCGGACCTCGTCCGTGCCGGGCGGCTCGGCGACGAGGTCGATGAAGGGCTCGTCCTCGTATGCCTCTCGATACAGATCGGTCACCTCGGCTTCACCGAGGTCTGTGCTCACGTAACAGCTGGCGAGGAGGCCCTGCTCGATCGGGACGAGGTGCGGCACGAACGTGAACGACGCGCCGTTCGCGAGCTCCTGCTCCAGCTCGGCGGCGTGGCGGTGGCCCTCGATCCCATAGGCCTGGACGTTCTCCGTCACGGATACGAAGTGAGTGGTCTGGCTGGCCTCGCGGCCGGCGCCGGACACGCCGGACTTGGCGTCGACCACGACGTCGGCGATGTGCTCCCGGAGCGGCCAGAGGGCGAGCAGCGCGGCGGTCGGGTAGCAGCCCGGCGCCGCCACGAGGCCCGCGCCGCGGATCTCGTCGCGGTGCGCCTCCGCGAGGCCGTAGACGGCCTCGTCGAGCAGCTCCGGCGCGGCGTGAGCCTGGTACCAGCGCTCGTAGCTCTTCCGGCCGAGGCGGAAGTCGGCGGATAGGTCCACGACCCGTAGGCCGCGCTCGCGAAGCGCCTTGACGGCGGCCGCGGCGGCGCCGTGCGGATACGCCACTACCGCCGACTGCGCGCGCGCCGCGATCGAGTCCGCGTCGAACTCCTCGAGCTCGAGCGGCACGCGGTAGCGCGGATACAGCTCGTCGTGGCGCCGCCCGGCGTCCGACCGCGCGGTGACCACGGTGAGCTCGAGCGACGGATGCCGCCGGAGGATGGCCGCGGCGACCGCGCCGCCGTAGCCCGCTGCGCCGATGACGGCAACCTGCTGGGGGAGTGACCGCCTAGGCACGCAGGTGGCCTCCGATCGATTCGAGCTCGCTCTCGATCGCGGCCCGGCGCTCGGCGACCTCCTCGTCGGTGAGCGTCCGGTCGGGCGCCCGGAATTCGAGGCGAAGGGCGAGCGACTTGTTGCCCTCGCCGACCTGCTCGCCGTGGTAGAGGTCGAAGACGCGGACCGACGCCAAGAG
>JBKPSR010000140.1:0-21671 GCA_046735115.1 Actinomycetota bacterium
TGGACGGACGGCGAGGACTGGATCGCCGCGGCCCACGCGGGCGCCGCCGCCAGCTTCAGCTACACGGCCGGCGCCGCGTACGCGGTGCTGTCGGAGGGCGGCCTCGAGCCCGGGCTCTACGAGGTGGATGGAACGGTCGAGGCGGAGTCACCGGGTCTCCGCCTGCACGGCGTCCAGTTCACGCCCGTGCCGCCCGCACCGTCCGACGACGCGACATAGCGGCGCGAAAGCGAGCACGGCAAGGACGCAGGGAGCCCGCAGTGCTCGGCACGCGGGCGACCGAGGACGCCGCCAGGCGACGCTTATTGCGCCGCTAGCGCGCGGCGGATGTCCTTGGGGAGCATGAAGCGGACGTCCTCCTGCACGACTTCGAACTCGGAGACATCCGTTGTGCCGCGTGCGCGGAAGAACTCGATCAGTCGCTGCACCAGCTCCTCCGGAGCGCTCGCGCCCGACGAGATGCCGACGACGCGCTTGCCCTCGAGCCATTCCTCCTGCACCTGGGACTCGTTGTCGATCAGGTGCGACTCGGCGCCGTGGTCGCGCGCGACCTCCACGAGACGGTTCGAGTTCGACGAGTTCCGCGAGCCGATCACCAGGACGAGGTCGCACTCGCCGGCCATCTGGCGCACGGCGAGCTGCCTGTTGGTCGTGGCGTAACAGATGTCGTCGGACTTCGGGCCCGTGATGTTGGGGAAGCGCTCGCGCAGGCGGCGGATGATGCGATCGGTCTCGTCGACGCTCAGGGTGGTCTGCGTGAGGTAGGCCACGCGGTCGGGATCGGCCAGCTCGAGTCGTTCCACGTCCTCCTCGGTCTCGACGAGGACGAAGTGGTCGGGCGCCTCGCCCATCGTGCCCTCGACCTCCTCGTGGCCCTCGTGGCCGATGAGCACGATCGTGTAGCCCTCGGCGGCGAACTTCTTCGCCTCGACGTGCACCTTGGTGACGAGTGGGCAGGTGGCGTCGATGGTTGTGAGCCGGCGCGATTCCGCGTTCGCGTGCACCGCCGGCGACACGCCGTGAGCCGAGAAGACCACCGTCTCGCCCTCGGGCACCTCGGTCTCCTCCTCCACGAAGACGGCCCCGCGCTCGCGGAGCTGCTCGACGACGTGCTTGTTGTGCACGATCTCCTTGCGGACGTATACGGGCGGGCCGTACAGCTCGAGCGCGCGCTCAACCGTCTGGACAGCGCGGTCGACGCCCGCGCAGTAGCCGCGCGGGGCGGCGAGCAGCAGCTTTTCGGGACCCGCGGTCATCCGGCTCGGAGGCTAGCGAGGCAGAACATGGGTGCGCACCGGTCACCGCCCGGCGCTTCGCCCTACAGCGTCCTCAACAGCTCGGCCATCGTCTCGCCGACCGCGTCGACGCTTCGCTCGGAGACCGCCGACATGTCGTCGCAGCGGCGGTGGAAGCAGGGAAAGTTGAAGTCGATCAGGTCGATCGAGGGCACGCCCGCGTCCTGGAACGGGATGTGGTCGTCGAGCACCGCTCCGGCACGCTCGTCTGGGAAGACTCGCCCCGCCCCCACCCGCTGCGCCGCCGCTCGGAGCTTGCGCCACAGGCCGGGGTTGGAGTTCGCCTCGCGCGGGATCGAGAGCCGCCTGTCGCCGACAAAGTCGAGCAGGACCATCGCGCGCGCGTCCGCGAACGCGGCCGCGCCCACCTTGCTCCCACGCAGGCCGTCCCGCTCGAAGTCGTCGCTGCCGCGCGGACTCTCCTCTCCGTCGAAGAACACGAACCGGACCGTGTGCCGCGGCCGCCGGATGCTGCGGGCCAGCTGCGCCGCGAGCGCGGTTCCGGAGGCGCCGTCGTTCGCGCCGACAAAGCCCGAAATGTCCTTCGTGTCGTAGTGCGCGCCCACGACGACGTAGCCCGGCTCGCGCCCTCGCACGATCCCGACGACGTTGCGGAGGCCGCCCGGCACCTTCTGGTAGCCGGCACGCGGAACGATTTGCTTCAGGAGCCGCGCCAGCCGGCGCGACTCGGGCGAGCCGGCCGGCCTCGGACCCAGCTCGACCTGGCGCCGCAGGAGCCGGAACGCGGCTGCGCCGTCGAAGCGATCCACAGGGAGCGCCGCCGGCGGCGCGGTGCTGCCGTCGGCCTCGTGGTCTCCGGTGAAGGGCAGGTTGTCGGTGGCGACCAGAGTCACCAGCGTGATTCCGAGCGCCACCTGCACCGCGAGCACGATTCCCAGCAGCTTCACAGAGCCGATTCTCCCGAGTAGGCTCCAGCGCCGTGGCGCACCAGGGACACAAGGACCGCCTCAGCGCGGTCGACGCGTCTTTCCTGGCTCAGGAGAAGCAGTCGTCGCACATGCATGTCGGCGCGCTCGTGATCTTCGACGGGCCGGCGCCGTCGCGTGAGGAGTTCGAGGCGCACCTCAGGGACAGGCTCCGGCGCGTGCCGCGCTACCGGCAGAAGCTGGCGTTCCCGCGCCTCGAAGCCGGGCGGCCGTTCTGGGTCGACGACCCGAACTTCAACCTCGACTACCACGTGCGCCACACGGCTCTGCCGAGGCCCGGCAGCGAGGATCAGCTGCGCGCGCTGGCAGGTCGCATCTTCTCCCAGCGACTCGATCGCTCGAAGCCGCTCTGGGAGGTCTGGATCGTCCACGGCCTCGAGGGCGGCCGCTTCGCGCTGATCTCGAAGACTCACCACGCGCTGGTCGACGGCGTGTCCGGCGTGGACATCGCAACGGTGCTGTTCGACCTCACGCCCGTCCAGGATGAGCTGGAGGACGATGACGACTGGCGCCCCGAGCCGGAGCCGTCGGACGTCGACCTGGTGGCCGAGGGCGTCAAGGGGCTCGTGCGCACGCCGTTCAGCCTCGCGGGGCGCGCCGTCGGCGCCCTCCAGCATCCGATCGAGACGCTCGAGCGCGTGCGCGAGGCCGCGGAGGGGCTGGGAGAGGTCGTCTGGGCCGGCCTGAACCCCGCGCCGGACGTACCGCTGAACGTCGAGATCGGTCCGCACCGGCGGATCCGCTGGGTGCAGGGCCGGCTGTCGGATTTCAAGGAGATCAAGAACAGCCTCGGCGGCACGGTGAACGATGCGGTGCTGGCCGTCGTGGCCGGGGCGCTCCGGCGCTGGCTGCAGGACCGCGGCGTCCGCACCGACGGCGTCGAGCTGCGCGCGCTCGTGCCCGTCTCGATCCGGGGCGAGGACGAGCGCGGGGCGCTCGGCAACCGGATCGCGGCGATGCGCGGCCCGCTGCCGGTCTACGTGGACGAGCCGGTCGAGCGGCTGCGGGTGGTCCGCGAGGGGATGGGCCAGCTGAAGGAGTCGAAGCAGGCGCTCGGCGCCGAGGTGATCGCGGGGCTCAACGAGTTCGCGCCGCCGACGCTCCTCGCACAGGCCTCGCGGCTCAACTTCTCCACGCGGCTCTTCAACCTGATCGTGACGAACGTCCCCGGCCCGCAGTTCCCGCTCTATCTGCTCGGGCGCGAGATGCAGGAGATCGTCCCGATCGCGTTCCTGCCCGAGAACCATGCGCTGGCGGTCGCGATCATGAGCTACAACGGCAAGGTCGACTTCGGCCTGCTCGCCGACTACGACGCGGTTCCGGACATCGACGCCTTCGCGACGCACGTCGAGGAGTCGCTCGCGGAGCTGCTCGAGGCCGCGCGGGCGACCGCCAAGGTGAGCGCGAAGTCGAATGGGCGCAACAAGGACGGTACGCCCGGCAGGGCACGGAAGAAGACGACCACCTCGTGATGAGCCGCATACTCGTCGGGCCGGCGCCGGCGGCGTGCGTGCCGCGGGGCAGATGAGCGAGCAGCCCGCGAAGGTCGGGGCGGTCGAGCTCGTCTACGAGACGATCGGCGATCCGTCGGGTGACCCGCTGCTGCTCGTCATGGGCCTCGGGATGCAGCTGATCCACTGGGACCGCGGGCTGTGCGAGCTGCTGGCGGAGCGCGGCTTCCACGTGATCCGGTTCGACAACCGCGACGCGGGGCTGTCGACCAAGATCCGCGGCCCAGTGCCGAACGTCATGCGGCTGATGGCGGGGCTTCAAACACGCGTGCCGTACCTGCTGGACGACATGGCCACGGACAGCTTCGGCCTGCTCGACCACCTGGGGATCGAGCGCGCGCACGTCGTCGGCACATCGATGGGCGGGATGATCGCCCAGACGATGGCGATCCGGCAGCCGGAACGAGTGCTGTCGCTCGGGTCGATGCTGTCCTCGACGGGCGACCGCCGCCTCGGGACTCCGAAGCTGCGCGTGTGGACCGTGCTGATGCGCCGCGCGCCACGCGACCGCGACGCGTACATCGCGTATTTCGCTCGCGTGTTCCGGATCATCGGCTCGCCGGCCTACCGGATGGACGACGAGCGCGTACGCGAGCTGGCCGGGACGACGTACGACCGCGGCCATTACCCGCCCGGGACTGCGCGCCAGCTGGGAGCGATCCTCGCATCCGGCTCGCGGACGGCGGCGCTCCGCGAGCTCGAGGTGCCGGCCGTGGTGATCCACGGCGAATCCGACCCGCTGGTGCCACTGCGCGCGGGCCTCGCGACGGCCCGAGCGATCCCCGGAGCGGAGCTCGTCACGATCCCGGGCATGGGCCACGACCTGCCGCAGGCGCTGTGGCCGAGGTTCGTGGAGGCGATTGCGAGGAACGCGGAGCGGGCGCGGGCGCGGCAGGCGGCGTAAGGGCACCACTCCGAAGCGTCCCCCACACGCGAACAACAGCATTCAGGGGACCGGCCCAAGCTCGTCGAGAGCCGGCGCAACACGGGTGGGACGACTTTTGCCCCCACCTTCGGTACATCACTCGACCAACCTATCGGCGTCACGGCCGATTTTTCGCCGGGTGGCGCCGAATTCAGCCGGCGCGGCGGGTCCACCCGTCACCGCCGTCGCTTACGCCAGGACCCGGTGCTCGTCCGCGAGCTCCCTCGCCAGCGCCAGCGTCTCCGGATCCAGCTCCACTTCGCTCACGTCGTACCCGCGTGCGTACTCGGTCACCACCGCGCCGCTGATCCGGTCCCACGTGGCGCTCGGCTCCTCCGACCGGGCCGAGCCGGTCACCTCGGGCGTCCAGCGGAGGCCGAGCTCTGCGTAGACCGGCCTCAGCACGTCGTTGATCCGCTCCTCGCCCTCGACCACCAGCACCACGCCGGTGTGCGAGCCCCCCGCGACGATCCGCTGCCCGATCCCGGCCAGCTTCACCGCCCCGCGCGCGTTGACGCTGTAGCGGCCGGGGCAGTACTCGCCCGCCACCTGGCCCACCCGCGCGTCGATTCCGAGTCGCGCGAGCGCGGCGGCGAGCCGCTCGGCGGTGCGCTCGAAGCGCGCGTGGATGCCCTCGCGCGGCTCGTCGTCGGGGACCGCGTGCCCGATCTCCATCGTTCCGTCATGGAACACGGCCGCCCGGCCGCCGGCCAAGCGGAGCGTCGCCTCGAAGCCGTGCGCTCGCGCCGCCCGGACGGCGGCCTCATACCCCGGCGCGACCGCATCGCGCTTCGCGAACGCGACCGTGGTGCCGGGCAGCGCAATCCTGAGCGTCTCCGGAACTTCCCGCGCGGCCACTCGGAACATCAGCGCCCGGGAGACGGCGGCGTCGAGGGCAGGATCGTCGGCGAAGGAGTCCCGAAGGAGGCGGAGGCGGGGCACGGGCGAACTATGGCGGGTCAGGCCGAGCCGCCCGCCGCTCCGGACGGCGAGACGGGTCGAGGGAACACCGGCAATTGAGGGACGGTCACGAGGGGGGTGTCCGGACTTCTTCGTGATATAGACGCGTAACTCCGGAAGCCCCATCAATGCCGGTAGTTGACGCCTCGCGGCGCGCGGTGCTCTACGCCGTCGCCGCCGTCCGGTGCCCAGTCCAGCGCCGAGAGCGCGCGGTCCTTCCCGGTGAGCTTCGCTCCGCGCAGGCAGAAGTCGGCGGCGGGGATCAGCTCGTACACGGTCGGGGCGTCGTCGGGGTAGATCACCCAGCCGACGCTCGCGGTCACGTGCACGTCCTCGTAGTCGAGGTCGCGCAGGCAGGTCAGCGTCCGGTCGGCCAGGCTGCGCATCGCCTCCGAGGTCGCGCGCGGGGCCAGCACCGCGAACTCGTCGCCGCCGAGGCGGGCGAGTACATCCTCGGCGCTCACCGCCCGGCGCAGCCGGGCAGCGGTCTCGCGGAGCACCGCGTCCCCAGCCGGATAGCCGTGGGCCGTGTTCACATCCTTGAAGCCGTCGAGGTCGATCAGGATCAGCCCGGTGCGCGACCGGCCTAAGTGCTAGGGCGACGCTCGCGAGCACGTACGGCAGCGCGTCGTGGCGCCGGTAAGAAGCAACTCGCGTAGACGACCAGGAAGACGAGGTAGAAGCGAGCCGGGGAGCCGTCGTGACTCCCTGCGGTCAACCAGCCGCCTCCGGCCCGGATGGTCCCCTCCAGGAGGCGTTATCGGCACTTCAGGGGGGCGTCAGTAGCCGAGTGCGAACTTCGCTTCCTCGCTCATCATGTCGGGCGTCCACGGCGGCGTGAAGGTCATCTTCGGGTGCACCGCATTGACCCCGTCGAGCTCGCCGACGAACTCCTCCATCTGCTCGGCGACCTGCGGGCCGATCGGGCAGCCGGGCGATGTGAGCGTGAAGTTGATGAAGACGTCACCCCCCTCGACCTCCACGTCATAGATCAATCCCAGCTCCACGAAATCGAGCCCGAGCTCGGGGTCGATGACGTTGGTGAGCGCCTCCTGGACGTCGTCCACGGTCACGGTTGACATGGCACGAGGATAGTAGGGTCAGGCCGTGCCGCTGCTGGCCCTCATCGCGCTCTTCATCGTGCTCCCACTGGTGGAGCTGTACGTGATCCTGAAGGTCGGCGACGCGATCGGAGTGGTGCCGACGATCCTGCTGCTGGCGGCGGATTCGGTGCTCGGCGCGGTCCTGCTGCGCTCCCAGGGCCGGTCCGTGTGGCGCCGCTTCAACGCCGCGCTCGCGGAGGGCAAGATGCCCCACCGCGAGGTCATGGACGGCGTGCTCGTGATCTTCGGAGGGGCGTTCCTGATCACGCCGGGATTCGTCACCGACGTGATCGGCGTCCTGCTGCTCCTCCCACCGACGCGGGCGCTGATCCGCAGTCAGGTCGTGCGCCGGCTGGGACGGCGGGTGACCGTCGGGGTCACGGGCCGGACCGCGCGCCGCACGCCGCGCTACTACGACGTCGAGGGCACCGCCCGGGAGTCCGATGACGCCCCGCCCGGGCTCGAGCGGTGAGCGCTCCGGCGCGCGCACTGTCCTTCTTCGACGCCGCCCACGACATCCACGGCACGGCGCGCTCCGGCGTGACGATCCTGTTCGCGGGAAGAAAGCCGAACGCCCTGCCCGAGGGACCGCAGGTCGAGGCATCGGACTCCGGCTGGCACGCCGAGCTGGCCGGCACGCTGGCCGTCGACCTCGAGCCCGTGTCGCCGCCCGCCGACCTGGGCGGCGTCCGCGTTCACGTGGCGCGCGTGCGCGGGGAGGCGGCGGGCCGGAAGGTCGATTGCCTCGGCACCGTCTCCGAGACGGAGATACCGCCGCGCTGGGAGGAGCTCGATGCGCTGCGTAGCATCTCGGCCATCGTCGACGACCAGCATGCGCTGGTCGCGCTCGCGCGCCGCCCACGCGGGGCGGTCGGCCACGGCGACGAGGAGGTCACTGCGCGCCTCGTCGAGGAGGACGCCGTGCTCGAGGTCGAGACCGCCCGCATCTCGACCGTCTACGACGGCGGCGGCCGCCAGCGGAGCGCCGGGCTCGAGCTGTGGCTGCCGGGCGAGGACTATCCGCGGCGCGGCTCCGGGCTGGTGATCGCCGGCTCCTCGCTCGACCTCGAGGGGCTCCAGGTGCACGTGGCGGTCTTTCGCTGGCGCCTCGACGGTCGCGAGGGCATCGGCGCCTACGAGCTCATGGTCCGGCTCGAGCCACCGGCGGCGGCGTGAGGGACGTATTCATCTGCGACTTCGGCGGCGTTCTCACGACACCGCTCCAGGAGGGCTTCCTCGCCTACCAGGAGGAGTCGGGCGTCTCGCTCGAGGAGCTCGGCAAGGCGATGGGCCGCGCCGCCGAGGAGCACGGCGACCACCCGCTGTTCGCGCTCGAGCGCGGAGAGATCACGGAGGCGGAGTTCCGCGATCGGATCCAGCGGCACCTCGACGGCAGGTTCGACCTGACCCGCCTGCGCGCCCTCTACTTCGAGCGCCTCGATCCGAACCGCGCGATGATCGAGTTCGTGCGTGAGCTGCGAGGGCGCAGCGTGCGCGCGGCCCTGCTCACGAACAACGTGCGGGAGTGGGAGCCGCTCTGGCGCTCGAAGCTGCCCGAGATCGACGAGCTGTTCGAGCTCGTGGTCGACTCGGCCTTCGTCGGCCTCCGCAAGCCCGATCCGGCGATCTTCCTGCTCACGCTGGAGCGCCTCGGCGGCGTGACGCCCGAGCGCTGCGTCTTCCTGGACGACCTCGACGTCAACTGCGCCGCCGCCCGCGAGCTGGGCATGGCGGCCGTGCGCTACGAAAGCGCCGAGCAGGCGATACCCGCAGTCGAGTCAGCACTCTCCGAACAGACATTTCTGCGCAATTAGCGAGGTGGCGCCAAATCGGCGCTTGACGCCGGCGAACGGCTCGTGCTCTACTCACGCGCAGAGACGCGGACCTGAGCGCAAGAGCGAAGCCAAGAGGATGTGAGGCTCGCCGCGCAGCCCCGGAGACCTCGGTCCCCGGTGGCGCGCTCCTCAAGCGCCTAGTCCGCGTCTCGACTTTTTTCGGGGCCATCGACGGTCCGGTGGGGGACGAAGACCCAGCCGCCGTCCCCCTCCACGAGGTCGCCGCGCACCTGGAGGCGATCGCTCGCGGTGAGGCACGCGAGCCCCGGCTGTGCCGGGACCCCGAGCACCCCGCCGCCGATGCGCACACACTCCCCCGAGCGGTCGACCGAGATCGGGACGCGAACGCTGAACGGGAAGCCATCCGGTGCCACGAGCGAGAGCACCGCGACGTCCGTGGCCTCCAGCCCGTCGATGCGCTCGTCCCACGTGGCGGAGCCACCCTCCGCGGCCGGAGGCGGCGCCTCCGGCTCCTCGTCGTGCCCCGAGCGCACCTCCTCCATGTGCGCGTCGAACAGCTGCGGCTCCCGAGTGGCGTCCCCGCTCGGCCAGACGTAGACCCGCTCCGGGCGAACGCGAACGACCTCCGCCTCGTCCACGGCGGCCGTGCCCTGCACGAGCACCTGCGGCGCGTCGTCCATCCCGCTTCCGGCCGGCTCCGAGAACAGGAGCGCGACCTTCGGATTTGCCTTGGCGTCGTGCGTGGTGCCGGGGTCGCCCGGAGCCTCCAAGTCGATGCAGGGGTCGCCCGGCTGGTACGAGGGCCTGGCCGGCCAGCAGATCGGCTGGCCACGGTCATCAAGCGTCGTGTACTCCGTCGTGACGAAGCTGGTGAAGACCTGTTGCACGTCGGTGGGCAGCGACGCTGTCACGAGCCTCAGCTTACTTCGGCCGCGCGTCCGACTAGCCGCGTGCAGGGCGGGACGGCGGCGGCCGCCAGGCGCGCTCGTCCTGCTGCCCGGACTCGCTTGCGGCACCGGCCGAGAACGCGACCCGGTACAGCGCCGCGTCGCGCACGTACTGGGCCGCGCTGATGCCCTGCTTCCGGGCCTCTCGCTCGAGCTGCTCCCATAGGTCGTTGGGGAATCTGATCGTGGTCGCCCTCATGTCCGGTACAACGCCGGCGCCGCGCCGGGGTTCGCGAACGCTACCGGATCCGCTATCGGTATTTTTGCTTCTTGCTACCTAACCCGGGACGAAGAAGCGCTCGAGCTCGGCGGCCAGCAGGTCGGGCGCGGTCATGTTCGCCGAGTGTCCCTGGCCCTCGAGAGCGTGCCTTTCGGCAGTCGAAAGCGCCTGCGCATGTGCGTCCACCGAGCGCACCGCCCACGCCGGGCTCTCTGTCCCCACCAGCAGGAGGACCGGTGCCCGGATCCGTCTCAGCGCGTCGGGATCGAACCGGTGTCCGTGCGCCGCGCGGAGCTCGCGCGGGACGGTGGGCACGATCTCCCTGCGCGCCTCCCACACCGGTGAGCTGGCGAGCTCGTTGATCGCGGCTTCGTCGTACCCCGCGATGTCGCGGTAGAACTCGCGGACCACCGTGTCGCGGTCGCCCTCCTCGATCAGGCGCTCCCAGCGGTCGATCGTCTGCGGTGCCGCGAGCCCAGCGCCCATCACCGGCTCGTACAGGGCCAGCCTCGGCAGGTCGAGTAGGCCGGCGGCTCCGGTCGCGACCAGCCCGCCGTAGGAGTGCCCCACGAGCATCGTCCCGTCGCCGGCGTCGCTCACCACGGCCGCCACGTCGTCGTACTCCCATTCGAGCGCATAGCCCTCGGCATCGGTCGAGTCGCCACGCCCGCGCCGGTCGATCGCGATCACCGTGAAGCGCGCCTCCAGGTGGGGTCGAACAGCGTCGAAGCTCCAGCGCGCGGAGCCCGCCCCGTGCACCAGCACGAGCGGCGGCCCCTCGCCGCTCACCTCACAGGCGATCCTGACCGCGTCGGGAGCTTCGACGTGGCGGAGCACCGCCCGAGACTAATTGTCCGAGCCGAGCCTGTCCCAGCAGTAGAGCTCGACCGCCTCCGCGGCGAGCTCCATCAGGCGCTCCTCGGAGAGCCACGGCAGCACTGTGGCGAGTGCCTGCTCCTCGCTCACCCCGGCGTCGAACGCGTCCTCGCCCTTGAAGCCCGCGGCGATGCGCAGGGCCTCACGGCGATGATCGCCCAGTTGCGCGAACGCGCCGAGCAGGAACTCCTTGTTCGCGATCGGCTGGCCAACCTCGAGCGAGGCGTGCCACGCCGCGAGGATCGACAGATCGTCCTCGTCGAGCTCGTCCACCGCCTTGGCGTAGTGGACCGCGAGCTCGTCCTCCGGGATCTCGTCGACCCACGCGCGCACGACCTCGCCGAGGAGCTGGCGGCGCGCCTCGCGCCCGACGCTCTCCGCGACGACGCGGATCGCTTCCTGCGGCTCGATGAAGCACAGTGGCATGGCCGCCAGATTAGGACGGGGTCCCGACGGAAAAATCCGAGCCGGCGCCGGGGGCACCGCCCCGGGCTTGGCGAACGGCCCGAAGCGTCAGCTCCGGTTCGTGCACGCACAGCGCCGCCCTTCCTGGACAGTCCGCACAGAGCGAGAAATGCGGCTCGGGAGAGGGCTCGAAGCGCCCCTCCACGACTCCCTGGGCGAGTGTCAGGAGCTCGCGCTCCAAGCGCTCCGCATCGGTGGCCTCGTACAGGGCGACCGCCGGCTCATCCGGCCGTTCCAGGAAGCAGTGAGCCACCTCCGCGACCTCGGCGCCGGCGCGCAGCGCGGCGAGCGCGTAGATGATCCGCTGCGTCGAGTAGTCGGCGCGCACGAGCGCCTCCGGCTCGGCCTCGCCGAGCGCGTCGCTCTTCCAGTCGACCACGAGGGTGCGGGCGCCCTCGTCGGCGAGCACGTCCACCACGCCATTGATCAGCAGGGTCCGCCCGCCCGCCCCCGGCGGCGCGAGCGTGAAGGCGAACGGCAGCTCCGTGCGCACGCGCCGCGCGGCCGCGATCCGCGCGCGCAGCTCCGAGCCCGCCACCCGCTCGAGCATCGCCCGGATGTCGGCCACGTCGTTGGGGAGCGCCTCCACGCCGTGCAGCTCGATCGCCTCGGCGACCTCCAAGTCGGACGGCACGAGCGGAGCTCGGAAGTCGAGCCGCTCGAGCAGGCCGTGCACGACCGTGCCTCGCAGGAGCGCGCTCAGCCCGTGCAGCGGCGGGGCCTCACCGGGCGGCGCATCGACGGGGGAGAGCCTCAGCGTCCGCTCCAGGAAGAAGCGGTAGCCGCAGCGGCGGTAGGCCTCGAGCCCCGAATAGCTCAGCCGGCTCACCGCAAGCGCGCGCGGCGCCGGCGGCAGGCCCAGCTCGAGCAGCGGCTGCTCGTAGGCCGGTTGCGACTCGGACTCGGGGGGCGCGGGCGCGCGGTCCGCCGCCGGCAGCACCTCGTCCGCGGTGCCCGGCGTGCAGATCGTCCACCTCACCGCCACGTCCCTGCCCTCGCGCGTGTCCACGCAGACCCCGGTGGCGCCCTTGCGTGGCAGGCCGGCGCAGAAGCCGCGCCAGACCCAGCGCATCGGCTCCGTGAGCTCCGCCGGCTCCGGCCGCTTGGCCAGGTCCGTGGCCCCGCTCAGCACCAGGTGCTCCTGCGCGCGCGTGGCCGCCACGTAGAAGATGCGGCGCTCCTCCTCCTCCGCGGCGCGCTTCCCCGCCGCCTTGATCTGCGCGAGCCGGGTGCTGTCGACCGCCCCCCCGCCCAGGTTGGCGAGCCGCAGCCCGACGCTGCCGTCCTCCGAGATGCGGAGCTGCCCGTCGTCGTCGCGGCCGTCCTTGCCGAGGTCGGCCACGCACACGACGGGGAACTCGAGTCCCTTCGCGCGATGGACGGTCATCATCCGCACCGCGTCGAGCGCCTCGGCCTCGAGCGGCGCCTCGCCTTCGCGGGCCTGGATCACGTCGCGCTCGGCGACGGCGTCGATGAAGCCGCGCAGGTCGCGGCCCTCGTCGGCCTCGTACCCGCGCGCCATCCGCATCAGCTTGCGCACGTTGGCCATGCGGCGCGTGCCGCCGGGCAGCGCGAGCAGGTGGCGGTCGTAGCCGGTGAGCGTGACTGCGCGGTCGATCAGCGTCTCGAGCGACACCTGGCCCGCGATCCGACGCTCACGCTCGAAGCGTTCCACGAACGTGGCGAGCTTCGAGCGATCCGCGTCCGGGAGATCGTCGATCAGCGAGCGGCCCGCACCCGGCTCTGCGCCGTCGCGCCCGCCCTCGACTACGGCGCGCACGGCCCACCAGGGATCCCGCCGGGCGCGCCGCGCATGTATGCCGATCAGCGCAACCGCGTCGAGCGACAGGCCGGCAAGCGGCGAGGCGAGCACGGAGAACAGCGCCAGACCGTCGAGCGGGTTCGCCAGCGCGGCGAGCCAGTGGCGGAGGTCGGCCACCTGCTGCTGGCCCCAGTACCCGCGCCCTCCCACCACGTGCACCGGGATGCCGCGCTCCTCGAGCGCGCGCTCGAACAGCCCCATCGCCGTCGTGGCGCGGAACAGGATCACGACGTCGCCGTACGACCAGCGTCCACCTGTCGTGAGCTCGTCGACCCGCTTCGCGAGCAGGCGAGCTTCGGCGGCCCGCCAGGGCGGCGCGCCGTGCAGCGCCTCGCCGAAGTGCTCCCCCTGCTCGGTCAGCTCCTTCCACGCGTCGCGCGCCCTGTCGACGGCGAGCAGCTCCACGCACGGCTCGACCGGCGCGGCCTGCTCGCGCGAGCCGGGCGCCTCTCGGAGCGGCTCGAACGCGTCGCCCCAGGTGCGCTCGAACGCAAGGTCGATGGCGTCGAGGATCTCTCCACGGGCCCGGAAGTTGACGGTGATGCTCTCGGCCCGCCCCGCCGCCACGGCCTCCTGCCAGTGCTCGCGGAACACGCCCACGTCGGCGTTCCGGAAGCGGTAGATCGACTGGTTTTCGTCGCCGACTCGGAAGAGATTGTGGTGCGACAGCAGCCCGAGCAGCTCGTTCTGGAGCCGGTTCGTGTCCTGGAACTCGTCGACGAGCACGTGCTCGAAGCGCGACGAGTACGCCTCGCGCAGCCCCTCGTCGCCCGCGAGCAGGTCCCGCGCCACGAGCTCCAGGTCCTCGAAGTCGAGCCCCGAGCGCTCGCGCTTCGCGGCCGCATAGCGCCCGTCGTAGAGCTCGAGCAGCACGCGCAGCATCGTGTGGTCGCGGTGCTCGCGCTGGGCGACCTCGAGCCCGCGGTACGCCGCCAGTGCGTCGCGGTACTGGTGGCACGTGTCGGTGTCGAGGGCTCTCGCCTTGCCCTTGATCTCGGTGCGGCCCTCGACGCTCGCGATCGCCTTCTCCAGGGTGACGCCGCCTTCCGCCACCGCCAGCTCGGCCAGCGCGGCTGTCGCCGCCGCGTCGAGCCGCGCCTCCTCCCCCGCCGGCCGCGGCGGCAGCGTCTTCTCCAGGCGCGGATGGCGCCGGCCCCGGCTGCGCAGGTGCGAGTAGGCGGTGCGGACCATGTCGCGCAGGCGGTCGGGCGTGTAGGCGGCCACCATCTCGACGCGGTCCGGATCGGGTGTCCGGTCCACCTCCATGAACTGCTCGAGCGCGCCGTCGAAGGCGTCGGCCGCGATTCGCTCCGACTCGACCTCGTCCAGCACGCGGAAGTCGGGATCGATGCCGGCGCTCAGGGCGTGGGCGCGCAGGATGCGCGCGCACAGGCCGTGGATCGTCGAGACCCAGGCGCTCTCCGCGGCCCGAGCGTCGTCGCGACGGCCGAGCTCGAGGAAGCGGCGGCGCACGCGGCTCTTCATCTCGGCGGCCGCCTTCTCGGTGAAGGTGATCGCGAGCACCTGGTCGACCCCGGCGCCGTCCACCGTCACGGCTTCGACGAAGCGCTCGACCAGGACGGTCGTCTTGCCGGTGCCCGCGCCCGCTCGCACGAGGAGCGGCCCGTCGCGGCGCTCGACAGCGCGCCGCTGCTCCTCGGTCAGCGTCCTCATCGCTCGCTCCTGCAGACCGAGGGGTACTTGCAGCCGCCGTTCCAGTCGCAGCGGTCCGGGCGCGCGCACAGAGCGCCGCTTCGCATCAGCCGGTCCGTCTCGCGGATCCGCTCGAGCGCCCAGTCGAGCTTCTGCCGGAACTCGTCAGGGTCGAGGCGGTCCGTCTCGAACCAGCGCTCGCCGAGCTCCTGGACGTCCTTGGCGACCATGCCGCGCGGGCGCGGGTCCTCGTTCCCGAGCGCGACGTAGACGCCGCCCGCGGGCCGCAGGCCAAGCAGCTTCTCCACCACGAGCATGTAGAGCGCCGCCTGGAAGCGGTTCTCCGTCTCCCAGCTCGCGACCTTGTAGCGGTCGACCCGCTTGCCCGTCTTGTAGTCGATCACGAGCGCCATGCCGTCGCACTCGTCCACGCGATCGATACGCCCGCGAACCCGCAGGCCTCCGTCGAGCTCGACCGGACCGCCGTTCTCGAACCCGAAGTCGCGCTCGAGCTCGACGGGCTCGAAGCATGTGTCCGAGTCGGCCTCCGTGCGCAGGTAGCGCAGCAGGTCGAACTCGAGCCGGCGCGCCGCGGCGCGGACGCGTGTCTGCTTCGGTGAGAGCTGGAATGCCGAGCTACGCTCACGCAGCTCCTCGAGCAGGATGCGCTCGGCGGCCGCGAGGTTCGCGTGCGTCACGCGCCGCTCGCCGCTCTCCTCGTGGAGGCGGCGGTAGGTGTGCCGGAGCACCTCGTGCGCGTAGGAGCCGCGCACCATCGCCTCCGGGTCGGGCACGAGCTCCGTCGGCTTCAGCAGATCCTCGACGAGCCACTTCACCGGGCAGTCGGCGAAGTTCTCGAGCGCGCGGGCCGCGACGGCCTCGCGGGCCGAGAGCTCCTCGAGCAGCGGCTCGGTGCTCAGTGGCACCGGCTCGGGAACCGCGCGCCGCGGCCCGCTCGCCGCGTGCGCGCGGTCCCACTCCGCGGCGGTCGGCGCGTCCTCGGGGCTCCACGTGACCTCGGACAGGGAGCGTGTCCGGACCTCGGCCGCTCCATCGTCGAGCAGCTCGCGCACGTCGTCCACGAAGTAGGACTCGGTCTGCGGGTTCCCCTCTTCGTCGCTCGAGCGGGAGCTGAGCACGAGCAGGCGCTCCGCGCGCGACGCGCACAGGTAGAAGAGGTAGCGCTCGCGATCCAAGCGGTCCTCGCGCACGGGCAGGACCAGCCCGCTGGCGGTTGCGATCGCACGGCGGTCCTCGTCGGAGAGGAAGGGCTCAGGCGACGCACCGCGCGGGAACTCCCCTTCCTGGAGCCCGCAGCAGAAGACCACGTCGAAGCGGCGCGCCCTGATCGCCTCCGGCTTGGCCACGTGCACGCGATCGGGCTGGGGAGTCTCACCGACGTGGACCTCGAGCTGCTCCAGGACGCGGAGCACGTGGGAGGTGTCGACGGGCGTGCCGCCCAGCACCGCGCGCAGCTCGGCGAGGGCGCGCTGTGCGGCGCTCAGGGCGCGCGCCTCCTCGAGCTGCGGGCCGCTCAGCACGGTCGCCATGCGCTCGTAGGGCGCAGCGAAGAGGCGGGCGAGGCGGCTCTCGAGCTCACGGGCGAAGGCGTCGGTGTCGCGTGCCCGCGCCAGCCGGTCGAGCTCCTCGAGCGGCCAGCGGTCGCGCTCCCAACGCCCGCGCGCCTCGCCGGCGCGCTGAACCCCGTCGCGGCGCACCTCTGCCTCGAGGCTGTCGGCGAAGCCGGCCACGCGCAGGAGTCCCGGCGTGCGGAGATAGGCGAGCAGGTCGTCTGCGGTGCCGCCCGGCGCGGCCGCGCGGATGAGCGCGAGGAGCCCGCGCCCCAGGCCGGTGTGGCCGAAGCGCAGCCGCCGGTCGATCGAGTACGGGATCCCATAGGCGCCGAACACCTGCTCGAGGAGCGACGAGTAGCGTCCCGGATCCCGGAACACCACGGCGACGTTGCCGGGCTCGACGCCGTCGCGAAGCAGCTGGAGCACCCGAGCCGCGGCCAGCTCGACCTCGGCCCGCTCGCCGCCGGCGGAGTGGAAGGAGACGGCGCCTCCCGGAGCGATGCGAGTGCCCGCGTCGTCGTCGAAGAG
The DNA here is from genome assembly GCA_046735115.1 of Actinomycetota bacterium. Classification (GTDB taxonomy): domain Bacteria; phylum Actinomycetota; class Thermoleophilia; order Solirubrobacterales; family Thermoleophilaceae; genus JACVRW01. The sequence continues at coordinate 16,623 of JBKPSR010000140.1, forward strand.
GCGCCGCTCCAGATGGTGCAGCACGGGCCGCGATTCGTCGGCGTAGTGGTCGTCGAGCGGCGTCAGCTCGAGCTCCTCAGCGCCCATCGCGAGCAGCTCCTGGCGAACGCCGCTCACCGCCTTGAAGGCGAGCCGCCCGCGCTCGAACGGGAGCGACACGGTCACGTCGACGTCGCAGCGCCGCGACAGCGTCTCGAGGGCGTCCAGCTGGAGTCCGTCGAAATCGTCGAAGCCGTAGACGAACACGGGTGTGCTCCCCCATGCCGTCGCGGACGGACCCGCGCGCAGCGCGTCCAGCGCTTCCCAGGCATACAGCTCGGCGTCGAGGAGGCCGGCCGCCTCGAGCCCGTCGCGATACGCGCGGTAGATCGCGGCGATCTCCTCGGCGTACGTGCGCCGGGGGCCGTCGCCCGCCCACTGGCGCAGGGCGGTCGTGAGGCGCGCCGCGGTCATCGGGTCGCGGACGCGCCCCAGCTCCGCGAAGAAGCGCGCCGCCGCGCGCACGAAGCCGGGCTGCGCGGCCGACTCGGCGAGCACGCGCAGCCGCGCGCGCCGCACGGCCTGCTCCACGATCAGCTCGCGCTGGAAGTCAGACGCCTCGCGGCCGCCAAAGCCCGCCCTCGCAGCGATCTCCCGGAAGAGCCAGTCGAACTTCATCACCCGCGCGCCGAAGACGGCGCCGCGCTCCGCGAGCTCGCGCTGCGAGTGCTCCACGTCGCTGACCGTGGGGACGACCAGGATCGGGTCGTGGTCGAGGCGTGACCGCAGCCCGCCCAGCACCTCGCCCGCCTTGGCGGCGTTGGCCGGGCCGGTTACGAGCTTGAGCGGCACACGGAGATGGTCGCTACTCCACCGGATTGCCTGACGCGAGCACGCCGCGCTCGGCCGCCGACGCCAGGGCGCCGAGGAAGCGCGCGGCGGGCAGCAGCACGGGCGCCTCCTGGAGCTCCCACCCCCGGTTCGGCCGCATGATCCAGCGCGCGATGCGGAGCCGATTCTCGTCGAGCCGCTCCACCCTCAACTCGTCGCCGAGCTCGCCAGAGCGGCCGGGACTGGCCCCGTGGGCGCCCAGGGCCGGATCTCCCTCCGACACGAAGATGGGTGGCTCCAGCAGATTCTGCTCAGCGGCCGAGCCGAGCATTCCCGGAAGATCCTCAAGGGCGAGCACCGGCGCTTCCTTCACGAGCTGGCCGGCGTGCCAGGCGGCGAGGCGCAGGCCGCCCGGGACCTTCTCCAGGCGGATCTCGCGGCCGTCCTCGTATGGTCCCGCGGCGGCGAAGTCGCCGCGCGAGATGCGCACGCCGCCGGCGGGCTGGACCGCCCGCTTCGCCCCGCGGCGCCCGGGAACCGACGCAGGCCGCGGCCTGCGCTCCGGCTTCCGATTCGGGTCCAGCACCGTGCCCTTCGAGCAGATCGGGCACTCGGCGACGAAACGGTTGTGACGGCAGAACTGCGACACGCGCTTCCGAATTTAGACGGTCGATGCCCACCTGACACCATGACGGGAATGCGGACGGCCGTCGTCTCGGACCTTCACGTCGGCGGCCTGACCGGCAACGACATCGCCCGCGAGGGCGAGCCGCTCGCGGCGCTCGTCGAGGCGGTCGCAGGGGCCGATCGGCTGGTGCTGCTCGGCGACGTCGTCGAGCTGCGCGAACGGCCTCTCGCCGATGCTCTCGAGGTCGCGCGCCCGCTGATCGAGGCGCTAGGGCGCGCCCTCAAGGGCCGCCGGGTCGTCCTCGTGCCGGGGAACCACGACCATGCCCTCGCCGAGCCATGGCTCGCGCGGCTGCGCCTGCAGGGCGACGAGCTTCCGCCAGAGGCGGAGTGGCCTGTGAGGAGCGAGGACGGCGCGGCCGGGCGGATCGCGGACTGGATGCCGGAGTGCGAGCTGACGGTCGCCTATCCGGGCCTCCGCCTACGGCCCGACGTGTACGCCACGCACGGCCATTACCTCGACCTGCATCTGACCGTGCCGCGGCTCGAGTCGATCGCCGCCTCGGCCATGGGACGGCTCACGAGGCTCGGCAGGAGCGCGGACCGCGCGGCCGACTACGAGACGATCCTGGCGCCGCTCTACGCCTTCTACGGGGGCCTGGCCCAGGGTGCGTCGGCGGGCGCGCTCGCGCGCGGCAGCACCTTCTCGCGGACGATATGGAAGCGGGCGAGCGACGGGCGGGCGCCCGACGCCCCGGCGGGGGAGCCTGCCTTGCCCGCGAACCCTGCCGAGCGCGTCTCGGCCGCCGCCACGAGGTTCCTGCTCGGACGGGTCACGATCCCCGGCGCCGTCGCGGCGCTGAACGTGCTCGGACTCGGCCCCTTCCGCGCAACGCTCACGGGGGAGGAGCTGCGCCGCTCCGGCCTCGAGGCAATAACGCGCGTGGCCGAGGTGCTCGCGCCGGGCACGCAGCACCTCATCTTCGGCCACACGCACCGGCCGGGCCCGCTACCCGAGGACGACCGCTCCGAATGGATCACCGACTCGGGCACGCGCCTGTGGAACACCGGCAGCTGGATGCACGAGAGCGCGTTCCTGCGAACGGGGCGCAGGAGCCCGTACTGGCCCGGGACCGTGCTGGACCTCGTCGACGACGAGCTACCGCGTATTCAGAACGTGCTCCCCGCGTAGGCAGCGCGCTCGCGTGCTCCGCCCGGGATCGGTGCCCGTGTGTCGAGCGCGTACGCCGCCGCGTCGAACTCGCGCAGCCGGCGGCGGAACGGCCAGGTGTAGGTCGGCCATAGCGCCGAATTGTGGCCGTTCCGGTCGATGTAATAGCTGGTGCAGCCGCCGGTTACCCAGACCGTGTCCCTCGTCATCCGATCGAGCTCGGCGTTGTAGGCGGCCTGCGCGTCCTCACGGACCTCGAGCGTGTGAGCGCAGCGGCGGCGCATCGCGCGCAGCGCGTCCAGCACGTACTCGACCTGCGACTCGATCATGAACACGATCGAGGTATGGCCGAGGCCGGTGTTCGGGCCGACCAGGAGGAAAAGGTTCGGATAGCCGGCGACCGTCGTGCCCTTGTAGGCCTGCATGCTGCCCTGCCACGCCTCGGCCAGCGTGCGGCCTTCCCGCCCGACCACCCTGTTCGCGATCGGGACGTCCGTCACGTGGAAGCCGGTGCCGAAGATGATCGTGTCGACCTCGCGCTCGGTGCCGTCCTCGGCGACGACGGAGTTCGGCCGGATCTCGGTCACTCCTCCGGTGACCACCTCGACGTTCGGCTGGGCGAGCGCCGGATACCACTCGTCCGCCGGCAGGATGCGCTTGCAGCCCATGCGGTAGTCGGGTGTCAGCTTCCGCCGCAGCGCCGGATCCTCGATCTGGTCACGGAGGTGCCTGAGCGGGATCCGTTCGAGCAGCCTCCCGATGCGCCGGTGGCGGAACTGGAGCACGAACAGCTCGCGCGCCCAGTAGATGCCGGCTCGCATCGCGAGCTGCGCCGGCGGGAAGAGCCGATAGAGCGCGCGCTCCCAGCTCCGAAGCGGCCGGTTGCGGTGCGGGATCACCCAGGGGGCGGTGCGCTGGAAGACGTGGAGCTTCGCCACCTTGGGCTGGATCTCGGGGACGAACTGGATCGCCGACGCGCCGGTCCCCACCACAGCAACGTGCTCGCCCGTCAGGTCGTGCTCGTGGTTCCACTCGGCGGAGTGGAAGGCGGTGCCCTCGAAGCGGTCGATGCCCGGGACCTCCGGCAGCGACGGCTCTGAGAGGGGGCCCTGGGCGGCGATCAGCAAGTCGGCACTGAGGGGGCCGCTCGAAGTCTCGATGCTCCAGACCTGCTCGTCCTCGTCCCATGCGGCACTCAGGAGCTCCGTGTCGAAGCGAATGTGCGGCATCACGCCGTACCGCTCCGCGCAGTCCTTCAGGTAGTCGAAGATCTCGGCCCGCGGCGAGAAGGTGCTCGACCAGTTCGGGTTCGGCGCGAACGAAAACGAATACAGGTGGGACGGAACGTCGCAGCGACAGCCCGGGTACGTGTTGTCCCGCCAGGTCCCGCCGATGTCCCCGGCGCGCTCGAGGAGCACGAAGTCATCCTCGCCCTCCTGAGTGAGCCTGATCGCCATGCCGAGCCCCGAGAAGCCCGTACCGACGATGGCGACGCGATGGTGCTGCGTCATGTGAACCTCCGTAGTCCTGGCAGGAGCAGCTCGACGGTCCAGTCCGCGAGCTGCGCGACGTCCGATTCCGGGTGGTCCCACATCCAGTGCGCAACACCCTCGTAGGCGGAGTTGACGGCGTTCGCCGCCAGCTCCAGCTCGCGCGGGTCCGTGTCCTCCGATGCGATCTCCCTCATCAACTCGAGGATCAGAGCGGCCTGGCGACGGCGAACCCTGCCGGCGGCCTCCGAGAAGCGACCTTCGTAGAGAAGCTCGTACGCGACGCGGTTCTCGGATGCGAAGCGAAGGAAGGCGAGGCCGCCCGCACGAAGGCGCGCCTCAGCGTCCGCGGCGGCGCCCGCCTCCGCCCCGCGTGCCGCCCCTGCAATCGACTGCGCCAAGCGCATCGCCAACCCCTCGAGGCACGCCTCAAAGAGGTCCTCCTTCGACCCGAACAGCTCATAGATGACGGGCTTCGTAACGCCCGCGCGACGCGCGAGCTCATCCATCGACGCCTTGGCGAAGCCGCGCTCGGCGAACAGCTCCTGGCCGAGCTCGACGAGCTGCCGCTCCCGCACTGCACGCGGCACGCGACCGTGACGAAAGTCCTCTATGCGAGCGCCGGCACTCATGGTTACTCACGGTAGGTTACCAAGAGTAGATCGAATGTAACCACTCTGCCGCTGGGCTGAGCTGCGGGCAACGACGCATTGGGAGGTCGGCGGAGCGCTCGCGCCTGGGCTCGCGCCGAGGGTGGGTCGAGTTATGCCCCCAGGTGGTGCAAAAGCCGACCGCCCGCCTCAGCGGCGACAGAAGTCCACCAACCCACAGCAAGATTCCCGGGCCGAGGCCAGAACCCCCAATCCTCAAATGCCGTCGGTGAGCGCGTTGGCGCCGCCGCGCGAGCGCCGTCGGCCGGCGGCCGGGGGGCGGCTGCACTGCGGCCGGGGC
>JBKPSR010000141.1:0-26803 GCA_046735115.1 Actinomycetota bacterium
CTCGTGCGGAAGGTCTCCGTCGACAAGGTGCTGCCGCAGATCCAGGTGCCCGGCACCGTCGTCCAGACGTCGCTCAGCAACGAGGACGAGCAGCGGCTACAGCAGGCGCTCGACGCCGCGCGGACCTAACCCAACGGCAACAACGCCGGGTCGCACGAGCGCCCCTCTGATGAGGTGACTGAGAATCCCGCATCTGCAGGCTTGGCCATCTCGCGACGCAAATTCCTAGCTCCGCTCGCGCTGGCCCAATTCATCTGCAGCTTCGCCGGCTCGAACATGAATGTGATGATCAACGACATCACCGACGACCTGAACACGACCGTGACCGGCGTGCAGGCCGCGATCACACTGTTCTTGCTGATCATGGCGATCCTCATGATCCCCTGCAGCAAGCTGACCGACCGGTGGGGCCGCAAGCGCTGCTTCACTGCCGGTCTCGTGCTGTACGGAATCGGCGCCCTGCTGAGCGCGCTGTCCCCGAACCTCGGCGTGCTGATCCTCGGCAACTCCGTATTCGAGGGCGTCGGCACGGCTCTGCTGATCCCGCCCGTCTACATCCTCACAACACTGAGATTCAGCGAGCTAACGTCGCGCGCCCGCGCTTTCGGCGTGATCAGCGGGCTGGGCGGCCTCGGCGCCGCGGCGGGACCGCTGATCGGCGGTCTCATCACCACCGCGATCAGCTGGAGGGCCGCGTTCATCTTTCAAGCCGCGGTAGTCGCGACGATCGTGCTGCTCAGCCGCCGGATCGTCGATCCGCTCGCGCCGGACCCGACGCGTCGCTTCGACGCGGCCGGAGCGGCCCTGTCGGCGGTCGGCATGTTTTGCGTGGTGTTCGGGATCCTGCAGGCGGACAGCGACGTTGTGCTCATGGCGGTGTTGCTTGCGGTCGGCGTTGCCTTCCTCATCTCGTTCTTCCTCTACATCCGCTCGCAAGAGCGAGCGGGGAAGGAACCGCTGCTGTCGACCGGACTGTTCAAGAACCGCACGTCCAACCTCGGTCTCGCCACTCAGAACATCCAATGGCTGCTGCTCATGGGCACCTCCTTCGTCGTCGCCGTATTCCTCCAAACCGTCCGCGGGTACAACGCCATCGAGACCGGCGTCATCTTCACCGCCGCGACGGTTGGCGTCCTTGTCTCGTCGCTTGCAGCTGAGCGACTCGCCAAGCGCCGCCCGCAGAGAACCCTGATCGTGGCGGGCTTCGTGCTCACCATCGCCGGGATCGGACTCCTTCTCGCGCTCGTCGGAGCCTCGTCGCGAGCCATCGCCTTCGCGCCGGGGCTGCTCCTGATCGGCCTCGGCCTCGGGGTGATGCTGACCCCCTCGGTCAATGTCGTGCAGTCCAGCTTCCCCGAGGAACGGCAGGGCGAAATATCAGGGCTGTCGCGCAGCGTCTCAAATCTCGGCTCGTCCTTCGGCACAGCGATCGCCGGCACCATCCTCGTCTCAGATCTCGCATCGGGCAACGGGACCTACGTGATCGCAATGGTGGTTCTCGCTGCACTCGCCCTCGTCGGCCTCGCTGCGGCCGTCTTCCTGCCGGCCAACCCCGAGCAGCGGGGCGCGCCGACGAAACTCATCGCGCGGGATGCGCCCACTACAGCTACCCAGCATGGGTAAGGCACGCGGGCGAACCCTCGCTCGGGCTTACAGCCTGCAAGCGACGCCGCTGCTGGCCGTCGCCTAGCTCCGCATCTCAGGCGGACGTAGCGCTAGCGTCCGCCGCCGTCCAGCGCTCCACGGACCTCGGACCACAGCGCGATATAGGCCTGCGCCGCGGGAGTGCGCGGATGGCTCACCACGACGGGTGCCCGGCGCGGCCCCATCAACTCCACGACGCTGGCGGAGGGCACGACCACGTTACCCACGCCATCAGCCGCGCCGGGCAGGGAGGAGACGATCTCGCGGTGCAGGCGCTTGCGCCGATCGACCATCGAGAAGAACGCGAACACATCGGGCGCCCGCTCAGGCTGGGCGGACAGGAAGGCCTGCAGCTGCTCGAGGGTCCGGACCGACAACGTGGAGGGCACCAGCGGCACCAGCAGCAGGTCGGCGGCGTCGAAGACGTTCTCGGACACCAGCGAGATCGATGGGGCGCAGTCCAGGATGGCGAGGTCGTAGCCGTCCTCAAGCGACGCGAGCACGCGGCCGACGCCGCGCAGCGGCTTCTTCGCCTTGTCGAGGACGAGGTCGAGATGGCGATACGAGAAGTCGGCCGGAAGCAGGTCGAGTCCCTCCACGTCGGTTCCCTTCAGGACGTCGAGCGGGTCGCGGCGTCCGCGCACGAGCTTCCGCCCGCCGCCCTTGACCTTCGGCTTCACCCGGAGCAGGAACGACGCCGCGCCCTGGGGGTCGAGATCCCATAGCAGGGTGCGACGCCCGTCGCGAGCAGCCAGCGCGCCCAGGTTTACGGCCGCGGAGGTCTTTCCCACGCCGCCTTTGATCGAGTAGGTAGCGACGATCTTCACGCCGGGGCGGCCTTGAGGAAGGTTTTGCGCACCGCGTCCCGTCGCTCTGGTGACGCAAATACGTCGAAGCGCTCGGCGAAGGCGCGGCGGGCGGCGGCCTGATCGGCGTGGAGGACCTCTACCACGAGCCCGACTGCCATCAGGGCCTCCAGCCCGCCGGGCTCGGCGGCGAGCTCGTCGGCCAGGCCTCGCAGGAGCCCGGCTTGGACGGCGCGGTCCTGGAACCGGCCGAGCACGTCCTGCAGGCCCCTGAGCGCCGAGATCATCGGCTTGACGACCGAGCCGGGGAACAGACCGCCGAAGAGCTCGAGCAGGTAGCGGAGCTCCTTGCCGCGCTTCCGGAGGGCGTGGAGCGCCTCCGCCGGACTCTCGTCGTCGATCCGCCGACCATCGCGGACCATCCGCCGGTACACGGAGCGGATGCGGTCCCCCGCCACAACCTCGATGGGCACCCCGGAACGCGGCCCATCGGCCGCGGCCAGCGCTCGCCACTCGACCAGTGACTCCGCAAAGCGGGGGCTGCGCAAGCCGCGCCGCAGGGCGCGGAGGGCGGCCGCGCGCCGCCGCGAGAGCAGCGCATACAGCGGGGCGAGGTCGGCAGCGCGCTCGGCCGGAAGCGCCGCCGTCAGCTCGCCCCACCCGAGCAGCTGCACGTCGAGGTCGCGGACCGGACCGGTGAGCTCCTGTACCCAGCGCAGCTCGGCACGCAGGCGCGCGCGCTCGGCGGGTGGATGCACCCCGCGCAGCGCGCGAAGCACCGACCGCGCCCGCCGGACCGAGACGCGCAGATCATGAAGGAACTCGGTGTCGAGGTCCTCGAGCGTCCCGGGCAAGTTCTCCTCGGCGATGTCCGCGAGCCGCGAGAGCACAGCCTCCGCGGCCTTGTCGGCCGAGGCCCCGCGGGTGAGCTTCACGCCGACCCTTGAGGATGTCCCCTCGGGCGGGGCGCCGACCAACGCCGCCGCTTCGTCGAACAGCGACACCGGGGCAGCGGCGAGGCCGAGCCCCGCCGTCAGCTCGCGCGCCACCCGCTTGAACTCCGTGTCGTACCCGAGCACGGGCCGCGCTCTCAGGCGCGGCGCGAGCGCGGTCGAAGCACGCCCCTCGCCCGAGACCTCGGCCCGCTCGAGCTCGAGGCGCACCACGGTCTTGGCGTCACCGTTCAGCACAGCGATCGGCTGCGTCCGGCTGCGCACCCGCACGATCGGCAGAAGCGCTCGCACGCCGAGCACCTCGCCGAGCGCGTCGCGAACCGGGCCGGCCGGCAGCTCCACGGCGAGATGCCGCGGCGCGGAAGCCACGGTCGCCGTTCGCGGGGGAGCGCCGGGCTCATGCAGGGTCAGGGTTCTCGTAGCGGCCCGTCCGGCAGAGAGGGCGGCGGAGAGACCCGCCGTCCGGAGTCGGCCGTCGAAGGTGTCGAGAAGCACGCGGTCGAGCGTCCTTGGCCTGCCGATCTCGACTTCGAGGCGGCCGGCCAACAGGCGGGAGGCGGCGGCACCGTCCAGCGATGCCGGTAGCACTAGCTCGAGCCCGGCGGACCGCACGGGTCGTAGTCTGTCAGGCGCGCAGTCTGGGCAAGATGGTGCAGCGATGAAGCGCGTGTACCTCCTGCGTCACGCCAAATCGAGCTGGAAGGATGACTCGCTCGCCGACCGTGAGCGCCCGCTGGCGGGACGTGGGAGGCGAGCGGCGAAGGCGGTGGCCCGTTACCTGGAGGAGGAGAGGATCCGGCCCGATCTCGTGCTGTGCTCGCCCGCACGCCGAACCCGTGAGACGCTCGAGCGCGTCCAGGACGCGTTCGGCGATCGAGTCGAGGCGAGGCTCGACGAGGGGCTTTACGGCGCGAGCGAACCGAAGCTGTTCGCGTGCCTCATGGCGCTCCCCAGAGAGGTCGGCTCGGTCATGCTGATCGGACACAATCCCGGCCTCGGGGAGCTCGCGCTGACACTGGCCTCCGAGGGAGCCGGGCTCGCGTGCCTACGCGAGAAGTACCCGACAGGGGCGCTCGCGACAGTCGACCTGCCGGCCGAGCGATGGAGCGCGATCGAACGAGGCAGCGGCGAGCTGGTCGCTTACGTCCGGCCGAGGGACCTGGAGTAGGCCCCAGCCAGGAAGCGGTCGGCCGTACCGTCGGCGGGCCGCGCGCAGGTTCGTTCGCCAGTCCAAATGGGAGGCCAAGATCCTAAGGGAATGTGCTCACCGGCTGGCGTCGAGAGGTCGGAACCACAGGATTTGCAGGAGTTTTTAGCGCGAGCGACGGGACTCGAACCCGCGACCTCCGGCGTGACAGATCTACCTTCGCCACCCCGCAGTCGCGTTACTAGAGCGGAAACGGCCACAGGCCGTCACCTGGACGTCACTTTTTTGGAGCGTGCTCCGGCGCGTCGCACTCCTGGGTTCGCGTCCACGTCGGCACAAGGAAGACGACATCACCTCAGCCTCGGATAGCGACGAGGAAGTTGCTCTCCAACAGACACAAGCCGTTAACCCCGATCGGCGTGTCGGCGGAGCTCGGGCGCAAGTACTGTCCGCGTAATGACCGACGATCCTCGCTGGGCCTCCCGAACTCTCGAGGGGATAGAGCGCGCCGCAGCGGCGGGCGCCGTCGCCGTCCTCCCGGTCGGAGCTACCGAACAGCACGGGCCTCATCTCGTCACGGGTGCCGACACCTTCTTCGCCGAACGGGTGGCCGTCGATGCGGCAGCGCGGACGGGGGACCTGGTGCTGCCGCCGCTGGCGTATGGGTGTTCTTTGGGCCATACGTCTCGCTGGCCGGGGACCGTCTCTCTACACCCCCAGACGCTGGGCGCGGTGGTGGCGGAGATCGGACGTTGGGTATACGCCTCGGGCATCAAGAAACTCGTCCTCGTCAACGGTCACGCGACGAATGGGCCGCCGTGCCAGTCCGCGATTCTTGAGCTTCGCCATGAGCTTCCCAATTTCCGATTGCGTTTCGTGTCGTTATTCGATCTCTCGCCTGAGATCGCCGCCCGTTACGCCGAGGACGCTGCCGACTTTCATGCCAACGAGGCGGAGACGTCACTCATGCTTCACCTCGAGCCGCACCACGTACTCCAAGACCAAATCGTCGACGAGCCCGACCGGACCGTGGGCCTTGTGTTCCAGTATCCGGTCCCGGCAACTACGCGCTCGGGAGTGGTGGGAACGCCGAGCACGGCGTCGGCGGCGCGGGGGCAGGAGCTGCATGCCACCCTCGTCGAGGCCTTGGTCGATCTGCTGACAAGGGCACGCGCCGAGCACGACCCGACGCTCTAGACCCGGCGGAGAAAGCAGAGGATCGCGTCGGCAAACTCCTGTGGCGCGTCCTGCGGGATCCAGTGCGACGCCTCTACGCGAACGAGGTCCGCGTGAGGAATTTCTGACGCCAGCCGGACCCCGTCGTCGATCTTCTGCCACGGATCGTGGAGTCCCCACAGCACAAGCGTGGGAGCGGCGATCTGTGCGTGACGGTCGACGAGCGCCATCGTGTGGTTTGTGTTGAGCGCGCTGGCATTTCGGATCAGGCTGATCTTTCCCTCCTCGTCCGCATACGGCGCGACTATCCCGTCGCGAAACTCCGCGCTCAGCCGTCCCGGATTATGAATGCCGGCGGGTAGCCCGCCAGCGACGAATGCGGCGACCTCGCCGGCCGGCTTGTCGCGCCACGTCGGGTCTGAGAGGGCGATCATGTCCTCGATAGGCCAGGAGTCGTACGCGACGACATTGGAGAGCACGAGCCGAGCCACCCGGTTGGGATGCTCGATCGCGAGGATGAGCGCCACTCCACCGCCCGTGTCGTGACCAACGAATGTCGCGCGCTCGACGTCGAGCGCGTCCAACAGCGCGAGGATGGCAGCCGTCTGAGCGACGAGCGAACGGTCGAAGCGGTCGCGGCGGTCCGACCAGCCGTGGCCGAGGAAGTCGGGGGCGAGCACGCGGCAGTGTGGCTCGAGCAGACCGATGACCTCCGCATAGAGGAACGACCAGGTGGGGATGCCGTGCAGCAGAATGACCGGCTCGCCTGAACCCCTGTCGGTAAACGCCATGCGCAGCGCGAGCGGTCCAAGCCCTTGCAGCTCCACCGTGCGCTGGCGCGCACGGAACGCCTCATGCTGCGGCGCGCTCACTCGGAAACACCGTGCCTGCGGTTCTGAAGCGTCACCAACCTGGCACCTTTAGCGAATGGAGTTGCCGGCCCAACGCGCTCGAACCGGACAAGAGGGGCCACTATTCGCCGCTTGAGTGAGGCGAGTCGCCGGCACCCGGCTCGCCGACGCCCAATGCGCGGTACTCGCCGGTCTCAACCAGCGCACGGCCCTGAGGCGTCTCGCGCAGATCCCATGCGCTGACCCGCTCGGGCAGGAGCCGGAGGGTGATGTCGTCGCCAAGCAGATAGTCACGCACGGGATCGAGCGCGAGCCCGCGGTCAGTCACGTACTTTCGGTGGATGGCCCGATTGAGTTCGAGCGACCGCGGAGCCTCCACCAGCTCCGCGCGCCCGACGATGGTGATCCCGCGCAAGTCGAATCCCCCGCGCGAGTCGTCGATCGTTACGGTTGCGCGCGGGTCTCGGAACGCATTCCTCGCCTTGCGTGTCTGGTGGCTGGTCGGCAGGAGGAGCGCCTCGCCGTCCCATACGAACCACATTCCCACGACGTGCGGCGTCCCGTCGGAGTTCAGCGTTGCCAAGTAGGCGATCAGTGGGGAGGACAGCAACTCGCGCGCAAGCGCGCTTGTCAGTATGTCTCGCTCTTCTCCGCGACCTCCTGGTACCACCGCTTGCGGGGGCCAATACGGGCCCGGATTTTCCATTTTCTCGACTTGGGCTCCTCTTCGATTGCTCGCTGTAGCTCTTTCACCCGCTCGCCGACGATCTCCCACCCGCCATCGTCCAGGCCACCGTAGTCAGCCGCCTGGGGCTGGAGCTTCTCGAGATTTCGGGTGACCGTGTAGTAGAAGCCCCAGTCACCCGCAAGGAGCTCTGCGATGTATGAAGGGTCGATCGCATCGGAGCTGGACGCGTCGATCGGGTGCTCGAGTAGGAGCACGAGCGAGTCCTTGATGTCCTTGGGGTTGATCTCGACGATCTGCATCTTCTCGAGCAAAAGATCCGTGGGAGTGATCGTGGGGTAGTCGAGGTGCAGCCGGTCGCGGAGCGGAATGGGATGGCAGAAGTAGAGCTCGTCGAAGAAGATGTCCACCACCATGGCCGAGGTCGAATGGGTGAATGCGTACCGGCTCCCCTCCGTGGCGACGAGCAGGTCCCTGTCGATCGTGTAGCCCTGGCTCTCGAGGAACGAGCGCGCCTCCTTTCGCTGCTTCCCGCTCGCGGCGAGGTCGACGTCCGTGAGATCGCGTTTCATCTCCTCGAAGAGCTTGACGTTCGCCGGGCAATGGAGCCGATAGGCGAGGGAGCCCAGAATGCGGAATTCGATTCCCTCATTCCGCGCCTTCTCGACGAGCTCGAGCGCCCGGTCGACGTATTCGAGGTGCTCGATAGTCACGACGAGACCCGGGTGCGGCGGTCCGGGGTCACTCGACCGGGATTTCCTTGAATGCGAGGTCGACGTCGACGCCCTGCTGGCGGCGCACCAGTTTCATGATCCAGAAAATGACAAAGCCGCCGACGAACCACCCGATCAGCACCGTGAGGCTGTGGGTTCCGTGGCCGGCTGCGAAGTCATCGAAGAAGAGGTTGAAGAAGTAGAAGAAGGCCGCAACTGCGCCCAGCCCGCACCCCACCGTCATTGCGGGCAGGCCGAGGATGCGCATGTTCGCGATGGGGCTCTTGTTGTAGATGTCGGGTCGCCGGTACGGGAAGAACACTCCGGCGAGCAGGACGAACGCCCATGCGAGCACGGCGACCTCGATGAAGATCACGAGCTGGAAGAAGTCCGTAAAGCACAGGAACGCGAGAAAGATGAGACCCACGATCGTGGCGAGGCCGATGGCCGGTATCGGCGTATGCGTGCGGTTGCTGACTGTGCCGAGCGCGTCGGGCGCGACCCGATCGAGCGCCCACGCCATGATCGCCCGGTTTCCATAGGCGGTCTGTGCGGGCACCCAGAGCCAGATCCAGGCAAAGAAGCCGATCGCGATCAAGATCGTCCAGACGACCGAATCCGAACCGAGTCCGGTCAGGAGTGTCGGGTAGGGCGCGACCGGCGTGCTCGCACCCTCGACTGCGTTCAGGTTCGAATATGTGACGGCGCCGAGAAAGTCGCTGCCCATCGTGCGATAGACCAGGGCGACTGAGATGACCCAGACGATGGTGGCGCCGATGATCGCGCCGATAATCCCGTATGTCTGGCCCCGCATCACCTGCTTGATCTCGCCACCGATCGCGATCGAGAACGCCGCGCCGATGAGCGGCAAGAACACCCAGTTCGAGAGGAGCAGTGTCTGCTTGAAGTCGAAGCCCGGGTCTGACCAGCCGTTCTTGGAAGCGGTATCGATCACGCCCTGGTAGGCGTTTGCACCAACGTCGAGGCGTCCGGCCATGAGGTTGTTGAAAGCACCGACGAAGTCGTCCCGGGAGGTGAGAAGGAGCACCACGAGGAAGACGAGGGTCCCGAGGACGGCGATTGCGAATATCACCTTCTGGGTGAGGAAGAAGCGGCGCATTCCGCTCGCGAGGATGACCGCGCCGACGATCAGTGCCGCGCCGCCGATCAGAAAGGTCGGCCAGTCGCCCGCGAGATCGGCGCCGGTGTTCTCGAGTCCCTCGTTGCCAGAGATCAACCCGATGGTCGTCACAGCCGGAGAAACCGCAAGCTGGGTGATGTAGTAAGCGCCGAAAGCGCCGTAGAAGATCCACGCCGACGCCTCCACGAAGCTCAGAGCGAAGGCAAACGGCGGCCACATGCTCCGTGTCGCAAAGTTGTAAATGCCGCCGGAACGAGGGATCGTGACCGTCCAGCACACCATCCCGAGCCCGACGAAGATCATCGCCACCGCGGCGATGATCGTGCCCACGATGAGACTTCCGCCCAGGTAGACGGCCGGCCCAAAGAAGAGCAAGAAGCCTAGGCCGAGACCAACGCTCACCAAGCCGATGTCGAACACGAAGACGTCCGTGTTCGACGCTGTCTTGATCAGACCCGAGGCCTTACGAAGAAAGACCCTCTCCCCTGACACCGTCATCGCAATTCAGCTCCCATTTGTTAGCCCTGTGTCAGCTGTACGTCCCGAACCTCACCGTCCTTCACGCGGATAAGAGAACCGTTCAGCACCCCCTCGCTGTAGTTCGAGCCCGGGTTGACGCACACGGTGCGGCCAAGGCGAGTGACTCCTCGCCCCTCGTGGATGTGACCGTGAAGCCCAAGGGCGGGCTGATACGCCTCGATCAGCTCGCGCACGGCCGTGCTTCCCGCTGACGTCATGACGGGATTGCCGCCCTGGTGGACTGGCCTCAGGTCGTCGTCGAGTTCGGCGCACTGGTCGAGATTCGTCTCATGAGGGGGGACATGGATGTTGAATACGGCGCGCTCAGGGTCGGCGAGCTTGTCGATCATGGGCTTGATCTTGTCGCGCAGCCCGTCCTCGCTCAGCTCGCGCTCCGTATGCCAAGGCGTCTCGTTCGACCAGCCGGTCGTCAGTATCTCCAGCCCATCGAACTGAACGACCTTGCCTTCCAGGAGCTCGATCGAGCCGGAGCGCTCGATGACGTCGTCGATGAAAAACGAATCGTCGTTGCCGGGCGCCGCGAAGCACCTGACGCCCTGCTCCGCAAGTCGCGGGCTCGCCCACTCGATCCACTCCTCGAGGCGCTCCTGAATCAGCTGGTGAAAGAGTGCCTCCTGCCTCTCGTCGCTCCCCGCGATCTCGCGGAAATCGTCCTCGTCCATGACCTTCGGGTAGAAGCCCATGTCCGAAGCGCGCTTGACGAACGCGGCCACGCCGTCGTGGTCGGGCAGCCTGACCTCCTGTCCGGCGAACGATGTCAGATACGCCCCGTCGGGCTGGCGCGCGATCGGCACGACCATCTTCCCGCTCACGTCGCCGCCGAGTATCAGGACGCCGGCGCCATAGAACTCGGCGGCGTTGATGAACTTCTTGAAGCAGACGTTCGAGCCGTGAACGTCGGTGGCGAAGAAGATCTTGAGCTCGCCGGTTGGATCGCGCTTCCGCTTGAACACGGGTCCCTAGAAAAACGTGAGATAACGATCGATCTCCCAGGAGGAGACCTCGTTGTGGTAGTCCCACCACTCCGACGACTTGAGCTCGACGTAGGCGCGCTTCAGCTCCGGCCCGAAGGTGGTCTCCATGGTGGGATCCTCGTCAAAGGCCTCGATGGCTTCGAGGAGCGTGCGCGGAAGCGTGTCCACCCCCAGCTGGCGGAGCTGCTCGTCGTCCTGGAGGTACATGTTGAGCCGAATCGGATCGCCCGGATCGATCTCGTTCTCGACTCCGTCGAGGCCGGCTTGGAGGTATGCGGCCGCCGCCAGGTACGGGTTGCACGTCGCATCGACCGCGCGGCTTTCCACGCGCGGGCTCGTCAACGGAATTCGAAGCATGTGGGTCCGGTTGTTCCCGCCGTAGGACCTGAAGATCGGAGCCCAGGTAAAACCGGTCATCGACCCGGTCTTCACAAGGCGCTTGTACGAATTCACAGTCGGGCAGGCGACAGCCGTGATCGCCGGCGCGTGCGCGAGGAGCCCGCCGATGAAGTGGTAGGCGAGCTGCGAGACGCCGTTCCCGCGTGGGTCGCTTGCATTGGCGAACGCGTTTTCGCCGGAGTTGACGTCGGCGAGCGACATGTTGAAATGGGCGCCCGTCCCGGTCCGGTTGGAGTACGGCTTCGGCATGAACGTGACGTCGAAGCCGTGCTCCCGCGCGACCTCTTTCATCAGCATCCGCCAGAGGGTCTGGCGGTCGGCCATCGACATGACGTCCGTGTACGAGAAGTCGAACTCGAACTGCGAGTTCGAGTCTTCGTGGTCGAAGGAATGGACGTCCCACCCAAGCTTGTTCATGTAGCCGATCATGTCGTCGAGAAACGGCAGGTTCGCGAGCAGGTCGACGATGTCGTAGGCCGCCTTCTCGAGCAGGTCGCGCGGGTTCGCCGGCACGACGTCACCGTCCTCGCGGCGCACTAGGTAGTACTCCGTCTCGATTCCGAGATTGAACGTGAACCCGAGGCTGGTCGCGCGGTCGACCGCGCGCTGAAGGACATTGCGACTGTCCATCGGCCAGGGCTCGCCGTGGTAGTAGAGCGCGCCCGGGCACCAGGCGACCCCCTTGCGGTGCGGGAGCTCGACGACCCGCTCGAGGTCGGGTCGGACCGAGAGCTCGTCGTCGCTCGGCTCCTGTCCCAGCCCGTCGAGGGCCGCGCCCGTGAACAGCTCCGAGCCGCGCATCATGCTGTCGAAGTGGTCGATCGGGACGCACTTCGCCTTGCCGACGCCATAGACATCCGTGTACGCGGCCAGGCAGTAACGGATTCCCTGCTTGCGGAGCTCTTCTCGCTTGGCGGCGTACTCCGGCCGATCCTCGGCGAGGACGGGAATACTTGTCTGAACAGCCATTCGTCCCTTCGCTTGAGGCTTTCCGCCGTCTCCCGGCGCCAGCATATACCTGCGGCGCCGCAGAAGACAAGGATGCGCAGGCGCCTCCGCCGCACGCACCTCGCGTCTCCTGCTGCGTAGTTGTTATGACAGGATGAGGAACGCGGAGCGGTCGCCTGACGAACACGCAAGAGAAAGAGGTGGACCGATGGGCATGTTTCACCATCACGGCAAGGGCGATGGCCATTTCGATCGAGAGAGCCTGCGCGGAATGCGTGTGCTCAAGCGCCTCAAGGACATCACCGACCGGCGCAACCGCGAGCAGCTGGAGCGGGGGTTGGATCTGGGGCTGGAGGCGGCACCCTCAGTTCAGGACCGCACGATCTCGCTGTTCTCGCGCGGCGCGCAGCCGGCCTTCGCGGGGATCAACACGTTCATCAAGGCCCCGTACTGCGAGAACATCCGCGACGTCGGCAAGTACGACGTGGCGGTGGTCGGCGCGCCGTTTGACATGGGCACGACATACCGGGCGGGGTGCCGCTTCGGCCCGCAGGCGGTCCGGCGCATCTCGGCTCTGTACGACTCCTACAACGCGGACATGGGCGTCGACCTCTACGAGGAACTCAACCTGTGCGACGCGGGCGACATCTTCGTGATCCCGTCGAACATCGAGAAGAGCTTCGACCAGATCGACATGGCCGTGTCGTTCATCCACGAGCAGGGCGCCTTCCCGGTGGTGATAGGCGGGGACCACTCGATCGGCTACCCCGACGTGCGCGCGATCGCCCCGCACATCGAGGGCAAGGTCGGGATCATCCATCTCGATCGCCACATCGACATGCAGGAGCGCGACATGGACGAGCGCATGCACACCACGCCGTGGTTCCATGCCTCCAACATCCCGAACGCGCCCCCGGCGAACCTGGTGCAGATGGGGATCGGCGGCTGGTACGGCTCGCGGCCTGGCATGAAGGTCGCGCGCGAGCGGGGCTCGACGGTGATCACGATCTCGGACGTGGAGGAGCTCGGGGTCGAGAAGGCGGTCGAGATCGCGCTCGAGTGTGCCTGGAAGGACGCCGAGGCCGTCTTCCTGTCCTTCGACATCGACTCGATCGACTCCGGCTTCGTTCCCGGGACGGGCTCCCCCGAGCCCGGCGGCCTGTTGCCCCGCGAGGCGCTCAAGGCCCTGCGCATGGTCGCCCGCGAGGGCATCTGCGGCATGGAGGTGGTGGAGATCGCCCCGCCCTACGACGTTTCCGACATGACAGCCCAACTCGGCGCACGCGCCATCATGGACGTGCTCGGCACTCTCGTCGAGGAGGGCCACCTCGGGCACCGCCCCAAACGCGACGAGCGCAGGGACCGGGAACGGCGCGAAGCAAATGCGGCCGAGGAAGGATCACAGTGAGCTTCGACTTCCGTCCAGGGCCGGGCGGACTGCGCAGCCACCGGTAGCCGGAACGCTCTGGGCGACGCGAGCCCTGCGAGAAGCCGGGGGAGCGAGACCTACGCCAAGGCGTTCGCCACGCCTGGTGCGTCCTGAGCGAATGTCCACGTCGCCGCCATCGCCCGCTCGGAGTCCGGGAGTACCTCCAGCCGAAACTGGAGGAGATCGCCGCGGTACTCCACCCGCGCTACCTCGAACGGCCAGGGGCCGTCGACGGTCTGCTGGAACTCCGTGCATAGGACGAGGAAGACGGACGAACGATGCGGGATTCCGAACCGGTCGGCCTCAAACTGGCCGCATTGGCTCGTCTCGATGGAGAGCTCAGAGTGAGCGAGTTCGACGCCGTAGTCCCCGAGAAGCAGCGTCAGGGGAATGTTCCGTCCGACGCGGCTGGCCCCATCAAGCCACCGTACGTCCTCCTCGCGGAAGAAGGAGTACGAGATCGCGAGTGGAACAGATCGGATGGAGAACAGGGTGGTCAAGCGAAAGACGTCCTCTCGCGGCGCGGCCAACGCGTCCCGGATGCTCCGTTCAACCCGGGTCCGCCGCTTGTCAAGAACGTGAAGCGCGACGTCCGCGCTTCGCTTCGCAGCGAGGAGCCGTGAGAGCCCGCCCGCGCGATAGTCCAGCTTCGGCTGTGCAACGAACGTCCCGCGCCCGCGTATGCGCACGATCTGACGGTCGTCCTCCAAAATCCCAAGCGCTTGGCGGACCACCACGCGGCTTACCCTGAACATCCGCGCGAGCTCGGGCTCCGAGGGAATCGCATCGCCGGGCCGCCAAAGCCCCGACTCGAGCTTCTCCTTCAGAACCTCTTGGAGCTGATAGTACAACGGCACAAAACTGTGCCGATCAAGCTCCTGATCAAGGATCGCGGGCTCGCGAGCACGCACAAGCCGAGTATACGACCGCCCGCGGCTCCCCCTGCACCGCGCTGCCCCACCAGGACGAGGACGCTGACACCGCCCCGCACCGATCTAAGGCACGTCGCTTGAGCCGGTCAATGTGCAGGTTGAACGGGCCGACCGCTGCTTGGTACGCACATCACCTCCGCGTCACCTTTTTCGCCGGCCGCCCCGAGGCCTCCGCTCTAGAACGCGGACAATGGCCTGTTGTTCGCCGCTGACCTCCGGTGCGCGGATGCGGACCGGCCAGCACAGAACATCAGATTTGCAGGCCTTTAAGTGCGAGCGACGGGACTCGAACCCGCGACCTCCGGCGTGACAGATCGTCCTTCCTGAGGCTGCGAGACCTTTCGTACAGCGGAATCAGGCGATCGGATCACCCGGACGTCACTTTTCTCACGCCATGTCGGGATCGGCGCGCGTTGTTGGCGCACGGTAGGGATCTTGAAAGGGCGCTGGCGGAAGGTGGGCTCGTTCACCATCCCAGGAGGTCAGGAATGTCCCACTTCACCCATCCCGCGATCGAGCCCGCCGGCTGGCTCCGGGCGCACCGAACAGTCGTCGTCACGACACTGCTCGCTTTGCTGGCGACCGCGGCCGTCGTCCTGATCCTCGCGCTCGGCGGGGACGAGTCGACGAGCTCGGTGACCGGCCAGCCCGCGCCCGCGCGCGCCGTGAGCGGCCCCGACGAGAGCGCGGTTGCGGCCGCGGTCGGCTCACAGCCGTCCGTGCTCGACGAGAGCCGCATCGCCGCGGCGATCGGCTCGACCACCGAGGGCTCGGCTACCTCCCCGGGCCCGGACGAGAGCGCCGTCGCCGGCGCGATCGCCCACCCGTAGGCGAAGCGACCTCCAGCGCGGCCGGTCCTAGGACCGGCCGCGCACGGTCTCGTAGTCATGCCGCGTGCGCTCGAGCCAGGGGCGGGCGCCCATCCGGGCGTTCATGTCGAGCGCCTCTTCGAAGTGCCGCTTCGCGTCTTCCTCGCGACCGGCGAGCGGAGCGAGCAGGCCGAGGTAACGGGACACCGCGCCCCTGATCCCCTCGGCGTGGTCCGCTGCGTTGCATCCGGCCCAGGGCAGCAGCAAGCGGTAGAGAACCGCGGCGGATCCGGCGTCGCCCACCAGCGCCGCGGCCTCGGCCAGCAGGCTCATCGCGTACAACCACTCCTGATCGAACGGGATCGCAGCGCAGTCGTCTCGCACGAGCTCGGCGAGCGTCTCGTCGGCCCGGCCGAGCCGTGCGTGTACGTGGGTCAGCACGCACCGGAACACCGGTCGCGCGGGATACTCGGCGACGAGCGCGGCGATTGACGGCTCGACCTCGGCGAGGCCGTCGCGGAAGTCGTAGAGCGTGTAGCGCTGGATCCTGTGGACGGGAATCGCCTCGTCGGGCTGCGCGCGCTGGCCCAGGCCAAGCGCCTCGTCCATGAGGCGCTCTCCCTCGTCCAGCTCGCCGGCGGCGAGCGCGAACATCGCCCGTGCAGCGCAGACCTCCCACAGCTGGGTCGGCTGGCGCAACTGCTCGGCGATGCGCCCGGCGGCCTCGAGGTCAGCCTCGGCGGCCGCGATGTCGCCGAGCTGCAACTCGGCCATCATGCGGACGAAGTGCCCATCCACGATGCGCTCACGGTCGCCGATCCGCTCGCCCGCCTCGCGAAGCTCGCTGCCGATGGCCAGCCCTTCCCCGACCGTGTCCGGGCCGACTACCGCGGCCGCGCGGCCATTCAGGGCGTGCACCAGCGCAACCGGATCGTCGGCCCGGCGTGCGAGCGCGAGCGCCTCGGCGCTCAGGCTCTCGCGGCGCTCGCGGGCGGGCTCGTCGCGCAGGGCACCCGCGAGGCGAGAGAGGAGCTGCACGCGAAGCCGCACGTCGTCCTCGGGCAGGGCCGCGAGGCCCTCCTCCAGGAGCGGCACGAGGTTCGTGTCCGTTCCAGCGCGATTCCAGACGAAGCGGCCGCCGTACTCGCCGGCCGCCCGCGCGAGCTCGTTGTGAAGACCGAGCCGGCGGGCGAGCTCAGCGGCCGCAAGCGATGCCCGTTTCGCCGCCGGGGTGTTGCCGGCGCGTGCGTGGGCTTCGCCGAGCGAGAGGAGCAGCTGGCAGCAGGTTCGGCGGTCGTCGGGTCGCGCGAGCTCGAGAGCCTCGAGCGCCGTCTCGTACTGACGCGCGCCCTCTTCGAAGGCGAGCAGGTCGAGCGCCCGGTCACCGGCCTGACGGGCGTACTCGAGCCCCTTCTCGAAATCGCTTCCGGCGACGGAATGGTGTGCAAGCTCGGAGAGGTGAGTGCCCGGCTCGTCGCCATACAGGTGCTCGAGCGCCTCCGCCGCGAGCCTGTGGAGCCGCACCCGGCGCGTGGTCGGGAGGCCGTCGTAAAGCGTGTCTCGGATGAGGGCGTGAGCGAAGCGGAGCCGGCCGCGGCCGCCGGGCACGTCGGACACGACGCGCGCGAGCACCGCCTCCTCGAGCGTCTCCAGCAGCTCGTCATCCGACAACTCGCCCATGCGCGCGAGTGCGACCAGCGAGAACTCGCGACCGAGCACGGACGCGAGTACGAGCAGTTCGTTGCAGCCGTCCGACAGATGGCTGAGCCGTCGTGCAGTCACGTCGCGGACGGTCTGCGGGATGGCGAACGGAATGTCGCCCGCGGCCGCGGGCCCCGTGCCTTCCACCGACAGAAGACGCAGGATCTCGCCAACGAACAGCGGGTTGCCCTCGGTCTCGGCATGCACGGCGGCGACCAGCTCCTCGGACGCGACGTCGGGAGCGAGCAGCTCCACGTACTCCACGACCTCCGGCCCACTCAAGCCGACCAGGGGCAGCCGCGTGGTGCCCGGCTCCCGGCTCACCTCGGCGAGCAGCTCCGCGAGCGGCGCGCCGGGGATCGGATCCACGTCCCTGTACGCCGCGAGCACGAGGAGGCGTGAGGCGGCGATCTCGCGGGCCAGGAAGCGGAGCAACAGGAGCGACGGCGCGTCGGCCGCGTGCAGATCGTCGAGCGCCAGGACGACCGACCGTCTCTCCGCAGCGGCTCGCAGAAACGCTGTGACGGCCTCGAAGAGGCGGAAGCGGGCCGTGTCCGGTGCCACGTCAGCGGGCTCGCTCAGGTCCGGCAGCCGCTCTGCCAGCTCGGGGAGGAGCTGGCCGAGCTCGCCCGCCCCGGCGCCGAGCTGAGCCCGAAGAGCTTCGGTGTCCGCGTCGCGGACGTGCGCACGCAGGGCCTGAACCCACGGCCAGTAGGCGGGGGCGCCGCCGGCCTCCCAGCAGCGCCCAACGAGCACCTCCGCGCCGCGCGAGCGCGCGTGGGCGATCAACTCTTCCGCGAGCCGGCTCTTCCCCATCCCGGGCTCGCCGGAAATCAGGAAAAGGCGCCCGCGCCCGGCGAAGGCGTCGTCGAGGCCGGCGAGGAGCTCCGACAGCTCGCTCTCGCGGCCCACGAACACCCCCCGGGACGGCTCGGCCTCCTGCGCCTCGGCCTGGGCCAGATCGATCTTTGGATCCTGCTCGAGGATCGCCTGGTGGAGGTCGCGCAGCTCGCGACTGGGCTCGATGCCGAGCTCCTCCACTAGGACGGCTCGCCCGGTCTGGTAGGCCTCGAGCGCATCGCCCTGGCGCCCGGTTCGGTACAGCGCGAGCATCAGCAGCGCACGCATGCGCTCGCGGAGCGGATGCTCTGCCACGAGGCCCTCCAGCTCGCCCACCACCCGATGGTGGCGGCCCAGATCGAGGTCGGCATGGATGCGGTGCTCGAACGCAGACCTGCGCAGCTCCTCGAGACGGGCGATGTCGGCCTGCGCGAACGCCTCGTACGCGAGGTCCGCCAACGGCGGGCCGCGCCATAGCTGGAGCGCGCTGTCGAGCCGCTCGCGGGCGAGCTCCGAATCCCCGGCGGACAGCGCCTCCTCGCCCTCCTTCACGAGCGACTCGAAGCGAGTGGCGTCGAGCCGTGCCGGGTCGACGCGCAGCTCGTAGCCGGGCGAGCGAGTGACCACGACGCCGTCCTCCGCGCCCGCAGAGCGCCCCGGGTCGAGTGCCTTGCGCAGGCGAGACACCGCGACCTGAAGAGACTTGATGGCGTCCTCGCGCCGCTCGCCCGGCCACAGCTCATCGATCAGGCGGTCGTTCGAGACCGGCTCGTTCGCGTGCAGGAGAAGCATCCCGAGAAGCGCGCGCTGCTTGGCCCCACCCAGCGCTACGGGCCGGTCACGTTGGATCGCCTCGATCGGCCCGAGGATGCGGAAGTCCATGGGTCGAGTCCCGCCGCGAGCGTAACACGGCCCCTTCAGCTGCGCGGGTGCAGCGAGGCGGCGACATCGCCTCCGGCGTCACCTTTTCGCTGACTGACCCGAGGCTCCGCTCTCTCAAGCGGAAAATGCCCGCTGTTCGCCGCTGACCGCCGGTCTGCGCGGGAGCGGACCGTGGTCAGAGGAGATGGCGATTTTGCAGGGATTTCGAGCGCGAGCGACGGGACTCGAACCCGCGACCTCCGGCGTGACAGGCCGGCGCTCTAACCAACTGAGCTACGCCCGCTGGGGAGGTTCGAGCATAGCGGCCCGAGCGTCTCCCCAATCAGCTGGACGGTCTCCAGCTCGTGGACGTACGGCGAGTTGAAGATCAGCCCGTCGAGGCCGGCCTCGAGCAGTGACTGGCACTGCTCCGCAACCGAGTCCGGGTCGCCGACGACCCAGGTGGCGCGGCGGTCGGGCGGGACGAACCGGCCCTGGGGCGAGCTTCCGGCCTTGCGCTCCGCCTCGTCGTGAGTCGGCGCGACCACGATCGTGCCGAGTCGCGTCTTCGTGATCTCCGAGGGGTCGCGGCCGAGCCGTTCGCAGTGGCCTTCGAGGACGCCGACCAGGTGCCGGATCCGCTCGACGTCGCCGAAGAAGTTGGAGGCGTCGGCGTACTGGGCGACCATCCGGAGCGTCTTCTTCTCGCCGCTGCCGCCGATCATGATCGGGATGTCGCCGCGGATCGGCTGCGGGTTGTCGAAGGCATCACGCAGGCTGTGGTGCTTGCCCTCGTAACTCGCCGGCGACCCGGTGAACATCGCCCGCGCGATGTTGAGATGGTCCTCGAGCCGCTCGAAGCGCTCGCGGAGCGGCGGGAAGTCGTAGCCGTAGGCGGTGGCCTCGTCCACGTTCCAACCGGCCCCGATGCCGTGGATCGCGCGGCCGCCCGAGATCACGTCGAGCGTGGTGGTCACCTTGGCGTGGAGCGCCGGGTTGCGGTAGGTCACCGCTCCTACCAGCAGGCTGAGGTTCACCTTGCTCGTCCGGGCGGCCAGCGCGGACAGGATCGTGTTGCCCTCCAGCATCCAGTTCTCGGGCGGTCCGACGCCCCTGATCTGGTGCAGGTGGTCCATGACGAGAACCGTGTCGAAGCCGGAAGACTCGGCCGTTGTGGCGATGTCCGCCAGCGTCTCGAAGAGCTGCTCTTCGCTCACCTCCGGGAAGTTGAAATTGGGGATCTGCAGTCCGAGGTGAACCGGTGCGCGAAGCATGGTTCGAGGATAGTCGTCGGCCTTCGGATAGCTTCTCGCGGATGCAGCTCGCGGGAGCCAGGGCCCTCGTCACGGGCGCGACCGGAGGCATCGGCGCCGCGACCGCGCGCGCACTCCACGGTCGTGGCGCGCACGTGCTCCTCACCGGACGGCGCGAGCCGCTGCTCGACGAGCTCCGCGGCGTCCTTGGGGAGCGCGCGGAGGTGATCGCGGCGGATCTCGCCGAGCGCGACGGGCCCGCGCGCCTGGCCGAGGCCACGGGGGCTGTCGACGTGCTGGTGGCGAACGCCGCGCTGCCGGCGAGCGGCAGGGTGGAGGACTTCGAGCCCGCACAGATCGACCGCTCGCTCGACGTGAACCTGCGCGCGCCGATCCAGCTCACGCGCGCGCTGCTGCCGGGAATGCTCGAGCGGGGTCGCGGGCATGTCGTGCTGATCTCCTCGCTCTCGGGAAAGGTCGCGTCGCCGAGGTCCGCCCTCTACTCGGCTACGAAGTTCGGCCTGCGCGGCTTCGCGGCCGGCCTGCGCGAGGACGTGGAGCGGCGCGGCATAGGGGTGACGGTGGTGTTCCCGGGCTTCGTCAGCGACTCCGGCTTCTTCGCGGAGAGCGGGGTGAGGCTGCCGCGCTGGGTGGGTACGCGGACCCCCGAGCAGGTCGCGGACGCCGTCGTCCGAGGCATCGAGCACGGGCGCGCGGAGCTGGACGTTGCGCCGCTCAGCTTGCGGCTCGGCACGCGCATAGCCGAGCTGGCGCCCGTGACTGCGGCACGGGTGCAGCGGAGACTCGGCTCCGAGCGGATCGCCGACGACCTCACGGATGCTCAGCGCGGCAAGCGCTGAGCGCCCATGGGGTAAAGCTTCACCTTCCATTAAGCCGATAGGGCAAGCATGAGCACGATGACGCGCACCTCCATGCTCACCCGCCTCGGCCTGCTCGCCGGACTTGCCATCGTGGTGGTCCTGATCGCGGTGGTGGCGGCCGGCAACGGGAGCAGTACGAAGAGCGGCGACACGCCAAAGGCCGCCTCGGCGCTCGCGGGCATCCCGCAGTCGGGCATTACGCTCGGATCGCCGAAGGCGCCGGTCACGATGGTCGAGTTCGCCGACCTCCAGTGCCCGTTCTGCGCGCAGTACCAGCGCGATGTCTTCCCGACCGTGCTGAGGAAGTACGTGCGCACCGGCAAGGCGCGGCTCGAGCTGCGCCTGCTGCGCTTCATCGGCTCCGACTCGGACCGCCTCGCGCGGGTGGCCACGGCGGCGGCGGCGCAGAACCGCATGTGGCAGTTCGTCGAGCTGGCTTACCAGCGCCAGGGCCGCGAGAACTCGGGCTACGCGACGAACAGCTTCATCAACAGCGTGGCGGCGGACGCCGGCCTGAAGAAGCTCGACGCCGGCGCCTCCGCGGAGCAGCAGGTGAGCCGCAGCGAGGGGGTCGCCCGCACGCTGGGCATCGACTCGACGCCCTCGTTCCTGATCGGCAGGACGGGCGGCACCCTGACGCGCTTCGAGCCCTCGGAGCTGACGCCCTCGGCATTCGAGCCTGAGTTCCAGAAGGAGCTCAGGGGTTGACGAAGGCAATCGCCGGCCTCGCGCTCCTAGGCCTGGGCATCAGCATCTACCTCACCTGGGTCCACTACGCGGGGATCGAGCCGGTCTGCACCGGTATCAGCGACTGCGAGCGCGTGCAGACGTCGAGCTACGCGGAGCTTGTCGGGATCCCGGTCGCCGTGCTCGGCGTCGTCGGTTACGCCGCGATCCTGCTCTCGCTTCGTCTGCGCGTGGAGCTCACCGCGCTGCTCGCCTACCTGGCCGTGTCGTTCAGCGCGTACCTGACCTGGGCCGAGGTCTTCCGGATCGACGCGATCTGCCAGTGGTGCGTGGCCAGCGCGCTCATCACACTGGCGATCGCGGCGCTCGCCACGCTGCGCGCGCTCAGCGCGCCGCTACATCACCGGGCGCTGAGCTGAGCTGTCCGGCTCGAGGCGGTCCTCCTCGAGATCGAGCGCCACGCGCACGATGCGCGCCTGTTCGCGCTTGTGCGCGGCCGAGTAGCCTTCGCCCGTGGCTGCCCGCAGCTGGCGGCCGACGTAGTCGTATGACATCCGCTCCGGCAGGATCTTCGCCATCCGGCGCCGCATGAACGCGCGCGCGCCCATGTTGCGCGGCTCCTCCTGCACCCAAACCACGCGCTCGAGGTTGGGGTAGCTCTCCATCAGCCGGACGAGGTCCTCCTCGGGGAACGGATAGAGGAGCTCCACGCGCGCGATCGCTATGTGGCCCGCGGCGTCGCGATCCTCGTGGCCCGCGATGTCGTAGTAGATCTTGCCTGAGCAGAGCACGAGCTTGGTCACCGCGTCGCGGCCGTCGGCGAAGCGCGGGTCGTCGATCACGCGCTCGAAGTGGCCGTCCGAGAGCTCCTCCAGGGTCGAGCTCGCGGCCGGCAGGCGCAGAAGGCTCTTCGGCGTCATCACGATCAGCGGGCGCGGCTTCGAGACGAGCGCCTGCCGCCGCAGCAGGTGGAAGTACTGCGCGGGCGTAGTGCAGTTCGCCACCCGCACGTTGCCCTCGGCGGCGGCCTGCAGAAAGCGCTCCACGCGCCCGCTCGAGTGCTCCGGCCCCGAGCCCTCGTAGCCGTGCGGGAGCAGGAGCGTGAGGCGCGAGGTCTGGCCCCACTTGGCGAGGCCGGAGACGAGGAACTGGTCGATGATCACCTGGGCGCTGTTCACGAAGTCGCCGAACTGGGCCTCCCAGAGGACGAGCGCGTCGGGCGCCTGGACGCTGTAGCCGTACTCGAAGCCCATGCAGGCCTGCTCGGAGAGCGGGCTGTTGTGGAGCTCGAAGGGCGCGTTCGCGTCGCGCAGGTGCTGAAGCGGGCCGTAGCGCTCGCCCGTCTTCGCGTCGTGCAGCACGGCGTGGCGCTGGCTGAAGGTGCCGCGCTCCGTGTCCTGGCCGGTGAGGCGCACCGGCACGCCGAGCGCGAGCAGCGACCCGAAGGCGAGCGACTCGGCATGCGCCCAGTCGATCGGGCCGCCGTCGCGGAGCGCCTCGTGGCGGCGCTCGAGGAGCGGCTGGAGCTTGCGGTGGAGCTCGAAGCCGTCCGGTAGATGGAGGAGCTGCTCGCCGAGTGAGCGCAGGGTGTCGGCCGGCACTGTCGTGCGCGGCTCGCGGCTCATCGTGCGGTCGAGCTCGTGCGCGCCGGTGTCGGGCGGCGCCCCGATGGACTCCTTGAGCTCGGCGTGGGCGTCCGCCACACGCTGGTAGGCGTCGCCCGCCATCCGGTCCGCCTCCTCCTGCGTGACGACGCCGTCCGCGACCAGGCGATCCGCGTACAGCTTCCTCGCAGGCGGGTGGCCTTTGATGGCCGCGTACATCTGCGGCTGCGTGTAGGCGGGCTCGTCCGTCTCGTTGTGGCCGAAGCGGCGGTAGCCGATCAGGTCGATGAGCGCGTCGCGCGCGAAGGTCTCCCTGTACGCGTGCGCGAGCCGCACCGCGGCGACGCAGGCCTCCACGTCGTCCGCGTTCACGTGGATGATCGGCATGTCGAAGCCCTTCGCGGGGTCCGACGCGTAGCGGGTGGAGCGCGCCTCGAAGGGGTCGGTCGTGAAGCCGAGCTGGTTGTTCGCGATCAGGTGGATTGTGCCGCCGGTCGAGTAGCCGGGGAGCGCCTGGAGGTTGAGCGTCTCGGAGACGATGCCCTGGCCCGGGAACGCCGCGTCGCCGTGGATCAGCACCGGCACGACCGCGGCCGGGTCGTGGGCGAGCTCGCGCGCCTTGCGGGTGGTCTGATCGGCGCGTGCCCGCCCCTCGATCACCGGGTTCACGTACTCGAGGTGGCTCGGGTTCGGCGACAGGGTGACCGTGACGCTGCGGCCGGCGCCCGTCGGATAGGTGCCGCTCGCGCCGTAGTGGTACTTGACGTCTCCGGTGCCGCCCTCGGGCGCGGCGGTCTCGACGGCGATCGTCTGCTCGCCCTCGAACTCGGCCAGGATCGCGGCGTAGGGCCTGCCGACGGTGTGCGCCAGCACGTTGAGGCGGCCGCGGTGCGCCATGCCCAGCACGATCTCGCGCGCGCCGGCCGCGGCGGCCAGCTCGATCGTCTCGTCGAGCATCGGCACGAGGGCGTCGAGGCCCTCGATCGAGAACTGCTTCTTGCCCAGGAATGCCTTGTGGAGGTAGTTCTCGAGCGCCTCGACCTCCGACAGCCGCTCGAGCAGCGCGCGGCGGTCCTCGGGCTTCAGCGGCTGGCGGTAGGCGCCCGACTCGATCGCCTGCCGCAGCCACACGCGCTGCTGGTGGTCCGAGATGTGCTCGATCTCGTAGGCGATCGTCCCGGTATAGGTCTGGCGAAGGTTGGGAAGCGCGTCCGCGAACGTCTCGCCGGGCACGGCCACTCGCAGGACCGCCGCGGGGATGCGGCGCATCAGCTCGTCGTTCAGCCCGACCGTCGCGGGCTCGAGCGCCGGATCTCCGACCGGCTCCGAGCCGAGCGGGTCGAGGCGGGCGGCGAGGTGGCCGTGCATGCGGTGGGCCTTCACGAGCGACGTCGCGGCCTGAACTGCCTGGAGCAGCGCCTCGTCGGCCGCCGGGGCAGTGGCCGGGCTGGTCACGGCCGGCACCGGCTCGGCGGCTGTGACCGGTGGCGCCTCCGCCGGCGCCGCGATGCCCAGCGCGTCGAAGACCTGGTCGTAGAAGCCGTCCTCGCCCTGGAGCAGCTGCTCGATCCTGCGCAGGAAGGCGCCCGACTCGGCGCCCTGGATCACGCGGTGGTCGTAGGTCGAGGTCATCGTCATGACCTTCTGGACCCCGAGCTCCTCGAGCTTGGCCGGTCCGGCGGCCGTGAGGCCCGGCGGGAAGCCGATCGCGCCGGTGGCCACGATCGTGCCCTGCCCGGGCATGAGCCGGGGGACGCTGGCGACCGTCCCGATTCCACCCGGGTTCGTGAGTGTGATGTTCGCGCCCTGATAGGCGTCGGGCGCAAGCGTGTTGTCGCGCGCGCCGACTACGAGCTCGTCATAGCGCGCGGCGAAGTCGGCGAAGCCCAGCTCGCTCGCGTCGCGCAGCACCGGCACGACGAGCGAGCGGGTGCCGTCCTTGCGCTCGACGTCCACGGCGAGCCCCAGGCTCACCGTGCGATGGGTCACGCGCTGCGGCTTCCCGTCCTCCTCGGCGTAGGCGTGCCCCATCACCGGCATGTCGCGTGCCGCCTGCACGATCGCCCAGGCGATCAGATGCGTGAACGAGAGCCTCCTACCGGCATCCTTGAGCGCCCTACGGCGGCGGTCGAGCGTGTCGACGGGGAGGGTGCGGAAGCTCGTGGCCGTCGGAATCGAGCGGCTGTCGTTCATGAACTTCACGAGCGTCGCCGCGGGGCCGCGGATCGGCTGAAGCGCGGCCCCCTCGGATGCGGGCGGCGGTGCCGCCGGTGTGGCCGCCGTGCTCGCGGATCCGCCGTTGCCCTCGACGGCGGCGAGCACGTCCTCCTTCGTCACGCGCCCGCGCGGACCGGTTCCGGCAATGGCGCTCACGTCCAGCCCGTGGGCGCTGGCTATGCGAGCGGCGACCGGGGTCGCGTTCCCACCGTTGGTCTCGGGAGTCTCGGCGGCCGGCCTGACCTCGGTCGGCTCTGCCTTCGGCTGCACTGGACCGTCCGACGCATCGGCTCCGACCGCGATCCGGCAGAGCACCGAGCCGACCGACACGGTCTGATCCGCGTCGACGAGGATCTCGGCGATCGTCCCGGCGGCGGGCGAGGGCACCTCGGCGTCGACCTTGTC
This sequence comes from Actinomycetota bacterium, assembly GCA_046735115.1. Taxonomy (GTDB): domain Bacteria; phylum Actinomycetota; class Thermoleophilia; order Solirubrobacterales; family Thermoleophilaceae; genus JACVRW01. The sequence continues at coordinate 25,597 of JBKPSR010000141.1, forward strand.
GGTCGAGATCTCGACGAGCGGATCGTCGACGGCCACCGAGTCACCGACCTTGACGCGCCACTCGAGGAGGGTGCCCTCGGCGACGGAGTCGCCCATCTCGGGGAATGTCACGTCTTTGAGCTCCCCGGAGGCCTCGGGCGCCGGCGACTCGTCCGGCTCCGCCGGTGCCGTCGCGCCCGCGCCGTCGGGTTCTATCTCGCCGAGCACAGATCCCACCTGAACGGTCTCATCGGCCTCGGCGAGGATCTTTACAAGCGTTCCGGCCGTTGGAGCGGGGATCTCGGCGTCAACCTTGTCGGTCGAGACCTCCACCAGGGGCTCATCGGCCTCGACGCGGTCGCCAACCTGCTTCAGCCAGCCGAGCACGGTGCCCTCGGTGACCGACTCACCCATCTGGGGCATCGTTATCTGAACGCTCGTGGCGCGGGTTGCCATCTCCGCCATCCAACTGTAGCCCCCTGGGCACACGCCGCTACTTTGTGGGCGGTGAGGACCATCCGCAGCGTCGCCGCGGTGGCTCTTGTCGTGATCGCTGGACTCGGCGGGGGGCTCTTGGCGCTGTCCACCTACAGCGTGGAGCGCGACCTGAGCGTGGGTCGGATCGAGCTGTCCGTGCAGCCCTTCCACAGCGGCGCGCTGGACCTCTACGTGCCGCTCGTGGACTGGGGCGTGCGCTTCGCCGCAGTGCGGCTGCCGGCAAGGCTGTCGATCGACGTTCGAACCGTGGACCGGGTCGCCGCCCAACGGGTCGCCGGGGGCCGGCTCCCGGACGTCGAGGCGGTGCGTAGCGAGGCGGGCGACGCCCTGGCGTCCTATCTGCGGGAGCTGATCGCGCTGGTATTCGTCTGCGCGCTCGCGGCGGGCCTGGTCGTGGCGCTCGCAGTGCGCGGCCACGGCGCCCCTCGGCTGCGGTGGCTGTTCGCGGCGGCGGGGGGCACGGCGCTCGCGGGCTCGCTCGCGCTGGCGCTGCTCCTGCCGCCGCGGGGGGAGATCGCGGACCCGGAGTACTACGCGAACGGCCCCGACATCCCGGTGGCGCTCCGGACGATCGAGCGCGCCCAGGGCTCCGCGAGGGCGATCTCGGAGGAGCTGAACCAGCAGCTCGTGGGCCTGGCGCAGCTCGTTTCCGAGTCCTCGCGGCGGCAGACGCAGGGGCTGCGCAGCGTCGTGGTTGCGTCGGACCTCCACAACAACCTGCTCGCGCTGC
>JBKPSR010000142.1:0-16391 GCA_046735115.1 Actinomycetota bacterium
GGTCGGCATGGGCGGCGTCGTGCTCGGTGTCCTGGTCTGGCAGGAGGGGGGCGAATCCGTCGCCGCCCTGCTCGTGCTCGGACTGGCCGCTCTCGGCGCGCTCGTACGCTGGCTGGTTCGCCGGAAGCGCGAGGGGAAGCCCACGCTCCTCGATCCGACGCTGTTCGCGTCAAAGCTGTTCAGCTTCGGGATCGCACAGGGGATCCTCCAGCAGATAGCGCTCGGCGGAATGCTGATCGCCCTGCCCATCTACCTCCAGCTGGTGCTCGGCTACAACGCGCTCCAGGCGGGGCTCTCGCTCGCACCGCTGTCGCTCACTATGTTCGGCGTGGCACTGCTAGCCGGGAGGAGGGCGGGCAGGCGCCGCCCGGCCAGCCTGATCCGCGCCGGCTTCCTACTGGTGCTCGTGTCGATGGTGATCCTGATACCGATCGTCCCGAGCGCGGACAGCGGGTGGTACTTGGTGGTTCCGCTGATCCTGGCGGGCGCGGGCCTCGGGCTGCTGGTGTCGCAGCTGAACAACTACACGCTGTCCCCGGTTTCCGAGGAGCGGGTCGGTGAGGCTGCCGGCGTCAACTCGGCGACCGGCTCGTTCGGGCTGTCGTTCGGACTCGCCTTCGCGGGCGCGATCATGCTCGCCACCTTGTCCATCGCCTTCACGAACAAGGCCGAGTCGAGCCCCGTCCTGCCGCCGGCCCAGCAGGAGCACGTCGCCGACGTGCTGGAGGACGACGCTCAGGTGATGAGCGACGCTCAGCTCGAGAAGCTGGTCGCGGGCGAGCCGAAGGAGATTCGGGACGAGATCCTCAGCATCAACACGGACGCGCGGCACCTCGCGCTTCAGGTCGCGCTGCTCATCACGCTCATCGCCGCCGTGATCGGCCTCTTCAACGCGTTCCGGATGATGCGCCAGCCCGATCCCGAGCCGGCGAGCGCCGAGGCGGCTGTGCTCTGACGATGAGGGTTCGCTTCGCACCCAGCCCGACGGGCGTCCTCCACATCGGCGGCGCGAGGACGGCGCTGTACAACTGGCTGCTCGCGCGCGGCCCGGGTGGCGAGTTCGTGCTGCGAATCGAGGACACGGACCGCGAGCGCTCGACACCCGAGAACGTCGAGCTGATCCTCGACGCGCTTCGCTGGCTCGAGCTCGACTGGGACGAGGGGCCGTACTCGCAGTGGGAGCGGCGCGACAACCACCAGGCCGCCGTGCAGGAGCTGCTCGAGTCGGGTCACGCCTACGAGGACGAGGGCGCCGTCCGCTTCCGCGTGCCGGAGGAGGGCGAGATCACCTTTCACGACGCCGTGCTCGGCGACGTGACGAACCCTTTCTCGGCCATCAAGGACTTCGTGATCCAGCGCTCGGACGGGAGCCCGCTCTACAACCTCGCGGTGGCGGTGGACGACCGCGACATGGGGATCACGCACGTCGTGCGGGGCCAGGACCACGTGTCGAACACGCCGCGCCAGCTCATGATGCTGCGCGCCCTCGGCGCGGAGCCGCCGGTGTATGCCCACATCCCGCTGCTCCACGGGCCGGACGGCAAGAAGCTGTCGAAGCGCCATGGGGCGGCGTCGGTGCAGGAGGTCCGCGGCCAGGGCTACCTCCCGGAGGCCGTGCGCAACTACATCGCGCTCCTCGGCTGGGGCTATGACGAGAGCACGACCTTCATGACGACCGACGAGCTCGTCGAGCGGTTCGCGCTCGAGCGCGTCTCCAAGAACCCCGCGGTCTTCGACGAGCAGAAGCTGCGCTGGATGAACGGCCGCTACATGCGCGACCTGCCGGTGGAGGATCTCCATCGCCGGCTCGAGGAGTTCTACGGCCGCGCGATACCGCTCGCGCTCGTCGAGATCTCGCGCGAGAAGATGCAGACGCTCGCCGATTTCTGGCCGCTCGCCGGCCCGCTCGTGGAGGGGCCGCTCGACTTCGACGAGACGGCCTGGGCGCAGTGGGGCGCGGCGACCGACTGGCAGCGCGTGCTCGACCTCATCGAGTCGGTGCCCGAGCCGTTCGGCGTGGAGGAGGTCGAGGCAACCCTGCGGGCGCACGTCGACGAGCTCGGCGCGAAGCCAAAGGATGTCTACCAGCCGATCCGCGTCGCGCTGACCGGGACGACCGTGTCGCCGGGCATCTTCGAGTCGCTCGCTGCACTGGGTCGCGACGAGTCGGTGTCAAGGGTGCAAACGGCGCGCCAGAAGGCGGAAAGAGACGCCGCCTAGCCGTTAAGTCTCAACCTTTCGTCCAGCCGTGCCGATACCCGGGGTGACTGTGGAAGCGTCGCCCTCAATCAAGCATGCCGCAACCCAGGAATCGGCGGCGCGTCACAACGAAGGTCACGGCCGGCGGCTGACCGCGGCCTTCGAGGCGCTCGAGGCTTTCCCGGCTCTCGCCGAGTCGCGTAACCGCGTGCTACGCGTGGTGCGCGAGGACCGCTCCTCGGTGGGCGAGGTGGTGCAGGCGGTGGAGTCGGACGTCGCGCTCGTGATCACGGTGCTGCGCATCGCTAACCGCACCGCGCAGCGAAAGAAGGGGAAGATCGCGAGTATCCCCGAGGCGGTCGAGATCCTCACTCCCGAGGGCGTCGAGACACTCGCCGCCCGGACCGCCACCTTCGATTTCTTCGAGCGCACGCCGGGCTGGGACCTCATGCCCGAGCGCTTCCGCCTTCACGCGGTCGCGACGCAGGCGGCAGCCGACCGGCTCGCGCGCGAGCTCGAGTACGACGACCGCGACCAGGTGCTCTGCTCGGCGCTGCTCCACGACGTCGGCAAGCTCGTTCTCACGCACGCGTATCCGGGCTACCCGTCGCAGATCCACGGCGCGGCGCGGACGCCCGAGGAGCGCCTGCACAAGGAGCGCCTCGAGCTGGGTGTCGATCACGCGCTCGTGGGCGGCGTGCTCGCCCGCCGCTGGGCGCTGCCGAACCGGCTCGCGACGGCGATCGAGCGCCATCACGCGGACGACGTCGACGGCGAGGCCGCGCTCGTCCGGCTTGCCGACATGCTCGCTCACTACGGGCACGGCCAGACCGTCAACCCGAAGCAGCTGCTCCAGGCGGCGCGGCTGTGCGGGCTCACCACCGAGCAGCTCCGCTCGGTCATGTACGAGCTGCCGCAGGGCAGCGGCCAGGCGAAGCGCAACGTGGACCCGTGCCCGCTCTCCACGCGCGAGGTCGAGGTGCTGAAGCGGCTCGCCGAGGGCAAGGTCTACAAGCAGATTGCGCACGAGCTCGAGCTGTCCACGAGCACGGTGCGAACGCACCTCCACAACACCTACGCGAAGCTCGGCGCGGTCGATCGTGCGCAGGCCGTCCTGATCGCCACCGAGCGCGGCTGGATCTAGGCCGGCGCCCGGAGCGGCGCCACCACCATCACGCGGGTGCCGCGGTCCGAGGACTCGACGGTGAGCTCGCCGTCCATCAGCTCGGCGCGCTCGCGCATGCTCGCAAGGCCGAGATGGCCGGGCTCCGTCGATCCGAACACGTTGGTGGTGTCGATGCCGCGGCCGTTGTCGGCCACGCGCAGCTCGATCTGTCCGTCCACGGTCCTCAGCGAGAGCTCCACGCGGCTCGCCTCTGCGTGGCGGCCGGCGTTCACGACGGCCTCCTGCGCGATCCGGAAGAGGTCGCCGGCCATCTCGGGGCTCAGCTCGACGCGCTCGATCGCGAGCCGGACCTCGAAGCCGTAGCGCCGCTGCCACACGGGCAGGCAGGCCTCGAGGGCGGTGTCGAAGGTCAGCTCCTGGAATGCGTACGGGCCGAGCTCGACGATCTCGTCGCGGAGCGCGCGGACGTTGCGGCTCACCAGATCGCGGGCCTCGTCGATGAGGTCGCCGACCTTGTCGCCATCGGCCTCGCTGCGTGCGGCGGACAGAATCATGTCGAGGCCGATCAGCTCCTGCACCGGGCCGTCGTGGATCGACTCCGCGACGCGGCGCCGGACCTCGCTCTCCGCCTGCATCGTGCGGCGGGAGAGGCTGCGGGCGCGGAGGCGCGAGCTCGACTCGGACGTGCGAAGCAGCCCGACGACGAGCGCGGTCGCGACGGACGCCAGCAGGAACACGGCCTCGTAGAAGACGAGCAGGTCCGAATCGACGGGTGCGTCGCCGCGGAGGGCGGACCCGACCACGAGGAGGGTTGACCCGGGGACGGCGATCATCAGCCCGCGCCGCTCGCCCTGGAAGTGCGCGTGGGCGGCGATCAGGAAGAGGGCGGCCAGGCGCACGCCGAACAGCGTGTCCGGCACGAGCAGCTCCAGTGCGAGGAGCAGCGCGAAATCGACGGTGGGAACGAGCGGGTGGAGCGCGCGCTCCGGCCGCTGTCGGACCGCCCAGAGCACGAGCGCGGACCAGAGGACGAACACGGCCAGCACCGCGGTGGCACGTCCCTGGTAGGGGAAGCCGACGACGATGACCGAGGCGAGCGCGACGAGCGCCAGCGCGAGGCGGGCGGTCGCGAACAGAAGGATCGGGCCCGCGGACTCGATCGGGATGCGCCGCATCAGACGGCGGTCCTCTCGCGAGCGTGCAGCATGAGCGCCGCGACGGCGGCCCCCGCGGAGTCGATCAGCCAGTCGACGGGGGTGCCGTGGCGATCCTCGACGAAGGTCTGGTGGTACTCGTCGGTGAGCGCGTATCCGCTCGCGAGCAGAAAGGCGAGCAGCGCGGCGCGCCGGGGCGTCGTGACGGTCACGAGCGCCCGCCACCAGAGGAAACAGAGGAGCGCGTACTCCGCGAAGTGGATGAGCTTGCGGCCGATCAGGTCGGCCACGCCGAGGCCGGAGTCGAGGCTGGGCTGAGCCGAGAGCACGAAGATGACGCCCATGAGCACGAATGGCGGAAGCCACAAGTCGAGTCTCAGAGCGCGCATGCGCATACCGTAGAGTCACTGCGCCGTGCTGGTGATAACGAGCAAGTCGCCCTACGCGGTGCGCGCGCTGTCGGAGCTGGCCCGTCGCGGCGACGCGACGCCCGTGCCGATCGGCGATCTGGCTCGCGCGCGCGACATCCCGGTGCAGTTCCTCGAGGGCCTGTTCGCGACCCTCCGCCGCGCCGGCATCCTCCAGTCCCAGCGCGGCGTGAAGGGTGGCTACAGCTTCGCCCGACCCCCGACGGAGGTGACCATCCTCGAGGTCGTCGACCTGCTCGAGGGCGAGCTTGGCGCCGAGGCGGCCACGGGCGGCCCGATCTGGACCGAGGCGGCCGACGCCCTCAGGACCGTCCTAGCGGGGACCACCATCGCCGACGTGGCCGAGCGCGAGGCACGCGACTCGGCAACGCCGATGTACTACATCTGACAGCGCGGTAGCCGCAGAGCCAGATCTGGCTTTACAAGCCAAGTCGACCCCTGGGCAACCCCCTCGGACCCCTGGGAATCCGACCTCGACTGCAGCGCAACTGCAGCGCGCCAGAACCGTGACAGGCGCACGGGATCCTTGGTGCATGAGCACGCAGACGCGAACGCGGGACGCCGGCGTTCTCCTCACGCCGGCCGACGCTGCGCGGATGGCGCAGGTGTCCCGGGAGACGATCTACCGCGAGATCGACCGCGGCGAGCTGCGCGCACGCCATGTTGGCCGCCAGCTCCGCATCGACCCGGACGACGTCCGCGCCTACCTCGAACGGGAAGCCGCGTGAGCTGGTCGCTCCAAATCCCCTTCCGCTCCCGCTCGGCTCCCCTGAGTGATGTGGCCGACGCCGCCCACGTGCTGGCGACAGAAGAGGATCGCGCTGTTGTGCGGCAGCTCGTGATCGCCGAGATGGTGGGCGGTTCGGCGAGGACTGTCGGCGAGGATCTGAGGCTCGCAAGCCGGGTTGCGGCGTGCAAGGTGCGCTCGTGAGCACCGCCGCGAGCAAGCGCCTCGCGGAGCTTGGCGGCGCCGCTCGCCACGAAGCCCGGCACGTCGCTGCGGCGCTGCTGCTCGGGGTTCCGGTAGTCGAGGCGACGGCGATCCCGCGGGTGAAGGGCGATGAGCTGGTCTCGCTCGGCCACGTCGCGCTCGGACCAGAGCGCGGCGGCTCTGAGGACGTCCGGGACCGTGCGCTGGTGACGCTCGCCGGCGGGATGGGCGAACCGGGCTGGCCGCCGCCGCACCCGTCCCATCCGTCCATGCAGGGCAAGACGCCCAGGCGGGCCGGGAACGACGGCGACCGCCTCTGGAAAGCGATCGCGGCGCTCGGCATGGACGAGCTTCAGTACGAGCTGCTTGTCCGCGAGGCCCGCGACCTGGTGAAGCGGCGCGACTTCCGCCGGCTCGAGGTCGGTGTGTCGTACCTGCTCGAGCAGGGCCACACGGTCGGACCCGAGCTGCTCGAACGGGTTCAAGAGATCACACGCCAAGAAACGAAGACCGCCGCGGCCAGCACGAAGACGGGTGGATATACCGGCTGGTTCGCCGCGATCGCCGACGTGCGCCGGGCTGGCGCGGACCGCATCGCCAGGGGGGCGTTCGATCGCACAATCAAGCGACGGCAGGAGCGCGGCGAGCCGATCCCGCTCCAGTGGCGTGAGAGACCGAGCTTCGCCTCCCCGGTCGGCAACGTAGACCCGGCCACCCTGCGCGACGAGGACGGGTTTGGGCCGCTGTTCGAGGGCAGCATCGACCTAGACGGCGAGCACCCGGGCGAGGCGCGCCACGCCTGGACGGCGGTCAAGGCGAACGCGGTCGCGCTGGAGCTGGACTACATGGTGCTTCGCAGCGACGAGGACGACGACACCCGCACGCTCGAAGAACTCGACATCACCGGCTTCACTCTCAAGCCAACCTCCAAGGCCAACGGACTGATCCGTCAGGCAGACGCCGCGAGCCTCCGCGAGTTGAGGCGCGAGTCGGACCGGGTCAGGATCGAGATAGCCCTGGCCGGCATCGACCGCACACCCCGGGCCGAACCGGAGCCCGAGGTCAAGGCCGCGCCGACGGTGGCCGAGCTGCGTCGGCAGGCCGCCGAGTGCGGCATCCGGCTCCCGCCGACCCACTCAGAGCGCATCAGGCTCCAGTACAGGGATAGGGCGAGCCGATGGTGACCGCCACCTTCCCTCGCAAGGCCCTGGGCGGGGGAGGGAGCCCGCCCGGGTTGGAAAACACGGTGGGGGTGCGGCCTGCCGCCCAGGTGGTCCCACGGTGCCCGACGCCCGCCGGCGACCCTCCCCGTACCGGCTAATCACGTCGGACGACTCGTGCAAGACGCTGGCGCAAGGCGACGTGCGCTACTTCGCGTCGATGATTGACGCCGCCAACGCTTTCGTGTCGGCGACGGAGCCGTTCAAGCAGGTGATCTACGACGATGGCTGTACGGCCCGCCACCTGAACGGCGACGACCAACGGCTGCTCGAGAACGTCTGCAACATGCTCGGCCTCGACGTCAAGGAGGTCGGCGGCCGATGCCCGCGCGGCTCTGCCTCGAGCCCAGGTGTCCTCGAGTCGCCACGGCGCGTGGCCGCTGTGACGAATACCGCAGGGCGATCGAACGTGAACGCTCTCGCGCGCGTCGAGAGGCCACGTCGGGCGTCTACAAGCGCCGCAAATGGGAGATGGCGCGCCGGGCCGTGCTCGCACGCGACCCCATCTGCAAGGTCTGCGACAACGCGCTGAGCACCGAGGTCGATCACATCATCCCGCTAGCCCGGGGCGGCGAGCCGTACCGCCTCGACGGCCTCCAAGGCATCTGCTCCCCCTGCCACTGGCGGAATACGGGGGCTGAGAACGCTGGGGTGCGCTAGCGATCTCGCCGCTGCTGTTTGTCGTCCATCGCGATAGCGCGGGGCGTTCCCACAGAGCGCTTGGCCCGGCTGGGGCTCCCTTGCTCAGTCCGCGGCCCCGGATTTAGGATCGGTCGTGAGCTCGTGTCGAGTAAGCACGAGCACTTAGAGCGGAAGTGAAGGGACATGCTCGCTCCACCGGGCCATGACCGTCGGACGCTCCTCCGGGGTGCAGTCGCGGCCGTTGTGTGCGTGCTGTGGTTCGCGCTACTCCCTACGAGTGGCGCCGTGGCTGGGACCGCCGCGCTTCGGGTGACGGTGGTTGAGGGTCATCAATTCGCGCGGCTCTCCTACACAGCTGACGGAGCCGAGCGGAATCACGTCGTACTGTTCCTGGATTGGTCCCAGGACGGTGCCCCGCTCGAGCGCGAGCCGCCGCGTCCGTTCCGGCCGCCGACCGCCTATGTATTGAACGATCGCGCCTTGGAGGAGCCCGGCCAAGGCTGCGACAGAATGTCGCCGCCCGACGCAGGGTTAGTGAGGTGTTCGATCCCGGACGGCAGTCGGCCACTCGGGCCGCGCATCTGGCTCCGCGATCATCACGATTTCGCCTGCGTCGCCGTCGCGCTCCCCGGAGGCAGCGTCGCGGGCGGGAAAGGATGGGACGACCTCCGCGGCCTCGGCAGGCTGAGCGGCGGTCCCGGCGACGACTCGCTCTTGGGGCCGCACTCAGACGAAGGCGACGAGCTCTGTGATTTTCCGGCAGCACGCGCGATCACGAGCCTGCCCCACTGGGTGAGCGGAGGAGCCGGAGCCGACTACATCGTGGGAGCCGGCCAGCTCTTCGGCGGCCCGGGCGCGGACTACATCGAATCGCTCGCCAGGGGCGGCGTGATAGTTCCCGGTTCGGGCGCAGACGAGGTGACCGTCGCACGCGGCGGCCAGGTGATACGAGCGCGAGACGGCTGGCCGGACATCATTTTCTGCTCCGGCCGCCGCTATCGAGAAACCGTGCTGGCTGACGGGCTTGACGTCGAGTACGTCTACACGAGTCGATGTGAACAATGGCGTCGGCGCGGCGTCGCACGAGCAGCCCCGGTCTCGCTCGACGGCTACTACGACGAGAATCTCGTGCTTGACCGGACTCTGGAGATGGAGGTCGTCTGCCCTCGTGATGGACCGGCAGTGTGCAAAGGCGAAGCTGAGATCACCGTGCCCGGTGGCCGCCCACTCCCTCGGGTGCCCTTCCGCGCGGCAAGGGGCAGGTCGAAGTTTCTTGATTTCCGAATACCAGCCCGCACCCGCAGACACTTTGCGGACATTTACAACCCCTCCGGCCTCGGCTATCTCGAAGGACGCGACGTGCAGGTCACGGTCTGGTCCAGGGATCGCTCCGGGATCGTCCGCTCGGTGCGAACAGTGCTCTATCTCTACCTAGAGGAAACAGGCAGCAGCGACGAATGACCTGTCCGCCTTGGAGCATTCCAAGCGTTCCGCCGAGAAACACGTGTGCTAGCGCTTTTCATGCAAAGCGCATGTGTTCGAGCTGGGAACATTTCTGCGCTCTCGTGGGGGAGGGTCCGCAACTTCATGGCCACGCCCCGAGGACGACCCAGGTAGGTCACCGCGAAAAAAACTCCAGAATTTCTCCGGAATCCGCGATTTAGCGGCTGCAAAGGAATCTGGCAGGTTCGGAGTCACCTCGGGGGCCGCTTTCGCGCCGGTTCCGGGCGAGAAGGCGACCGGAAAGTCATCAAAACCCCCTCTCCGACAACGGTGTTTTGCCCGGAGGCCTGACCTGTGAGCGAGAGCGTTCTGGCCCGTGTCGAGCGGTTCGTGGAGGGCCGTGACCTCGAGGGCGATGAGGGGGTGCTCGCGGCGGTGGCGAGGGCGCTCGCGTCGCAGCTGGATGCGGCGGTCGCGGCCGGTTCGGCGCGTGGCTTGTCGGCAGGTCCGCCGCTCGCCCGCCGGCTGGTCGAGGTCATGGACGTGTTCGCCAGCCGGGATGCGGCCGAGGCGGAACGGGAAGCGAGCAGCGCGGACCGGCGGGCTCGGCTCGAGGAGCGCCAACGGCTGGGGCGCTGGGCGGCGAACGGGGGCGGCCGATGATGTCTGGGGGTCCTGCCCCCGAAGCGAGGTCGGCGATCCGGCGTCACGCAGCAGGTGGACGACTTCGCCCGGGATGCCCGGGGCTTAATTGCACACCATTAGTCGGTGAAACGTCCGACTTGGGTACGCGCTCTTGACATACGGGCACGCGGTGGAGAGGATCGCTCAAGCCCGACGCAATGATCGAGATTCGTAGCTAGGAGCCCCGCGCCGGGCATCCCTGCCCCTCTACATTCGGAGGTCTTTCGATGCGAGGCATCCTCCTGCGTCGGCCATCTGCTTCGATGGTCGTCGCCCTCATCGCGCTGGTGGTTGCAATGGGCGGCACGGGCTACGCCGCAATCACGCTGCCGAAGAACAGCGTCGGCACGGCGCAGCTGAAGAAGAACGCGGTCACCACGAAGAAGATCAAGAAAGGCGCGGTCAACTCGAAGAAGGTCAAGAACGACTCCCTGACCGGGGCGGACATCCTCGAATCTAGCCTCGGGAAGGTGCCATCGGCAGCCGCAGCCGATAACGCGGCGAACGCGTCGCATGCCGACTCGGCTGCAGCGATCGACCGCGCAATCGTCCGGACCGCGGCGGGTACTACTTCCGGACCGACCGCCGCTGCCACTGCGAGCTGCGACGCGGGGTATCGCCCCGTTGGCGGCGGCGCCAAAGTGGCCGATGAGCAGAACGCATTCCTGGTCGACAGCTTCCCCGAGCTTGGCGGCTGGACTGCGCGCGTCGCCACGGCCGGGGTGCCGAGCGCCTTCACCGCGTATGTGATCTGCGTGCCCATCGGGCAGGTCGGCTAGTTCGTGGGAGCCCGAGCCGGGGCGCTTGCGTCGGGAAGAGGGTGTCCCGGCGCGCGCCCCTGCCCGGCCCTGAGCAGCCAGCCGCTAGCCGCCGGGCGGCTACCCAGGGTGGCCATACGTGACAAGCGTGGTGATGTAAGTGTCGTGCGGACATTTCGAAGGCTTTGCCCGACACGGCGGCCCCGACAAGTCTGCGCCAGCCAGGTGGGGCGGTCGAAGGTGGCGTGAGCGGTGACCCGCCTCGCGGAGCGTTCGGGAGTTCGCCCTCGGACACTTCGAGAGAAACCGAGCCATGCGAGGTCGAGTCCTAATGCCGAGGGGCCGTCGCGTGATCCTCCGTCATGGCTAGCCGACCCGCACGGGGTTGTGCTCGACGTGGGTTGTAACGAGGGTGCACTGCTGAGCGACTGCCGGCTGCGTTTTCCCAGCGCCTCCCTCGCCGGTGTCGCTATCAACCGGAGGGCGATTGAACGTGCTCGCTTGGAACTGCCCGATGCGGACCTACGCGTCGCAGCCGCAGAGAATCTGCCGTTCGCAGAGGCGCGCTTTGATCTCGTCACCTGCATGGAGGTGCTTGAGCACGTTCCGGCCGGGTGTTGCGCTGTTGCCTTGGCGGAGATAGCGCGAGTGCTGCGGCCGACCGGCGCCGCAGTCATCACGGTGCCCCACGCCGGGCGCTTCGAGTGGCTCGACGCTGACAACTTTCGATTTCGGATGCCGAAGCTGTACGCGGCCCTGGTCGGAGGAGGAAGCCTCAAGAACCGCGACTACGGTGAGGCCGGCCGGCCGATTGAGTGGCATCAGCACTTCCATCTCGAAGATCTCGCCGCCTTGGCGGGTGACCGTCTCAGCATCGTTCAGGCGCATCGTGGAGGGTTATGGCTCGCGCCTCTGTCCGCCGTACTTCGCTGGCCCTTCTACCGTATGCGACGCACTCGGGGAAAGGTCTACCAAGCACTCGAGGCAATTGCGCGATGGGATTTGCAGCGAGAGCGCGGCGCCCCCGCGTGGAACCTCGAGGTCGTGTTGAGATTGCCATCGCGAGACATTGCTGCGCGCTCGGTGTGAGGTCCAACCCGACGACCTTCTCGACGCGGCGGCTCAGGGCGGCGCTTGCCATTGGCGCAGCCTAGAACCAGCGGGCTTGAGCGGCGGTGAGGGGGCTAGGGTGGACGCAGGCTCAACGTCTGGCGGACAATACGGCCTCACTCAATGGCCCGAGGAGGCCGTAGCTAGGTGAGACGAATCGCGGATCGCGTGCCGGCGGTACCCAGGTGGCTCAACCGCCACGTCATCTCCATCATCAAGCTCTAGATCGTTTGTGCCGCCGGTCTGATGTCGGGCACCCGCTTCGTTAGGCCCTCGAAGTCACGGCGCTACTGGACGACCTTCTCGACCCGGCGGCTCAGCTCGGCGCTCGCCACGGGCGGAGCGTAGAGCGAGCGAATCTGAAACGGGGTTCCCAGAGCACGACGCTTCATGCCTCCACCGCTCTGACGTGAGCGATGAGCAGCGCAGGTAGTTCACGAAGGCGCTGCTCGACGCGGACAGCTTCGACGACCTGCCCGGGAAGTGGCAGGCGACGATCCTGGCAGCGGAACAGACCCGGCCGAAGCTGCATGTCGTGGCCAGCGATTGAGGCCACCAAGCTGATCAGGAGGTCGCGAAGCGGTTTCGGCGGCGCGTGAACGCGAAGGCCGCTTAGAACAGGTGGGCGATGAGCCAGCCCGCAAGCGCTACTAGCGCGGCGATCCAGACCAATGTCGTGGCCGCAACTGCGACCATCAGTCCGACGGGGCCACGGCCGGGCTCACGGGCGCGCGCCTCGGGGGCGGGTTCGCTTGTAGAAGTGCGGTCGGTCGTATGCATGGAGACATCAGTCGTTCGTCGGGCGGCCGTCACGAGCTAGAACGGGCGCGTTCGGCGAAAGTCACGGAGTCACCCTCACGCTGATGCGGACCGCACGCGGCTTGGCTCGATTACCGGCGGCGTCCTCTGCGGTGATGAGGGCGCGGTACCGCCCCGGCGCCAGGGCTTTGTCGCGGATCGAGCCTTCGAATCGAACCCTGTTTCGTCCTACGACTCCGTTATCGCGCAGGAGCCCGGAGCGGCGGGTGCGGAGGCAGACCTTCCTGGTTAGCCTCATCCGCCGGCAGAGGAGTATCGGGCGAGGTCCGCGCAGACGGCGGATCCGTATCCGCACGCTCGCGGCCTCGTTGAGGACGTAGCGGAAGTGCGTCGGCTTCCCGCGCGTCGCCGGCCTCGTTGTCGGCGCCCCGCGCCGGAGACTCAGATCCAGCCGGCGCCTGCTGAAGGAGAATCCGCTGATGACCGGCGCGACGTTGTCCCCGAGGTCGACGATCGCCGACGCGGCGACCCGCGGGACCTCCGCCCACACCTCGCCCTTCCGCACCGCGGCGTCGGGGAAGCAGAAGCTCGCCGCGCCGTAGCGGTTCGTCTTGGTGAAGCCCATCTGACGCCGATAGCGCGGGTTGGTGCCCCTGAAGCGGATCGTCGCGTCCTCCAGCGGATAGCCCCTGTAGCGCACACGCGCGCCCCAACAGCCGCCGGGCTGGGGGTCCAGGATCATCTCGATGCTCAACAGACTCTCGCGCCAGCGGACGCTCAGGTCCGGCAGCACGGTCGAAAGCCGCCACCACTCCGGGGCGTCGGAGCAGAGCGGCAGCGGGCTCGCAGGGCGCGAGCTCGCAGGGCGCGAGCGCGCCGCCTCCGCGACCAGGTCGCGATACAGCGCGCCGGTGAGCGTCGGCGACCCGCTTATGTCGAGCAGCCCCATCGACTCCTGGTAGTCCGTCAGGTCGGTCTGGGGCTGCGCGAGGCTGTATACGAGGTATCTCTCGACGGGGCAGTCCGAGCGGCTGAGCGCCTCGGCGGTGAGGCCGACCGTGGCTGCGCGCGTCTCCTCGGGTGGAAGGGAGTCGTTTCCCAGGCGCGAGCTGGGAAGGCCGAACTCGCCCACGTCGACAGGAACGGCGCCGCGTCCTATCCAGCGCAGCGCGAGGTGGAGCCGCCGGACCAGGTCGAGCGTCGCATCCGCCGTAAGTCCGTATGGGTTGAAGGAGATCCCGTCGACGGGTCCGCCATCCTTGAGCGCCGCGATCACGTAAGACTCGAAGTCCTGCCAACCCAGCGAGAGCAGCGTCTTGACGGACGGGTTGGCAGCCGCGATCGCGTCGCGAGTCGGCAGGTACAGGCGCATGTACTCCTTCGGGTCCTGGATGGGGGCCCAGAAGTGGGTCGAGTTCGGCTCGCTCCAGACGTCGAAGTCGATAACCGGCCTGTACGGCAGCGAGCGATGCTGCGCCCAGAAGTCGCCGCCGGGCCCGTAGCGGCGCGCGAGTGCGGCCGAGAAGGCGACGTAGTCCCCGTAATAATCGGGGTGCAGCTGGTAGCCGTCTTTGGACGCCCACCACGGCGCGTGCGCGATCACCGCGTGCCAGCGTATGCCCGCGCCCGCGATCGCCTCGACCATCTTGTCGAGCGTCGCCCACTCGTAGTTGTGCGCGCCACCCGACGGCGCGCTTGGCTCCACCCACCGCCAATTCGCGTCCGCCCGCGCGACGCGGAGCCCCAGGGCGGCCATGCGGTCGAAGTGCGTCGGCCAGCTGGTCATAGGGAGCATGGACACCACGCCCTGCGTATTGGCGCCGAAGAACTCCGGGCCGGGCTCCGCAGCCGCGGTCGACGTGGCGCGCCCCAAACACCCCGTCGCGAGCCCGGCGGCGAGCAACACGGGGACAGCCGTTCGGGAAACGCGCAGCGCGCCACCTCCTTGACACTCCTGCTGGCCGCCGACCTCCGGCCGTGACGACCTGTCCAGACGCGAGCAGTTATGTGCGAAATGGGCTCGAGCCGAGGTTCGAGCCGCCGCGCGCAACATACAGCTCTTAGGTTGCGCAGATCCACTCGCTCCCAGACCACGGCTGCAGCTTGTGCCAGCCTTTCGAGGAGAATCTGCAAGAAGACCTCTACTTCGTCGCGGCGTACTGGGTGCGAGTCGCCAAGGATCGGGGGCGCCTCGCTGCTGCTGTTCGAATCCGAGGAAGCTGCCCGGGCGGTCGCCGAGCAGATCTCGCGGGAGCCGGCCGGTGGCGCCACGATGGTTGAGGGCACGCCCGCCCGGCGCGTCGGGGGGGCCAACGCCGGCGGCGGCTAGGGAAGGGCCAACCTTGACCTGGATCGGGCTTCCCGGAGAGCGACGCGGGCTGACCCATCCTGTGGGGGCTGGAGCGCCGCTGGGCGCCCACACGAAGGCGTCCGACCGCGCCCTTACTTTCTCTCAGTACCGGCCGTTCTAGAACATCTCTCGTGGCGGCGTTCGCCTGGTCCTTGACCCACCAGGCGGCGCCCGCCGCGAGACAGAAAGGGTCAAGATGGGCAAGGGGGCAGGAAGGCAGGTAGGGCCAATCGGGGCTAGCCGAGCGATGGCGGCCGGAAAGTCATCAAAACCCCCTCCGACAACGCTGTTTTGGCCGGGGGCCCTGTCTGTGAGCGAGTGCGTTCTGGCCAGTATCGAGCGGTTCCTGGAGGGCCGCGACCTCGAGGGCGATGAGGGGGGCTCGCGGCGGTGGCGAGGGCGCTCGCGGCGCAGCTCGATGCGGCGGTCTCCGCCGGTACGGCGCGTGGCGCATCGGCGTGCCCGCCGCTGGCTCGCCGGCTGGTCGAGGTGATGGACGTGTTGGCCAGCCGGGATGCGGCCGAGGCGCAGCGGGAGGCGGACGGCGCCTCCCGGCGGGCGCGGCTCGAGGAGCGCCAGCAGCTGGGGCGCTGGGCGGCGAGCGGGAGCGGCCGATGATTGCCATGGCCTTGTCGAAAGTAAGCCGTGCGTTTCGGACGTCGAGCTGATGGCGCAGCGAACCTGGTCAGCGAGTGCGGCGCGTGAACACTCCGATGCTGGCGTCGGCGGCCGTGTACAGGTTTCGCCCGTCCGGGGACATGGCGAAGTCTCGTATGGAGTACGCGCGCATGGGCGCGCAGCTGTGCGCCAGGAGCCCGCCCGGCCCCGCAACGCAGCCGCTCGGCCCGGCGAGCTGCCGCAGCACGCCGGTGCTTCGGTTGCGGCGAAAGACGACGAGGGAGTCCGCGAGGAAGTTGGACGCGTAGACGCTGCGCCCGTCGGGCGAGACACGTAGTAGGTCGGGGCCGTACAGCGCCCGGGCATAGCCGCAGCCCTTGCCGCCGTCGAGCCGTACGCAGCCAGCTCGTCCGCGGAGCTGCCTCAGCGTGCCGGTCTGCGAGTTGCGCTCGAATGCGCCCGCGACGCGGTCACCGTCGGCCATATAGACGTTTCGGCCATCGGGGCTCACTGCAATGGGCAAAAAAGCTCCCCCACGACCGCCGGCCCCGAACGCTCGCAAGAGCATGCATTCCAAGCCCGGAGTTAGGTCGTCCTCATCGAACCTGTAGCAGCCCCCCCGGCCGCTGATGGCGGTCAGTGCGCCGGTGGCGGGGTCGCGCACGAACGCCTGCGCACTGGCGTAGAGATGGCGTCCACCAGGGGCGAAGGTCATGTGCTCTGTTCCCCATCCCACGATGGGGTCGGCGCAGCCGGCGGGGACCGTCCCATCCACCGGATCGGCGACGCAGACGAGCGGGCTCGTCGGGCTCACGCCACCGCTGGGCGCGAGCACCTTGAGCGTCGCGACACCTTGCGCGATCACGTCGGGTCGGACGACCTCCACGCCCACGTACAGGTGCGCGCCGTCCGGCGCGATCGTCAAACCACCCTCGGGGTGTCCCCACTTGGTGCAGCCTTCAATGCCCG
>JBKPSR010000143.1:0-12297 GCA_046735115.1 Actinomycetota bacterium
CCTGCACCCGGGTTGAGCTCCAGCCGGCGTCGCCGCCCTCGATGATCGCGTAGGTCAGCGTGGCCAGGAAGACCATCGCCAGTACCTGGCCAAGCGGGTCGAGCCGTCGCGGCCGTTCTGCGCGCGACTCGGGCACGACACGTGCGACGAGCACGATCGCGAGGACGCCGATGGGCACGTTTATCCAAAAGATGGAGCGCCAGCCGGCCACATCCACGAGCGCACCGCCGACCACCGGCCCGAGCGCCATCGAGATCCCAACGACGCCGCCCCAGACCCCAATCGCCTGCGCACGCTCACGCGATTCGGTGAAGACGTTGCGAATGATCGACATCGCGACCGGGTTGAGCATCGAGCCGCCCACCCCTTGAAGAGCGCGGAACGCGATCAGCCAACCAGGTGAGGGCGCAGCGCTGCACAGGAGCGAGCCGACCGAGAAGAGTCCGAGACCGACCCCGAAGACACGCTTGCGCCCGATCCGGTCGGCGATCGAGCCGCTCAGGATCAGAAGAGTGGCCAGCACGACCGTGTACGCGTCGACGATCCACTGCAGTTGCGACAGCGACGCACCGAGGTCACGGTGGATCGTGGGGAGGGCCACGTTGACGATCGTGTTGTCGAGCGAGACGAGCAGGATGCTCATGCAGCAGATCCCGAGCACCTGCATCCGGCCACGGGGAGTCAACGTCAGGCGATCCTCGAGTGGAGCAACGTCTATCGCAGGATATGTGAGGCCCGACTCATCGAACCCATGTGCCGTTGGGAGTGTGACCTTCCTGAGTGAGTCAGGCGATCGCTGCGAGCAGCTCTTGGCACGCCTGCTCGCAGCGACGGCACTGCTCGGCGCAGACCTTGCAGTGCTCCATCCCATGCGCGGCGTGGATCTCGCACTCGTCGGCGCATCTGCCGCACGCCTCGAGGCACGCTCTGAGCACGGCGCTCGTCACCTCTGCGTCATAGGCCGTTTGGCGGCTTACGACGCGTCCTGTCGTCGCACAGATGTCCGCGCAGTCGAGGTTCAGCCGAATGCAGGTTGTGAGCTCCTGGACGCTCTCCTCACCGAGGCAGTCGTCCGCGCACTGGGTGCACGAATCGGCGCAGTCGTAGCAAGCCTCGATACAGCGCACAAGCAGCCCTGCATCGACGTCGAGCTCGCGCGGGTAGGCGTCAAGCATTTGGCGGGCAACTTCAGCGACAGGCACAGCGCACCTCCTGAGTGTTTGGGGTCATCGCGCAATCCCGAAGGCAGCCTCGAGCTGCCGACGTTCGTCGGGATTGAGCTGGTCGACGTAGGCGTGAATGCCCTCGCGGTGAGCCGCGTCCAGCTTGGCGACGAGCTCTCGCCCCTCCTCGTTTAGCGAGTACTGACGCCCTTCCTCGCAGAGGTAGCCGCGACCCCGGAGCCTGTGGATGACGGGGTAGGCGACCTCCAGCGAGAAGCCGGCGAGATCGGCCAGCTCGCTTATCGCGGCCGGACCGTCGTCGATCTTCACCGCGAGCGCAAGCAATAAGCGCAGATCCTCGAACGAGAGCTCGTTCTGCTTTGCCCACGTCGCTATCCGTCGCCAGCCGACCAAGTCCATCAGACGCAGCCGGGTCGCGATCGCTTCCACGAGTGGATCGGTCGAAGTCGTGGTGGTGATCATCTCAGCCTTTCGTTCGCGGCGAGAGCGCCGATAGCGCTGGAGCCAGGCGGGGATGATGCGGTCCTCCTCGCCGATCAGGAACCACGACGGCACGTCCTTCCACAGCGGATGGTCGCCCGACGGTTCGGTGAGCGCCTCCTGGGTGGCTGGGCGCTGCGTGATGGCCATAAGTGCGGCCTGCGGCGCGGGGACGTCCTGGCAGAAGATGTCGTGGAAGCTGTCCGGAGCGACGACAGGTCGGTCGTTCCGTCGCTCCGCGGCCCGGGGTCTAGTTGGAGGACTGGCTGAGCCAGTCCTCGAAGCGCGTCGGGGCGATGCGTGCGTCCTCGCCGGGGGTGAGCGAACGGTCGTCCAGCTCGGCGCCGAAGTAACGGGCATGAACGTCGGTCGTCACCTGACGCCGGTCGTCGGTTGCCTCCAGGACACGCCGAGCGAGCTCGTCGAGACGGAACGCCTCCGGGCCTGCGAGCTCGACCGTGTCGTTCAGTGGTGGGCCGACCGCGACGGCGGCCAGAGTGCTGACGACGTCATCGGCTGCCTCGGGCTGGACGAGGGCGGGCGGCAGCCGAACGGTGTCGCCCTCGGTGCTCGAATCGGCGATCCGGCCGATGAACTCGAAGAACTGCGTCGCGCGGACGATCGTGTGGGGGACCGGGCCGGCCTTCACCAACTCCTCCTGCGCGACCTTCGCCCGGAAGTAGCCGCTGTCGGGGAGCCGGTCGATGCCGACGACCGACAACGTGACGTGGTGCACCACGCCGGCGGCCGTCTCTCCGGCGAGCAGGTTGCGGGATGAGGTCTGGAAGAAGTCGAGCACAGCCGCGTCGTCCCGGGCGGGTGCGTTCTCCACGTCGACGACGACCTGGGCGCCCTCGAGTGCCTCGTCGACCCCCTCGCCCGTGAGCGTGTTGACTCCCGTGTCAGGCGACGCCGCGAGCGGCTCGTGACCATCCTTACGCAACATCTCGACGAGCTTCGACCCGATGAGGCCGGTGCCGCCGATGACAACGATCTTCATCTCGTGCCTTTCGATTTGTGTGGTCGGTAGAGGGCGAGGAGGCGGTTGGCCTCCGCGAAGGCTTCGGCCCGGGCGTGCGCTCCGAGGACGACGGCGTCGGGGCCGGGCCCGATCCGCAAGGTGAGGTCCAACCGTCCTCTATGAGCGTAAACCGGATCATCCGGTCGCCCGCCCAGAAGTCGGCCACGCCGACCGAAGCCTCTTCCGGACTGACCACGCTTTACGTGGATGTCGTGCAGGATTGGGGGCGAGCGACGGCAGTCCGGTTGTCATGTAGAGAGGGATCCGCAGACGCAGGGCCCGGCCCGGATCGCCACGGCGATCGTGGAGCCGTCACGACCACAACAGGGGCTCGCCGCGAACTCCGCCTACATGGCTGATCTCGACATCAGGCTTCTGCAGATGCGTGAGAAGGCGAGGGTCGCTGCGCGACTCGCTCAGCTCTGCCCCGGCGCTGCCGCGGCCCGCTTCGCGAAGTAGTCCTCGCCCTCGATGCTGATGCGCGGGAGGCGGCGACCGAGCCAGCTCGGCATCCACCAGGCCGCCCTGCCCAGCAGGGTCATCACCGCAGGGACGAGCAGGCACCGGACCACCGTGGCGTCGATGGCTATCGCCACGGCCAGGCCGACGCCGAACTCCTTGACCACGGGATCGCCGTTGAGGACGAAGCTCGTGAAGACGCAGACCATGATCAGTGCCGCCGAGGTGATCACCCGCCCGGTGTTGGCAAGACCCTCGATTACCGCGCGGGTCGGCCGCAACGTCTCGCGGTAGTGCTCCCGCATCTGCGTGAGCAGGAAGACCTCGTAGTCCATCGAGAGCCCGAACAGAATCGCGAACATCAGGAGCGGAACGAAGCTCACGATCGGGATCGCTCCATCCAGTCCGATCGGCGACGCGCCGTGGCCGTCCTGGAACACGAAGGTCACGACGCCGTAGGCGGCCGCCACCGACAGCAGGTTCATCACGGCCGCCTTGGCGGGCACGACGACCGAGCGGAAGGCCAGCATCAGGACCAGGAAGCTCAGCCCGACGACGATTGCGATCATCGCGGGCAGCTTGTCGCTGATCCGGCTCGCCAGGTCGATGTAGCCAGCCGTCTGGCCGCCGACCCATGCGTTCACGTCCGTGCCCTTGGTGGCGTTCGGGATCGTGGTCGAGCGCAGCTCGTTCACGAGATCCTCAGTGGCGTCGGCCGACGGGGCGGAGTCTGAGATGACCGAGTAGAGGGCGGCCGTGCCTCGCTTGTCGAGCGTCGGGGGAGACACGGACTTCACGTCGTCCGTCTTCGCAATCGAGTCGGACAGCTGCGTGAGCCGCGGATCGGTCGCTGGCGACTTTGCCTGCTTGCGCTTCTTTGCCAGCTCGTCCGACTGCGCCCGCGTCTGCTGCTGCGCCTCGGCCTGGGCCTCTTGCTGCGTCGCCCCCTGCAACAGCGCCGCTTGCTGGATCTGCTGTTGGTGCTGCTCGAGCTGCTTCTGCTGATTGTCGATCTTGTTGAGGTTCTTCTGGTCCGGCTTCGCGGGCTCGCCGAGCTCCGCCGCCACCAGGAGCGGACCGTTCGTACCCTCGCCGAAGCCCTTGCCGACCCCGTCGTAGGCCTGCCGCGACGTTGTGGACTTGGGCAGGGCGCCGGTGTCCGACTGGCCGAGGTGCAGGTTCAGCATCGGCACGGCGAGCACCACCAGAACCGCCGTTGCGGCGACCAGCGAGAGCCAGGGCCGCCCCGCCACGCCGCGTGCCCACCGCTCCCAGCCGTGGGGCCGGTGGTCGTCCGGGTGGCTGCGGCCGAGCTGGACGCGCAGCGAGTTGATCCTCGACCCGAGCGCGCCCAGCAGGGCGGGCAGCAGCGTGGTGGCGCCGAGCACCGCGACCACGACGGCGATCGCCGCCGAGAAGCCGAGCTTCGTGACGAGCGGGATGCCCGCGAACAGCAGCGAGCAGAGGGCGATCACGACCGTGGTGCCCGCGAATACCACTGCGCCGCCCGCCGTGGCCGTCGCGCGCGCGATCGATTCCCCCATCTCCATGCCGTCGCGCAGCTGCAGCTTGTGGCGGGTCACGATGAAGAGCGCGTAGTCGATGCCCACGCCCAGGCCGATCATGGTCGCCAGCGTCGGGGCCACGGTCGGCATGTCGGTGAACAGGCCCAGCAGGCTGATGAGCGCCAGGGCGCTGACGAGCCCGAGGATTGCCGTCACGATCGGGAGTGCCATCGCGGTGGCCGTTCCGAACGCGAACAGCAGGATCACGACCGCGGCGGCGAGGCCGATGAGCTCGCTCTGGTGCGTCTCCGGCTTCGAGAGCTGCTGGCCGGCGTAGCCGCCGAGGGCGACGTCGATCCCGGCGGCCTTCGCAGAATCGCCCGCGTCGAGGATCGCCTGCGCTTCGTCCTTCGTGAGGTCGCCCTGCCCGACGTCCAGCACGACCGGGATGTAGGCGATCTCCTCGTCCTTGGAGAGGAACGCCGAGCCGTCGTCGTCGAGCGGGTTCACCGCTTTGTTGACGTGCGGCGTTTTGCGGACCTCCTTGACCGTCCTGTCGACGGCCTGCGAGTTGCTCTTGTCGGTGAGCTTGCCGTGAGTGGCCTGGAGCGCGAGCGGGTTGCTGCCGTAGGCCTGTTCGGGGAGACGCGCCTCGAGCACGTCGGTGGCCTTGGTCGACCCGGTGCCCGGCAACGTGAGGTTGTCGCTCGTGCGGTCACCGGCGGCGCGACCGGCAAGCGCGAGCCCGACCGCGGCCAGTATCCACGCCGCGATAAGGAGCTTGAAGTGCCGGGCGCAGAACCGACCAACGTGGTAGAGCGGACCAGTCATCGGCGTCCTTCCGTCGAGTGCACCCACGAGCCTGCAGGGGCGCCGGCGCCCGAACAATGGGAGAGTCCCCAGGGTTTCCCCCAGGGTTTCCGATCGGTCAGTCGGAGAGAGCCGAGGCCAGCTGGAAGCGCGAGCGGATGCCTAGCTTCCGGTAGGCGCTCGTCAGGTGCAGCTCGACCGTCTTCTCGGTGATGAACAGCTGCTGGGCGATCTCGCGGTTTGTCATCTCGCCCGCCGCGAGTTCGGACACGCGACGCTCGGCCGGGGTGAGGGCCTCGACCCCGGTCAGCTCGAGCCGCGGAGCGCGGCCGCCGCCCGCCCCGAGGTCCCCAAAGGCGCGTTCGGCGAGCGCAGTGGCGCCGCACTCACGCGCAAGCTCAACCGCGCGCCGCAGCGCCTCGCGGCCCTCGCGGCGGCGGCGGCGCCGGACGAGCTCGCCTCCCAGGTCAGCCAGCGCGTGGGCGGCCTCTAGCTTTGCCGTCGACCTCTCGGCGACCGTAACGGCCTCGTCGAGCAGGTCGAGACCCGCGTCGCCGCCGATCGCCCGCCCGCCGGTGCGAAGCGCGCGGATGAGCCTGCGAGGCGCTCCGAACGACCGTGCCGCCTCGATCTCCTCGCGCGCAAGCTCCTCCGCGCCCCGCTCGTCCCCCAGCTCGGCGAGCGCGCAGACGGCGTACGGCCGCCAGATGGTGACGTTCGGCGCGCCGTAGGTGTCCAGCACCTCGCGGCAACGGAACAGGTCCGCCAGCCCTGCCTGGACGTCGCCCGTCGCGATGCGCACCCGTCCCCTGCTCGCCAGGTAGCGATCCACGTACAGCCGGTCGCGCTCGTGCCGCTCCGGGTCACGCCGGGCGAGCCGCTCCGCGAGATCGAGCTCGCCACGCTCCAGCGCCACTTCCATGGCGGTGGCCAGGATGTCTCGCAACAGCGCGTGGCGATCGGGAACGAGCTCGAGCGCGAGCTGGACGTCAAGGTGGGCGTCCGCGACCGCGCCGCGGCCGAGCGCCAGCTTGGCGTGTTGGCCGTGCAGGGCAGCCAGCTGGATACCCAGCCCGTAGGCGCGCGCCATCTCGAAAGCCATGTCGATCAGGGGAGCGGCCGCTTCGTAGCGCTCGGCCCGAATCAGCGTGTCGACGACGATGCCGAATGCAAACGGGTCAGGTGGCGGTCCGCCGCGCAGTGCCTCGGTGATTGCGGCGGCCACCTCGGCCGCGGGCGCGCCTCTTCCCATGCGCTCCCCAGCCGCATGGAACTCGGCGATCGGCTGGAACCGGGGGCTTCCGGCGGCCCTTCGCATAAACGCCTCGAGCCGTTGCGGGACCAGGTGCCGAAGCGAGAGCTCCAGCCGGGTGAGCATCACTCCTGCCGCCTCCAGCTCGAGCGCCGCATCGCCGTCCGCCCTGCCGAGCTGCCGGCCGATCGCGTCGAGGGCGGTGGCCGCCAGCTCGGGGCTTCCGGCGACGATCGCGCAGCGGCTGAGCCAGGTCGTGGCGCGCACGTGGACCGAGAGCTCGCCGGGTGCGTCCAGAGCGGAGAGCAAGTGCCGGGCGGCCGCGTCGTAGTGGGCCCGGGCGATCTCCCACCGCCCGAGGTCGCAGAGCACCTCCGCGCGCTCCCCCTCCGGGGGCGCCTCGTCGAGTGCGCGGCCGAGGTAGGCGATCGCCGCGGCCGGAGCGCCCCGCTCGGCGGCGCGTGCAGCGGCGGCGCGCAGGATCGCCGCCCACGCTGGGTCGCCCTCCGGACCCGCCTCGAGCAGGTGCGTGGCCACCCGCTCGGCGGGCGCACCGGTTTCGGCCAGGAGTCGCGCGGCAGCCAGGTGGCGCGCGGCGCGGTCGCCCGGCAGCAGGTCCTCGTAGATCGCGGCCTGCACGATCGGGTGGACGAACCCGAGCTCCTTGTCGGGGGCGAACACCTCCGCCTGCACGAGCACGTCGGTCATGCGGCGTGCCTCGTCCGGCTCCAGCCCCGCGGCGATCGCCGCCGTGGTGACGCCGGCGCCACCTCCCAGCACCGCCACTGCGCGAGCGAGTTCCGTAGCCGCCGGGCCCAGACGCTCGAGCCGCTGCAGCACGAAGCGGCGGACCGCCGGCGGGCCGACGGCGGCGACCGCGTCCGCCGCGGCGGCCGTGGGCTCGATCTCCGCCTCGTCCAGCGCACCCACGAGCTCGCGGAGGAAGAGCGGGTTGCCGCCCGTAGCCCGGTGGCACGCCTCGGTGAACTCGTCGTCCACGGCACTACCGAGCCGGTTTCGGAGCACCTGCGCGGTGGCCGACAAGCTAAGCACTCGCGGGCGGAGCACCTCGGCCGCCGGATCGCTCGCGAGCTCCCGCCACAGCCCGTCACTCTCGGGGTCGGGGACGCGGGCCGCGGTCAGCAGCAGTACCGGCAACCCCTCCAAGCGGCGCGACAGGTAGCCGAGGAACCGGAGCGAGGGCAGGTCCGCCCAGTGAGCGTCGTCCACCACGATCATGAGGGGCCCGCGGTCAGCGAGGTTCACGGTGAGCCAGTAGAGCCCATGGAGTGCCCCGAACGCGGCATCTCCATCCTCGGCAACCACCTCGGGCCCGTCCTGTCCTATGAGCCGTGCGGAGAGCCCCGCCGCTCCGGCCAGCAGAGTCCGGCGCTCGTCACTCGGCGCGGAGCCGACGGGCTGCTCGAACAGACTCCGGGCCACGCCGAAAGCGAACCCCCGCTCGAATGGCGCTCCGCGCGCGGCGAGGACCGGCAGGCCCGTCTCCTGCGCACGCGCTCTGGCGCTCGCGAGCAGACGGCTCTTGCCGACCCCGGCCGGCCCCTCGATCAGCAGCCAGCCCCCGGCTCCGTCACGGACTCGTTCGACGGCGCCGTTGAGCGCTTCCAACTCGGCTTCGCGCTCGAGCAGATCGGGAATCGAGGTCGCCTGGGTCGGCATAGTCGCGGCGCGCTCCATGCCGAAGCATAGGCTGCGGCTCCAGCGCGCGAGCGGGTTCAGGTAGACCTCGTACTGGTCGTCAGGTTCTTCAGGCTCGGGATCGAGTCCTCGACGCCTCCTCGAGCAGGGTCGCGTTCCACTCGAGCTCCCCGGACCGCGTCTTCGAGCCGAAGCTGGATCTCGCAGGAACGCTCGAACGAGTAGTCGCCGTGGTCTCCGTCCGCCCGCATTCGGGAAGATCGATCGAATCGTCAAGGAGCACACGTGAGGAGGACGCGATGGAGAACGTGACTACGGAGCTCGACGAGCGCTTCAGCGATCCGGGCGCAGACCCGACCTCGTGGGACGAGACTCAGCGGACGCTGCGAGAGGCCCAGCTGTTCTGGATCTCGACCGTGCGCCGCGACGGTCGCCCCCACGTGACCCCGCTCGTCGCGGTCTGGGCGGACGGGGCGCTGTACTTCTGCACCGGTCCAGAGGAGCAGAAGGCGGTCAACCTCAAGGGCAACGCACAGGTGGCGCTGGCGACCGGCTGCAATACCTGGCAGGACGGTCTCGACGTGATCGTCGAGGGCGAGGCGGAGCGCGTGACAGACGAGGCGCTGCTGGGCGAACTCGCGCGCGAGTGGCGCGGCAAGTGGGACGGCTCGTGGGAGTTCGAGCCGGTCGCCGATGGGTTCCGCCACGCCGGCGGCGAAGGCATCGCCCACGTCTTCGCTGTGCGGCCAACCAAGGTCCTCGCCTTCGGCAAGGGCGGCTTCAGCCACACTCGCCACAGTTTCCCGAGCAGGTCGAGCGGTTGACCGAGCGGGTGTGACCGGCCGGGAACGCGGTGGCACGTACGCTGCCGTTCCACGGCATCGCACTCAACGTTCTCTACGGTCGCCGCAAGCACCGCAACCTCGAGCGCGATCCGCGCGCGTCCGTGATCGACTCCGAGGACCCGTACAACTACGTCGAGCTGCGCGGCAGGGTGAACACGATCGAGGAGGATGTCGGCCGCGCGTTCGACCCCCGGCCTTTCGTGGACGTACGACGGTCGCGATCCCGACCCGGACCAACCCGGCGCGGTCCGGCTCATTCTCCGGATGACTGTCGAGCATGCGACGGGCTACGCCGCCTGACAGCCGGCGCCCACGCCCAGCTCAGGCAGTTACTCAGAGGCCCTCGCAAACGCGGGGCTGCTCCGCCCAGCGCCGAGCGAGCCGCGAAGTATCCGCACATCCCGTGCACGCCGCCGCCCGGCGGCGTGGAGGATGAGCAGATGTAGAGCCCCTCAACCGGCGTCGAGTAGGGGACGGGGCGCGCGACCGGGCGCGTGAAGAGCTGGCGGAGGTCCTGGACACCGCCGTTGATGTCACCGCCGGCGTAGTTGGGGTTGCGCCGCTCGACGTCCGCCGCGTTCAGCGCCGAGCGCGCCACGATCAGATCCCTGAAACCGGGCGCGAAGCGCTCCACCTGCGTCTCGATCGCGTCGGTCATGTCCCGGGTCGAGCCGTTCGGAACGTGACAGTAGGCCCAGGCCGTGTGCGTGCCCGCGGGCGCGCGGGTGTCGTCGAACAGGCTCGGCTGCACCAGTAGCACGAATGGACGCTCGGAATGCTCACCGCGGACGGCGGCCTGCTCGGAGGCGGCGATCTGCTCGAGCGTCCCGCCCACGTGGACGGTGCCCGCGCGCGCGATCTCCGGAGCCGTCCAGGGAACCGGGGCTTCGAGCGCCCAGTCGAGCTTGAAGACTCCCGGGCCGTAGCGGTAGCGGCCGAGTCGCCGGGCGTAGCCCGGCGGCAGGCGCGGGCCGGCAAGCCGCAGCAGCTGTCGGGGCGTCACGTCGAGCAGCGTCCTGCCGAAGCCCGCCACCTCGTCGAGTGACTCCACCCATCTGCCCGTCTCGATCTCTCCGCCCAGCGAGCGCAGGTGGGAGGCGAGCGCGTCCGCGAGCCGCTGCGAGCCGCCACGCGCCACGGGCCAGCCGACGTGGTGCGCGCTCAGCATCAGGACGATGCCGAACGCCGCGCTGGCGGGGCTGGTGAGCGACAGCATCGAGTGCGCGGAGCAGCCGGCGAGCAGCGCCTGAGCGCGCTTGCCCTCGAAGCGCGAGCGCGCGAGCCCCACCGCCGAGCGAAGGCCGACCGGAGCAAAGCGCGCCATCGCGAGCGGATGGCGCGGCGGGCGGAGCGGGCCGAGGATCTCACCCATGAGCGCAGGTGCCGTGCGAACGAGTGGCTCGAACAGGCGCCGGTAGGCGTCCGCGTCCGGGCCGAGGCCGTCCGCCGTCTCATCCACCGAGCGCTCGAGCAGCACGGCCGAGCCGTCGTCCAGGGGGTGCGCCAGCGGCGCGTCGGGATGCACCAGCTCGAGCCCGTGCCCGGCGAGCGGCAGCCGGCTCAGGAATGGGGACGCGAGCGCCAGCGAGTGCACGGTGGAGCAGGTGTCGTGGACGAAGCCCGGGAGCGTCAGCTCCTCAGAGCGGCAGCCGCCGCCGATGGTCTCCGAGCCTTCTAGGACGGTCACCCGCCGGCCGGCCTGGGCCAGCACGATCGCCGCGGCGAGGCCGTTCGGGCCCGACCCGACCACGACGGCGTCGATCCCGCGATCAGGCAACCGCGCGGTCGCGCGTGAACACGCGCTTCAGCGCGCGTCTGGGAGCGCCCATCGTGTAGATCGTGGAGCGGATGGCGGAGCTCTGCCACAGGTTCCGCCAGCGCGACCACTGGCGTCGCCTGTCCACGCACACGACCTGGGTGTCCACATCGGCCTCGTGCTCGAAGTGGGTGGCCAGCGCGGTCAGCGTGTGCTGCCAGAAGCGATCCTCCTGCTTGTGGCCGCCCATTGTCAGCCCCAGCTCGAAGATCGGGTCGCTGGCGCGCATCAGCACCTGGGCCTGAGCCACGGTCTCGTCGCCGACCGCGGTCGCGCTGAAGGTGATCCAGCCGGCGAACATGTGGCCCTCCGGCGTCATGAGCGTGAACGACTCCTCGTCCGCGTACAGCACCATCACGCCGGTCGAGAGCTTCATCCTCCCCGGCATGGTCATGTTGAGGAGCGCCACGTCGCCGGGCGCGATTCCGGTGAGCGGCCCGTAGAAGCGGTTGCCCTCCGGCCAGAAGTCGGGGAAGCGCTGCTTCCAGGTCGCGATCACCTCGGGCGCCGAGGCGCGGCCGGCGGGCAGGCGCACCTGGTACGTCTTCTGCCACATCTTGCCGAAGCCCTGGATCGGGGAGGCGAGCCGGCGACCCTCCACGTTCAGGTTCACAGCGCCCTCGGGCACCTCCGACACCTTCAGCTGTGACACCGCCTTGGCCCAGCTGGTGGCGTCGCGCGCGACTGCCTGCTCCTGTTCGCTCATCGTTCTTCCTCCTCAGGCGTCGCCGACGGCGGCGAGCGCTCCTGCTTCCGAGTCGTGGATCGCCACCGCCTCGTCGAGGCGGGTGAGCTCGAAGATCTGGCGGTAGTGATCGGACAGCCCGTAGGCGAGCACCTTCTGGTGCTGCCGTTGGGCGCGCACGAGCAGCGTCACGAGCAAGCCGATCCCGCCACTGTTCATGTAGTCGAGCGCCGTGAAGTTGAGGACGATGGCCTTGACGCCCTCGCTGCTCGCGCGGGCGTAGGCATCCATCAGGACGTCCTCGCTCTGAGCGGTGATGTCACCCTCGATGTCGATCACGCGGACCCCGTCGGAGACCGCGCGCACGTCGAATGTGGTCGCTGCTTCAGGCATCGGTACTCCCTTCAGGGCCGCCGACTGCGCGGTCCTCGTTGTCCGCAATCGTCATGAAGTCGGCCAGCCGCGTGATCTCGAAGATCTCGCGGTAGTGGTCCGACAGCCCGTATGCCTTCACTTCGATCCCGCTCGTCCGGGCCTGGGCCAGAAGCCCGACGATCAGGGCGATGCCGGTGCTGTTGATG
>JBKPSR010000144.1:0-19217 GCA_046735115.1 Actinomycetota bacterium
TGGTCGGGGACGACGATCAGGATCCCGATGATCACGAGCACGCCGACGCAGTGCCAGAACACCGAGATGTTGTTGAACAGCGCGACCAGATGCGACGAGAAGATGTTGATCAGCGCGTGTAGGGCGAGGATCACCATGAACACGATGAAGATCTCGCCGAGCGACACCTTGTCCGCGAAGTTGAGGATGAAGTCGAGGCCCCAGAGGTTGAAGACGAAGGTGAAGAACTGGGCGCAGAACCAATCCACGCTCGCGACGATTGCGATCAGCCCGAGCAGGTTGAACCAGCCCGTGAACCAGGACCAGATCGGGCCGCCGAGGTCATTGGCCCACCAGTAAGGGCCACCCGCCGTCGGGTAGGCGGCGGCCACCTCGGCCATGCTGAACGCGACGCTGAGGATGAGAATGACGACGATCGGCCAGCCCCACGAGATGGCGATCGGGCCGCCGAGGTTCCACGCCTGCGGATAGGTCGTGAAGCACCCCGCGAGTACCGAGATGATCGTGAACGAGATCGCGAAGTTGGAGAACCGCGACCACCCCCGCTCCAGCTCCTGCTTGTATCCGAGCTCCGCTAGTCGCTGCTCGTCCCGGTCAAGAGCCTGCTCGGCCATGCGCATCCCTCCTGGTTGGCGTCCGGCGAGGGCGACTGTAAGCGACGCTCACGACGGAAGCAAGGGCGGATTCACCGCGCGAGCGCGCCGATCACCTCCTGCCACCAGGCCCGCGCCGCGGCGTCCACCTCCGCCGCAAGGCGGCGGCGGGCGTAGCGCTGCAGCTGGAGCGGACCGCCCATGGCCAGGAGCGGTCCGGTGACGGCAAAGCGGCCGTCCACGAGCACGACGAGCGCTCCGGGCTTGTCGCGGCGGGTGCGGATCTGCTCCGCGACCGGCACACGCTCCACGTCCTTTGGAAACCCGGCGTTGCCGTCCTCGTCCCGCCACGGCCGCGTGGTGAAGACCGCGGAGCCGGAGCGCAGCTTCGGCTCGTAGCGCGCCGGCAGCCCCACGGGCCCGACGCGCCAGCGCTCGAGCAGGTCATCCATCTCCTCCGCCACCTCCTCGCGCACCATCACGTGCAGCCGGTCGGCCGCCTCGATCCGAGTCGAGCCGCGAGGAAGGAGCGCCTCCTCCCCGCGCACGATCACGCTGAGGAGCGCGTCGCGCGGAAGCCCGAGCTCGCGCACGAGCTGGCCGCAGATCGCGTCGTCGGGGCCGACCGGGTATTCCACGATCTCGGCGCCGAGCCGGCGCACGGTGCCGGTCTCCACAAGCGGGCGCGGAAGCGCGGGCTCGGACGTGGTGACGCCGAGCTTGCGAGCGACCCAGTCGACCGTGGAGCCCTGGAGCAGGGTCGAGATAACAACGGCGAAGAAGACGATGTTGAAGAACTCATGCGTCCGGCCGGCGGGAACGCCCTCGATCACCGGGAACGTGGCGAGCACGACGGGCACGGCGCCGCGCAGCCCGGCCCAGCCCAGCACCAGCCGCTCCGCGGTGCTGAAATGGTCGAGCGCGGTCGCGAGCGCCGCCGACAGCGGTCGTGCCACGAACACCAGGATGAGCGCGAGCGCGGTGCCCTCGAGCCACACGTCGCCCAGCTCGGCCGGGAAGACGAGCAGCCCGAGCGCCAGGAACATGGCGATCTGCGCGACCCACGCAAGCCCCTGGTGGAAGACCGTGACCGTCTGCTTCGCCGGGATGCGACCCGAGCCGAGCACCAGACCCGCCAGGTACGCCGCGAGGAAGCCGGACCCGTGCAGCGTCGCCGCCCCGCCGAACGCGAGGCCGGCCGTGGAGAGCGTTGCGACCGGGTAGAGCCCGGGGCTGGCGAGCCGCGTGTTGCGGAGCGCCCAGACCGCAAGCAGCCCCACGGCGGGGCCCACGATCGCGCCGATCCCCATTTCGCGCACGAACAGCACCAGCATGTCGAGCCCGCCGTAGTCGGGCTGGTCGATCCAGTCGATGAAGCCGATCACGAGCAGCACGGCGACCGGGTCGTTGAAGCCGGCCTCGCCCTCGAGCGTCCGCGCCAGCCTCCGCCTGAGCGTCGACTCGCGCAGCAGCGCGAAGATCGCGGCGCCGTCCGTGGACGAGATGATCGCGCCGAGCAGCATCCCCTCGAGAGTCGAGAGGTCGAACAGCCAGGCTGCGGCGAAGCCGCAGATGACGCAGGTGCCGAGCGTCCCGAGGATCGCCAGCGAGAGCGACGGGCGCAGCACCGGCCTGATCTCGTCGAGCCCGGCGGTGAGCCCGGCCTCGAACAGGATCAGCGCGAGCGCGACCACGCCGATCGTGCGCGCCAGCTCGTAGTCGTCGAACTCGATCCAGCCGGTGCCGTCCGACCCGATCGCCATGCCGACCGCGAGGAACAGGAGCAGGCCGGGCAGGCGGACCCGAGACGCAAGAAGGGATGCCGCTATTCCCGCAGCGAGCAGCGCCGCCGCGACAAGGATCAGCTCGCCGTCGGACATCGGGGCACTGGAGACTCGCACGTGAGGCGGCCGCGGCGTAGTGTGCGCTCATGCACGAGGAGATCACGATTCCCGAGCTCACCGAGGTGGTCGCTCGGGTGACCGCGCTGCTGGGACCGCGCCAGGGGAGCGTCGTTCAGCTCGAGGGCGGGATCACGAATCGCAACTTCCGGGTGAACTTCGGAGGCATGGACTACGTGGTCCGCCTGCCCGGCAAGCGCACGGGGGTGCTCGGAATCGACCGCACGGCCGAGTGCATCGCGAACAAGGCCGCCGCCGGGATGGGCATGGCTCCCGGAGTGGCCGCGATGTTCGAGGAGCCGTCCTGCCTCGTGACGCTGTTCATCGACGGGCGGGAGATGTCCGCCGACGAGCTCCGCCGACCCGAGACGCTCGCCGAGGTCGCCCGCGACCTGCGCAAGTTCCACGACTCCGGAACCGAGCTGCCGACCGAGTTCGACTCGTTCCGGCTCGTCGAGGAGTACGCGGAGACCGGCCGGGCCAACGGCAGCGAGCCGCCCGAGGGCTACGACGACGCGCTCGAGGCGGCGCATCGCATCGAGACGGCGGTCGAGGGCCAGCCCACCCATGAGCTCGTGCCCGCGCACAACGACCTCCTGACTGCGAACTTCCTGCTCGACGGCGGGAACCACATCCAGCTGATCGACTGGGAGTACGCCGGCATGGGCGACCGCTGGTTCGACCTCGGCAACTTCGCCGTGAACAACGAGCTGGACGACGAGCAGGAGGAGCAGCTGCTCGAGGCCTATTTCGACGAGCCGCCCGACGATCGCCGCCGCGCCACTCTCAAGCTGTTCCGCTTCATGTCGGACTTCCGCGAGGCGATGTGGGGCGTCGTGCAGGCCGGCGTGTCCGAGCTCGACTTCGACTTCGGGGAGTACGCGCGGAAGCACTTCGACCGCCTCGAGAAGGCGCGGCAGGATCCGCGCTTCGAGGGCTGGATCGAGGCGGCCCGCGCATAGTGGCGGCCCTCCGGGAGCTCCCCGGCGCCGCGCGCTGCGTGATCGTCGGCGGAGGAGTCGGTGGAACGTCGATCGCGTACCACCTCGCGGAGCTCGGCTGGGAGGACGTGGTCCTGCTCGAGCGGAACCAGCTCACCTCGGGCTCGACGTTCCACTCGGCCGGGCTGGTCGGCCAGCTGCGCTCCTCGGTGAACCTGACCGAGATGATGATGTACTCGGTCGAGCTGTACCGAAAGCTCGGCGAGGCGTGCGGCTGGGTCGAGTGCGGCGGGATCAGGCTGGCCTCGAGCGAGGAGCGGATGGAGGAGCTCCGCCGCCAGGCGGGCTGGGCGAAGACGTTCGGTCTCCCGCTCGAGCTGATCTCGGCTGAGGAGGCGAAGGAGCTGTTCCCGCTGATGTCGACCGACGGCGTGCTCGGCGCCGCATGGCTGCCGACGGACGGATACCTCGACCCGTCGCAGCTCACGTTCGCGCTGGCCGAGGGCGCGCGCGAGGGCGGGGCGCGGATCTTCACGAACACACCCGTTACCGGCATCGAGCCGGGCCGCGTGCGCACCGAACGCGGCGAGATCGAGGCCGAGGTCATCGTCATGGCCGGCGGGATGTTCTCGGCCGAGCTCGGTCGGATGGCCGGCGTGCGCGTCCCGGTCGTGCCGATGTCGCACGAGTACATCGTCACGCAGCCGTTTCGCGAGCGTGACCCGGCCAACCCGCTGCCGACGCTGCGCGACCCCGACCTCCTGATCTACTTCCGCGAGGAGGGCGGCGGCCTCGTGATGGGCGGCTACGAGCGCCCGGCGTCCCCGGCCTTCCAGCCCGAGGACGGGCTCGGCTTCGAGCGCATCCCGAGCGACTTCAATGGCCGCCTGCTCGAGGACGACTGGGATCGCTTCGAGGAGATCGTCGATAACTCGCGCAGGCGCGTGCCGCAGATGGAGGACGTGAAGGTCACGCGCATGATCAACGGGCCCGAGGGCTTCACGCCCGACAACGAGTTCTGCCTCGGCGAGACCGAGCTGCCGGGGCTGTTCGTGGCGGGCGGCTTCTGTGCCCACGGGCTGGCCGGCGCGGGCGGAGTGGGCAAGGTCATGGCGGAGTGGATCGTGGGCGGCGAGCCGTCCATGGACCTGTGGCAGATGGACGTGCGCCGCTTCGGCGCCCAGTACCGCTCGCCGTCATACACGCTCAAGCGGGTGCTCGAGACCTACGAGACCTACTACGACATCCACTACCCGTTCGAGGAGCGCCAGGCCGGGCGGCCGCTGCGCACCTCGCCCGCCTACGACTGGCACCGATCACAAGGCGCGGCCTTCGGTGAGAAGTCCGGCTGGGAGCGGGTCAACTGGTACGAGTCGAACAGCGGGCGCGGCGACGAGTCGCTCCGCCCGCGTGGCTGGGCAGGCAAGCACTGGTCGCCGGCGATCGGGGCGGAGCACGCCGCCTGCCGCGAGGCGGCGGCGATCTTCGACGAGTCCTCGTTCGCGAAGCTAGAGATCGCCGGGGAGGGCGCCGCCGCGCTCCTCGAGGGGCTGTGCGACAACCAGGTGGCCCGCGAGGTAGGGCGAGTGACCTACACGCAGATGCTCAACTCGCGCGGCGGGATCGAGTGCGACTTTACCGTCGCGCGGCTGGCCGAGGACAGGTTCTCGATCGTCACGGGCACGGCGTTCGGCAACCACGACCGCGAGTGGATCCGCCGCCACCTGCCGGATGACGGCTCGGTCCAGGTCCACGACGTGACGCCCGCGTGGGCCTGCTTCGGAGTCTGGGGGCCGCGCGCGCGTGACGTGATCGCCCCGCTCACGCCGCAGGGGCTCGACGACGAGTCCTTCCCGTACATGTCGGTGCGCGAGCTGACGGTCGCCGACGTGCCCGTGCGCGCGCTGCGCGTGACCTACGTGGGCGAGCTCGGGTGGGAGCTCTATTGCCCGGCGGAGTACGGATTGGGCCTGTGGCTCGCGCTGTGGGAGTCGGGACAGCCGCACGGCCTCGTCGCCGGCGGGTACCGCGCGATCGACTCGCTTCGGGTCGAGAAGGGCTACCGCGTCTGGGGAGCCGACATCACGCCCGACGAGACGCCCTACGAGGCCGGTCTCGGCTTCGCCGTGAAGCTCGGCAAGGACGGCGGCTTCATCGGCGACGACGCGCTCGCGGAGGCAGAGAGGAACGGGCCGCGCCGCAGGCTCTGCTGCATCACGCTGGAGGATCCACACTCGGTGGCGCTCGGCAACGAGCCGGTGCGGGTGAGCGGCGAGATCGTCGGGCGCGTGACGACCGGCGGCTACGGCTATACGGTCGAGCGCTCGATCGCCTACGCCTACATGCCGCCCGAGCACGCCGATGCCGGCACGGGGGTGGAGCTCGACATCTTCGGCCGCTGGGTCGCGGGCGAGGTCGTCCGGGAGCCGCTGTTCGATCCGGGCGGTGAGCGGGTACGCGACCCGCGGTGAGCCGCCCCTACGACGAGGCCTGCGACGAGCGGGGCGAGCCGCGGGCGCACTACGCCGAGCTGCTCGGCAAGCTCGGCGACCCCGGCGAGCTGGCGGCGGAGGCGTGCCGCAGGCTCGCCGCGCGCGGGGTCACGTTCGGGCCCGACGCGGCCGTGTTCGATCCCATGCCGCGGATCCTCACCGAGGCGGAATGGTCCGCGCTGCAGGCGGGGATCGGCCAGCGCATGCAGGCGCTCGAGGCGCTCGCCGCCGACGTGTACGGCGAAGGTCGCGTCTTCGATGCGGGCGTGCTGTCACGCGAGGAGGTCGAGTCCTCGCCGCACTACGAGCCGGCGATGCGCGGCGCTGCGCCCACGCGCTGGATCGCCTTCGCCGGCCTCGACGTGGTGCGCACGGAGGAGGGCCGCTTCCAGGTGATCGAGGACCAGCTGCGCATGCCGTCGGGCGTCGCATACGCCGTCGCGTGGCGCGAGACGCTGCGGGACCTCCTCCCCGTGGAGCCGCCGCAGCGGGACGTATCGACGGTATTCGGCGAGCTCGCGCTCGCGCTGCGCAACGCCGCGCCGCCCGGCGTGGACGAGCCGCGGCTGGCGATCCTCTCTGAGGGCCCGTCAGCGGCGGCGTTCTGGGAGCACGAGCGGCTCTCACGCGAGCTGTGCGCCGCGCTCGTGACGCTCGATGACCTCGAGCACCGCGACGGCCGCGTCGTGGCGTGGGTCGACGGCCGGCCGCGAGCGATCGACGTGGTCTACCTACGCACCGGCGAGGATCGCTTCACGGGCGAGGACGGCTCCCCGACCGCCATCGGCGAAGCGCTGCTAGGTCCCGCCGCCGCCGGGCGGGTGGCCGTCGCCAACTCGCCGGGCTCCGGAGTGGCCGACGACAAGCTCGTGCACGGCCGCGTGGACGACCTGGTCCGCCTCTACCTCGGCCAGGAGCCGCTCCTGCCCTCGGTCCCGTCCCGTGTCGTGGGACCGGACGAGCCGCTCGACGAGCTGGTCGTGAAGCCGCGCGGCGAGATGGGGGGCGAGGGAGTGACGATCTGGCGCGACGCGGACGAGCGGACGCGCAGGCGGATCCTCGCCCGCATCGCCGCCGAGCCGGGCGGGTGGATCGGCCAGGAACTGGTCCAGCTGTCGGTTCACCCGACGGTCGTGGACGGCAGGCTGGAGCCGCGCCATGTGGACCTGCGCCCCTACGCACTGCCCTCCGACGACGGCGTGCGCGTGCTGCCTGCCTGCGCGAGCCGTGTCGCGCTCGAGCGCGGCTCGCTCGTCGTGAACAGCGCGCAGGGCGGCGGAGCCAAGGACACCTGGGCGCTGGGGGCCTAGCGGCCCATCGGCTCCGGGAGCAGGCCGGCAAGGATGTGCTCGGTGCCCGCGCAGTGGTCGCGCATGACCTTGACCGCGTTACCCACGTCCTTGGCGCGGAGCAGCGCGACAAGCCGGCGATGCTGCGCGTTCGAGCGAGTCAGCACCTCGTCGGGGTGGGCGATCCGCTCGATCAGGTCGGTCATCTGGCCCTGCACCTCCGTCATGGCCGCCACCAGCCGCGGCGAATGGCATGCCTCGGCCAGGCCGATATGGAAGCGCACGTCCGCGCGCCGGTAGGCGTGGAAGCGCGCTCCCTCCGTGGCCGCCATCTTGTCCGTGAAGCCGTCCAGGCGCGCGAGATCGTCGTCGCTCGCGCGCTCCGCCGCGAGCACGGTGGCGCCCGTCTCCACCGTGATGCGGTAGTCGAGCACGGCGCGCGCCTGGTCGAAGTCGAGCCGGTCCGCCGAGCGGTCCTGGACGAGCGGCGGCTCCTCCGCCACGAACGTGCCGCCCGAGCGTCCGCGTCGCGAGACCAGATGGCCGCTCTGGACCAGGGTGGTGAGCGCCTGGCGCAGGGTCGAGCGCGAGATCCCGAGCTCGTCGGCCAGCTCGCGCTCCGGGGGAAGCCGCGTGCCCGGCGTTAGGACGCCGAGCCTGATCGCGGTGCCCAGGCGTTCCACGGTCTCCTCGAAGGTCGTGGGGGGACGGACGCGTTCGAAGACGGCGTCCAGCGCCTGACTCCGCGCGCCCGTGCCCGCATCTGCCATCAGGTGAGACGGTAACCGCTACATTGCGCCGCCGTGGAGAACCGTCAAGAAAAGGTCGTTGTTGAAACGGATCGCTATCGCGTAGAGGGCATGCTCACGCTCCCGCAGGAGGGCTATCGCAGCAGGGTCTCCGACCACGTGAACAGGCGCGATCAGGAGTTCTTCACGATCCTCGACGCCCAGCTCGTGGCGATCGACGGCTCCGGGCGCGACTGGGAGACGCCCGTCCTAATGCTGGCGCGCAGGCACATACGGCTGATCGTGCCCGCCTCCGACGGCGCGTAGATGCCCGCCGCGCGGCGGCTCGGGCTGCTGGCGGGCGGGGCAGTGCTCGGCGCGGCGCTGTGGTGGCGCAAGCACCCGTCCGCCTGCCCGTACTCGCAGCGCTTCTGGGTAGAGGCGCCGCACCCGTTCATCACGCGCGCGCGTCTGCGCGAGCTCCTCGAGCCGCGTGCGGGCGAGCGCCTGCTCGAGGTCGGTCCCGGCACCGGGTACTACTCGCTGCCGGTGGCGGGCTGGCTGTCGCCCTGCGGGTCGCTCGACGTGGTCGACGTGCAGCAGGAGATGCTCGACCACACGCTGGGGCGGGCGCGCGAGGAGGGAATCGGCAACATCACGCCCACGCGAGCGGACGCCCGCGAGCTGCCGTTCGCCGACGACGCGTTCGACGGCGGCTACCTCGTCACGGTCCTGGGCGAGATCCCGGACCAGGACGCCGCGCTCCGGGAGCTCCGGCGCGTGGTGCGCCCCGGCGGCCGCATCGTGGTCGGCGAGCTGTTCGGCGACCCGCACATGGTCACGCACGGTGCGCTCGCGAGGCGGGCCGGGGCCGCCGGACTACGCGTTGATCGAACGCTCGGTGGACTGTTCTGGCACTTCACGCGGCTGCAGGCCTGATTGCAGCCGCGGGCGTTCCGTCCGAGGGTGCTCCCAGCATGGACGCGACCGATGCTGTACGCGATTCTCATCTGCTCCGACGAGGCCTGCGCCGAGGAGTTCGAGGCGTGGGGCGAGCTGGGCGACTTCGACGACCTCGTCTGCGAGAGCTGCGACTGCGCGCTGCAGCCGCTGGCGTTCTCCGAGGTGAGCGTGTCGACGATCGTCGCCTTCCCGCGCCGGACGCCGCATGTCCAGCTGCGCAACGCCGCCTAGCGCAGCTAGCCTCTAGCACCGCCTCCGGAGAGGTGACCGAGCGGCTTAAGGTGCACGACTGGAAATCGTGTGGGCGGATCAAACTGCCTCGTGGGTTCGAATCCCACCCTCTCCGCTCCGGAACGCCGTGGATGCTCGCGTCGGCTCGGCGTCGCGAAGGCCCCCGGGATCCGCGTCGCCCCAGTCAGCCAACCCGTCCGTAGGTCAGGATGGCGACGCCATTGCCGGTCACCTTCGAGTCAACGAGCCGGAGCCGTTTCGGCGCGTTCCCCTTCTTGAACAGGCGC
Organism: Actinomycetota bacterium; assembly: GCA_046735115.1. Taxonomy (GTDB): domain Bacteria; phylum Actinomycetota; class Thermoleophilia; order Solirubrobacterales; family Thermoleophilaceae; genus JACVRW01. Next base: position 9,426 of record JBKPSR010000144.1, read on the forward strand.
GCGCCCGTGCCCGCTACCACGGGGTAGATCTCCAGACGCATCTCGTCGAGCAGGTCCGCCTGAAGGAGGCCCTCAACGAGGGTGGGGCTGCCGTGGACGCCGATGTTCCGGCCGAGCTGACCCTTCAGCTCGGTGACCGCGCCGGCGAGATCGCCGCCGAGAAGGGTCGCGTTGTCGGTAGTCCCCCACGGCGCCGCGTCCAGCGATCGCGAGACCACGTATTTGGGCACGCCGTTGATGTGGCTCGCGAACGGCTCGGTCTTCGAGGTCGGCCAGTAGTCGGCCCACTCTTGGTAGGTGACGCGCCCGAGGAGCATCGCGTCTTCCTCGGCCACCTTCGAGTTGAAGTCGGCCAGCACCTCGTCGGTGTTGCGCAGCTCGACGATCGTCTCAACAACCGCGTCGAAGACGGCGGCGCCGTCGAGCGTGAGGATTGTGTGTGAGACGACCTTTCTCATCGGGCTGCTCCTTGTTGGTAGGCGATGTCCGGCAGGGCTACGCCGTTAGAGACCGCCGAGGGACGAAAAAATCGTCGCCGGCGATGAGTTTCGGGCCCGGCGTCGGATCGGTCGCCGCCCAGCCCCCCAGCCGCTGGCTGTGGCGAAGCGTTGTTGCTCGGCTGTTGTAGTTTCGCGCGAACGCGAGCGTCTCCGCATGAGCCCACCCTCTCCGTCTCATCCTCATCTCATTCGCACCGCGTCAAGATGGCCCGCATGAACGGGAGCCTCAAGAAGTGGGTAATCGTGGGAGCCGCTGTGGCGGCGCTCGGCGTGGGCGGCACCGCCATCGCGGGCGTGGCCGGCAGCGACGACAACGGGGGCAAGGACGACGGCGCCGGGAAGCCGATCACCGGACCCGCGCTCGACAAGGCGAGCCGGATCGCGCTCGACCAGGTCGGAGGCGGCAAGGTCACCGGAACCGAGCTGCAGGACGAGGAGGGCTACTACGAGGTCGAGGTCACGCGCGACGACGGCAGCCAGGTCGACGTGCATCTCGACAGCCACTTCAACGTCCTGAACCAGCGCGGCGACGGCGGCGACTCGGGCGGCTAGAGCCCTAGGTCGCGCACGCCGCGCTCGTGCCAGCCCAGGTGGTGGGCCAGCTCGTGGCGCAGCGTGCGCTCGACCTGCGCGCGCAGCAGCTCCGGGTCGTGGCCGAAGTCGCGCTCGAGCGTGTCCTGGTAGAGGACGATCCGGTCGGGGTAGTCGTCGCGCGCCACCGTGTCGCCGAAGTAGTGCCCGTAGGCGCGGTTCTCGGCGCCGAGCTGCGAGACCACCACCGGCGTGGTGTCGAGCAGCTTCTGGAAGTCCTCCGGCAGGCGGTCGATCGCTTCGGCGACGAGCAGGTCGAACTCGTCCGTGAACGCCGCCAGCTCGGGGTGTGCCGCCAGCTCCTCGCTGCGGCGGACGAGCCGCTCGAACTCGTGCTCCGGCATCGAGTCGCTGCCCGACAGCGCCACGCTCACCCAGGCGAGCCCGATGACCAGCACGAGCGCGCCCCCGATCAGCAGGGCCATTCCCTCCGCGCCGCTCAGCGAGGGCGGGTTGAGGAACAGCAGCAGAAGCCCGACGGCGAAGAGAGCCGCGAAACCCGCCTTGATCGGACCTCGCAACGCGTCCACGCTCCGAGGGTACGCGCTACTCGTCCGTGCGGGCCGCTACTCGTCGCTGCCCGCCGCGTCCGGGTTGCCGGTCGCGGTCTCGTCCTCGCCAGGCACGCCCGGGTTCTTCGTCCCGTGCTCGCCCGCGGCGTCGTCGTGAGTGGCCTCGGCGGGCCCCTCCTCCGGAAGCTGGTCCGACTGCTCCGGGCTTTCCATCACGGCCCTCCCTCCTCACTCAGCCTCTGCTCGTCCGCATCGACGCCCGGCACCGGCTCCTCCTCCTCGCCCGGGTCGGGCTGAGCGCCGGGGACCGACGGATCGTGCTCCTTGCGCTCCCAGTCGCCCTCGACCGCTTCGATCCGCTCGCCGAGCTGATCGGAGTGGTGCTCGAGCTTGTCGGCGTCCTCTTCCATGCGATCGGCCTGCTCCTCGTACTCCATGACGCCCCCTTACCCGCCGCGGGCGAGCCGCACGCGCACGGGGCCGCCCGCGCCGTCCACGCCCTCGGCCCAGTCATGGGGCAACCGCGCCGAGCGGCCGGGCACCAGCCGGGCGACACGCCCGGCCCACAGCGTGCGACCGTCCTGCACGAGCTCGACCCGCGGCCGGGTGGCGAACTCGCGCGAACGGAGCGCGAAGCGCCCCCGCGGCGGCGGACCCGCGCCCGGAGCGATCACGGTGGGGGCGATCCAGTGGAGCGGCGGCTCGCATTCGATCGGTACCCGCGGGCCCGCCCACCTCAAAGGGACTGTCCCTTTGAGCTTGGCCGCCGCGTGGCGGCCGCTCAGCGCAGCCACGTCCGCGGTCTCCGCGCCGTGCAGCAGGTTCCCGGCGGCGAGCACCCCCGGTCGCGACGTCCGAAGCGCCGCGTCCACCGCGGGCCCGCGCGTGCCGGGATCGATCGCAAGGCCGCCCATCACCGCGAGCTCGTGGTCCGGGATCCAGTCCGCGCTGAAGACGACGATGTCGCAGGCCACGGAGCGCGTGCCTCCGCTGTCGAGATCCGTCAGCTCGACCTCCTCGACTCGCGGCCGCCCGTGGATCGCCGTGACGGCGGTGCGGGTCCACAGCGGCGTGCGCCAGCGCAGCGCGGCGCCCGCCCGGAACAGAGCGAGCGATTGGTGGCGCGGCAGCTCCGTCGTCATACCCACCGCGGTGGCGCCGCCGTGCGCCAGCGTCAGGAGCGCCGAGAAGCTCACGTGCTCGGCGCCCACGATCACCGCCCGCGCGCCCACCTGGCGCCGCTTCAGGTACACGAGCTGCTGAAGCGTTCCGGTCGTCATGACGCCCTCCGGCCGTGAGCCGGGCACGAGCCGTGCGGAGCGTGGCCGCTCGCGGCAGCCGGTGGCGAGGATCACGGCCTCGGGATCGATCGTCTCGCGGCCGCCCGGCCCCGTGAGCTCGAGCGGGCCCGCCGGCGACCACCCCGTGACCATCGTGTCGGCCTGGAGCTCCGCACCCGCCGCCGCGGCGAGCGCGGCGTAACGGCGGGCGTACGCCGGGCCGTCAAGCGGCCTCCGCAGATCGCGCAGCCCGAAGCCCTGGTGCTTCGCGTGCCTCGGGATGCCGCCCGGGGCCGCCTCCCTCTCCACCACCAGGACATCCGGCGTGCCGCGCCTCCGCAGCTCGAGCGCCGCGGCCAGCCCGGCCGGCCCGCCCCCGATCACCACCACGGTCATCCGGACCTCGCGTCCAGCCGTGCGGCGAGCTCCGCGCCGCAGAAGAAGCCCTGGCAGCGGCCCATGTGGGCACGCGTCCGCCGCCGGAGCCCGTCCAGGTCGACGGCCGGCACCGGTGCTTCGAGCGCGTCGCGAACCTCCCCGCTCGTCACGCGCTCGCAGAAGCACACGATCCGCCCATAGTCCGGGTCGCGCTCGATCAGCTCGGCGCGCTGATAGGCCCGCTCACCGAGCTCGCCGATGTTGGGCATGCGGAACCGAGGCCGCGGCTCGGCCGTCTGCTCCAGCGGCAGCCCGGCGGCGCCGAGCTGCTCGCGCACGTGCTCGGCGATCGCCATGGACGCCGACAGCCCCGTCGAGCGGATCCCGCCCACGCACGCGTAGCCCTCCGTCGCGTGCACGGTGAGCTGATAGTCGGCGTGCTCGGTCGCCGCGCGGAGGCCGGCGTAGACCGCCGTCACCTCATGATCGAGCAGCTCGGGCATGATCCGAGCGCCCTCGGACATGAGGTAGTCGAGCCCGCGCGCGGTGGACCCCGTGTCGTCCTTTCGCTCCAGGTCCTCGGCGGTCGGGCCCAGCATCACGTTGCCGAACACCGTGGGCGCGATCAGGACGCCCTTCGTGACCTTCGTCGGCACGGCGAGGACGATGTGCTGGACCAGCGGGCGCGCGAGCTTGTCGAACACGATCAGCTCGCCCCGGCGCGGGGTCACCGTGAAGCCGTCGTGGCCGAGCATCCGGTCGAGCTCGTCCGAGTGGAGGCCGGCCGCGTTCACGAGGTAGCGCGCCCTGAGCCCGCCGCCGGGGATCGACAGCTTGAAGCCGCCCTGCTCGAGCCGGGACACCGATTGCACCGGCGTCGACCGCCGCAGGTCGCAGCCGGCCAGCACCGCCTCGGTGGCGTAGGCAAGCGGCGTGGTGAACGGGCACACGAGCCCCTCGCCCGGCACCTCGATGGCGCCCTGCGCACCCGGGCCAAGGTGGGGCTCGCGCGCGTACAGCTCCTGTGCACCGAGCTCGCGCAGGTCGGTGCTCCCGTTCGCGCGCGCGTGCTCGAGGATGGCCGGGAACTCGGCGCGCTGCTCCTCGCTCCAGGCGACGAGCAGGGCGCCGGTCCGCTCGACCGGGATGCCCACGCGCTCGGCGTAGTGGCCGAGCAGCTCGTACCCGCGCGCTACTAGGCGCGCCTCGAGCGTGCCGGGCTTCGCGTCGAAGCCCGTGTGGAGCAGCGCGGTGTTCGCCTTGCTCGTGCCGGCGCCGGCGTCCGGTGCGGCCTCGAGCAACGTCACGCGGAGCTGGAAGCGCGTGAGCTCACGCGCGATCGCGCATCCCACGACGCCGGCGCCGACGATCGCCACATCGGTGTCGAGGGGCTCGTGCACGCGCCGCAGTATCGCGGCGCCCGGCGTCTAGGGCATCGAACTGATGACGCGGCTCGCGCGGTGGATCATCGAGATGCTCGGGCGGTTGTCCTGCGCGATCTTGTCCAGCAGCACCTCGAGATAGCGGTCGAGCAACTGCGGCGGAATGATCTGCTCGATCAGGTCCATCTCGGTGGAACTCGGGTAGCGGTCCTCGCGCACCTTCTTGAGCAGCACCCCGGCTAGGACGGCGCGGCTTTCCAGGCTGTTCATGTGTACCTCCTCAAAGCAGCCGGCCCAGCGGGCCGAGGTCGAGATTCAAATCCTCCTCAGTGAGCCCGAACTCGTCGCGCAGCTCCGCCATGCGCCTGTCGAGTTCCATGAACGTCTTTCCGAGCCGCTCCTCCTGCTCGTCAGTCAGGCCGCCGCTGTCGATCCGGCGGAGCGCCTGGCGCTCCATCAGCTGGCGCAGGAGCTCGACGATCGTCAGCACGAGCTGGGCGAGGCCGCGTTCCAGCGACTCCGGGTCCGCGTTCACCCGTCGGCTCAGCGCATCGTCGATGCGCGGCAGCTCGCCCATGAACGGGTCGAGGTTCGGCGGCGCATGCAGGAGCTTGTCTCTCATCGCTCGGCGAAGCTGTACGGGGGCCAGGGCCCGGTGCAGAGGATGCCGAGCCCGGCGTTCGCCTCCTGGAGCTCGGCCACCTCGGCGGCGAACGACTCGACGCGGTCGCGCTCGACCAGGTAGGCCGCGCGAAACAGCTCCGGCGGGCGCGGCCGGCCCTCAACGCTCGCACGTGCCAGGGCGGACAGCGGATCGTGCAGGGCCCGGGCCGCTCGCTCGCGGCTCCCCTCCGCGCGCGAGCGCAGCCGCAGGTACTCGGCTCCGCTGCTCGCGTCCGCGGCGATCGCGGTCGCCGGCACCGTTCCGGGGGCGACCACGCGCACCGACAGCTCGACGGCGCCGCGCACGCGCTCGAGCGCCGCGGCGAGCTCGTCGCGCCGCTCCTCTACCGCGCGCGCGACCGCGCGCTCGTCGTCGAGTCGCGTGCCGTAGCGCACCGGAAGCAGGTCGCGGTCGGCCATCAGCGCCTCGACCACCTCCTCGTGGCGCCAGAGCGTCTCGGCGGACACGTCCGCGTCGGCGGCGGGCGTGCACACCGCCGCCAGGGCGTCGACGGCCACGAGCTCGAGCTGCTGGGCCACGTCCGGCAGCGGCGGCCCCGGGTTGTCCGTGATCGCGTAGAGCTCGATCACAGCGCGTCTCCCATCCGCGGCAGCAGCCCCTTCTCCTGCGCCGTCGCCACAGAGCTGATCAGCGCCCGCAGCTGGACATAGACGAGGTCGACGTCCGCCACCGCCAGTGTGATGTCGCCGGCGATCACCACGCCGCCGCCGAGCAGCCGATCGACGAGGTCGACCAGGGCCACCTCGCGCTCGGCGATCGAGGTGCTCATCCAAGCGCGGCGGTGCGCCCGCCCGACAGGAAGTTGTAGGGCGGCCATGGTCCCGTCAGCTCGATGCGCACGCCGAGGTCGCGGTGGTGCTCCTCCAGCTCCGCCACGAGCGCTCGCAGGCCGTCGACGCGCGTGGCCTCGACGAGGTAGGCGCCGTTCAGGAGCATCCTGCCCTCGTGGCCCGAGAGCTCCGGGTTCTGCGGCGGCAGGAGGACGGCATCGCTCGCCCAATCCTGCAGCTGCGCGTGCACCTGCTCCGCCAGCTCGGCGCCGAGCGACTCGACAGCCTCGCGAACGTGACGCTCGAGGCGCCGCCGGAGCATGTATGCGCCACCGCCGGTCCGGGCGCCCAGCTCGTCCTCGAGCGCGGCCACCTCGGGGTCGCGCGAGCGCGCCTCCTCGGCGAGCCGCTGGCCGTCGGCGGTCAGCTTCACGCCCCACTCCTCGCGGCCCGACAGGGCATCGAGCGCCCCCGAGAGCGAGTCGTGCTCGCGCTCGAGCATGTCGCGCACGCTCTCCTCGCTCTCGTAGATCGTGCACAGGCGTAGCGGGACGATCGTGCTCTGCGCCAGCGCTCGCTCGAGCACTGATTCGTGGGCGCGGGCCACGCGCTCGAGCCAAGCGAGGTCGTTCAGGTTCTCCCTCAGCGGGGCGGCGCCGAACTCCGATAGCGGCACGCGGCTGACGACGGCGGCGAGGCCACCCTCCTCGACCCGCTCGAGCCCGCCGGCTGCGTCGACCGCGTCGACGCCCCTCGGAAGCGACTCGTCCGCGGGCAGCACGCAGTACGCCCAGAGGCCGTTGCCCGCGGCGCCGTCGCCGCGAGCAGCGGTCTGCGGTGCGCCACGAGGAGCGACCGCTTGGGGCGGCCGCGGCGGGGCGGCCGAGGCGCTCGGCTCGCGGCGACCGAGTGCTGCTTCGACCAGCGCGTCGCGGAGCGCGGCCACGGCCTCTGCCTCGGCGCGCGCGAGGAGCTCCGGAGCCCGTTGCCGGGCCCAGGATGAGAGCTCGTCAGCCACCGGACCTGCGAGATCCCTCTCGCGAGGACTCGGCCGAATCGCCGTTGCCCACACCGAGCTGGCGCTCCAGCCGCTCCAGCCGCTCGCGCAGCTCGCGGTTCTGCTGCTCGAGCTGGCCTTGGTCGGACTCCTCCCCCGGCCCTAGGCTCTGGAGTGTGGGATCGCTCTCCCACCAGTTGATGCCCATCTCGCGCGCGCGGTCGACGGATGCGATCAGGAGGCGCAGCTTGATGGTCAGGAGCTCGACCTCGAGCAGGTTGATCTGGATATCCCCGGCGATGACGATGCCCTTGTCGAGCACGCGCTCGAGGATGTCCGCGAGATTGTTCTGCGAGGCAGGGTGACCCGGCAGGGTGCCGGACGGGCGGAGTGACAGGCTGCGCTCCTCCATCGTCTAGCCCTCGCCCGCCTGCCCGCGCACGAACCGGTGCGCGCGCTTCAGGCCTCGGAGCGTTCCGCGCTCGTCGAGCTGTACGACATACGACGCGAGCACGTCCGTCGTGTTCGGCACTCGCGGAAGCTCGAGCACGTCCACGATGACGTCCCAGAACTCGCCGTCCCACTCCAGCCCGGTCACCCCCTCCGGCTCGTAGCCGGTCAACTCGTGGACCGTTGTCATTGCCGCCTCGGCGAGCTCCCCCGCCGAGAGACGGCCGTTATTCGATTCCGCCATGACTCTCCTCCTCGGCGACCCTGCGGATGAACATCAGACGCTCGATCAGGGCATCCTCGGCCGCGGCTAGCTCCTCCTCATCGACTGTGCCCGTCTGGCGCGCCTCCTCGAGCTCGAGCAGGCCGGCCCTGATCGCGGACTCGTCGTAGAGCTCCTCCTCCGCCTGCTCCTGGATCCGTTCCGCCAGCCAGATCGTGCCGCGCATCGGCGCCAGCGGCAGCGTCAGGAGACCGCTGATCAAGCCCATGTTGCGCTCCCCGCGCTGAGGTCGGCCTCGGCGAAGCTGTACGGCGGCAGGGGGCCTACGTATCGCAGCTCGACCCGCTCGCCGAGCTCGGCGCGCAGGCCTGCGACCGCCTCGCTGAACTCATCGACCCTCTCGCTCTCGACGAGGAAGGCCAGGTTGAACGCCCCGGTCTGCGACGACACCGGCTCTGTGTGCGACGCCACCGCGACCGGCTCGAGCTGCGCGAGCGCAAGCGCCTCGTCCTGCTGCCGGCGGCCGGCGACCTCTGCCGCGACGAGCTCCCCCAGCCGGATCCGGTCGTAGTAGCCCGCGGCGTCGGACAGCGTCCTGATGCGCTCGCGCAGAGCGCCGACCTGGGGTGATGTCTTCACGACGACGCGCAGCAGGCGCTCCTCGTGGTAGTCGCCCTTGACGTTCAGCTGCACGCGGCCGGCCAGCTGGCCGAGCAGCTCTATCAGATGTTCGGAGTTCGGCTCGAGCAGCCGCTCGCGCACGGCGGCGTCACTCTCCAGGACGGTTCCGAAACGCACCGGCAGCACCGTCGCGTCCTTCGACGCCTCCTCGAGCACGCGCCAGTGTGCCCGCAGCTCGCTCGCGGCGGCGAGCGCGTCGGCGCGCAGTGTGCTCACGAGCGCGGCGAGACCGGCGTGCTCCACCGTTCGCACCTCTGCGCCCTCGACGCCGCCGACAGTGACGCCCGCCAGGTCGGCGCCCGACAGCACGCCGTACACGTAGACGTTCGCGTCGCCGCCCTGCGGCACTAGCTGCTCTTCCGGCTCCGGGAGCGCGAGGACGATCTCGATGACGAGGAGCCAGACGAAGACCGGCGCCGCGAGCTGCTCTTCTCCTTGTCGTCCTCGTCCTCGTCGTCGCCGGTCAGCGCATCCTTGATGCCCGAGATCGCACCCTTGGTCTTCGACTCCGCCCCGCCGGAGGTCATCGACTCCATCAGCTCGGGCAGCCCCTGCGACTGGTCCTCTTGGAGCAGGTCGAGCCGGTTCACGGCTTCGGCGAAGCGGAGATAGGTGTCCACGCTCGCGATCACGATTCGCGCGTCGATCGTGAGGATCTCGATGCCTATCAGCGACACCCGCACGTACGCGTCTATGACGAGGCCCTTGTCGAGGATGACGTCGACGACGTCGGCTAGGCCACTGGGACGCGGGCGCTCGAGATATCCGCCTGTTGGTCTTGCAACCGTCATCTAGGTTCTTCCTCCCGCTGGTGCGTTCAGGTCTCGCCTGTTTCTTGGGTGGGCAGGGGCTCCTCCTCACGCTGCATCAGCTGCGTGCGGATGTGGGAGCGGTTCTTTGCAAGGGCTCGAGAGATGTCGAGCTTCCGAATTCCGTGGAGGTAGCCGATCACCCAGTCGAGCTGCTGGAGAGCGTCCTCCGCCGCCTTCCGGTAGCGGTCCGCCTCCTTCTCCTTGGGGTGATCGGCGTACTTCTTGTCGTCGCCTCTGGCCATCGGGTTCCTCCGTGCCGGCTAGCGGCTGCCGGCCTTTGCCTTCTTCGTGCCGGCCTTCGTGGAACGTGACTTCGCTCTGCTGGAGCCGGGCTTGGATTTGCTGGAGCCGGTAGAGCGAGACTTCGCGCTGGTGGAGCGCGACCTCGAGCTGGTCGAGCGTGGCTTTGCGCCGCCGGAGCTCGCCTTCGAGCCGCCGGAGCGCGACCTCGAGCTCGTCGAACCTGACTTCGCGCCACCGGAGCTCGCCTTCGCGCCGCCGGAGCGCGACCTCGAGCTCGTCGAACCTGAC
>JBKPSR010000145.1:0-11183 GCA_046735115.1 Actinomycetota bacterium
CCCCGACAACTACACGTTGTACTCATCGTCGGCAGCGTCAGATGTGTATAAGAGACAGGGCAGGCCCGGCGGCGGGCCGCTCGACTGCGCGTGCCACGCCTTGTTCAGCTCGTTCTGGGCGTACCAGAGCCCAACTGGGCCGATCAGGAGCAGCAGGATGAAGATGACCGGCCCGTTCGCGCCGCGCTCGATCCCGACGGTCTCCTGCGTGCGCTGGATCCGGTCGGACGTGGTCCACAAAGTCACGACCGCCGGAACGATGATGATCCAGCCCAGGGACGCGGCGAGGAGGGAGTTCACCGGGTTCTGACCGAGGTCGACGCCACGCGCGCGGCCGAGGTCCCGCATCTCGCGGTTGATGAAGTACCACCAGCAGAAGTAGTAGATCCCGAGGGTGATGAGGCTCAGCCCCACAACCCCCCACGGGTTCCGCGCCTTCGCCGTTGCGGCGGTTCCTCCGAGTGCGATTTCCTCGGCCAATCGCGCGATCCTAACCCGTTTCGTTGACGACTACCGAACCTGGGAAGCTGTAGGGCGGTGGAGGCCAGCACCGCAGCCGACTCCCGGTTCACCGACGAGGAGCATGCGTTCCTGCTCTCACGGGTCCAGCCCGCGCTGATCGGGTTGATCGACGGCTCGCTGTCCACGCTCGCGCCGATCTTCGCCGTCGCGCTCGGCACGAAGGACCCTCACATCGCCTTCTTCGCCGGCCTCGCGACCGCGATCGGCGCCGCGGTGAGCATGGGCTTCTCGGAGGCCCTTTCCGACACGGGCGAGTTCACAGGGCGCGGCTCGCCCTGGGGCCGGGGGCTGATCACCGGCGGCGGCACGCTCGTCGGCGGCGTCTTCCACACGCTGCCGTTCCTGCTGAACCACTACCACTCCGCGATCGTGGCCGGGATCATCACCGTCAGCATCGAGCTCGTTGTGCTAGCGGTGATCCGAGCGCGCTTCTTCCGGACGGGCTTCCTGCGCTCCTTCGCCACCGTCACGCTCGGCGGCGTGATCATCGTCGGCGTAAGCGCCGCTCTCGGCAGCGCGGCTTAGCGCCTCGTCGAGCGTCAGGTACATGTCCCAGCGCGTCGTCCGCCCGTCGCGCCAGCGGAACACGAACACGATCTCCGCCTCGACCTCGATGTCCGTCGAATGGGGGCGACCGCCGTGGATGGCCACCACGATCAGGTTGTCGGGGTTCGGAGCGAAGACGCGCTGCGGCTCGATGTGGAAGTTCTCCCATTGGAGCGGCCAGTCGAGCAGCGCGTCGACGAAGCCCTCGTGGCCCCGGTAGGTGCTCGAGTCCGGGATCTCCGGGACCTGGACTATCTCGATGTCCGGGTCGGTGTGCCCGAGCACCCACTCGAGGTCGCCCTCCCGGTAGGCGCGGAAGATCCCCCTCGCGAGCTCCCGGAGCTCCTCCGGTGTATCCGGATCGAGCACCGCCTCCCAGTCGGTGCCGCTCGCGACCTGTCGCATCACCCCGCGCGCGACCTCGTACCTGTCCTCCATCGCCGACGAGGTTAGTCCGCGCCGCTCAGCTCGTCGGGCCGAAGCGCTCGGTGCGGATCGCGCCGGGCTCCATGCCCAGATCGAGCAGCAGCCCGCTGGCCGTCTCCACGAACCCGTTCGAGCCGCACAGGAAGGCGACCCGCGCGCCCGCCGCGGGCTCGCGCAGGAGCTCGGCGTCGATGTGGCCGGTGTGTCCCGACCAGCCCTCGGGCGCCTCGCGCGTGTAGGTGAGCACCGTGTCGCCGCCGATCTCCTCCTCGTAGATCACGTCGTCGGCGTAGCGGACCGAGTACACCAGGCGCATGTCCACGTCCGGCATCGCGCGGCGCTTGTGGCGCAGCATGCACATAAGAGGCACCACGCCCGACCCTCCGCCCACCAGCAGGACCGGCGACTCGCCGCGCCACACGAAGTAGGACGTGAACGGGCCGCGCAGCTCGACCTCGTCGCCCTCCTCGATGACCTCGTGGAAGTACGGCGAGACCTCGCCGTCGTCCAGCCGGTCGATGGTCAGCTCGACCTCGCCCACGTCGAGCGGCGAGGAGGCGATCGAGTACGAGCGCTGCGCCCGGTAGCCGTCCGGCGCCGTCAGCCGTACGTCGTAGTGCTGGCCCGGCAGGTGCTCCATCCACATCGGCATCGCGAAGCGGAACGACTTGACCCGCGGCGTCTCGACCTTGATGTCCGTCACCGTCGCGACCTGCCAGTCGCCCGGCGCGCGGATCTCAACCGGCGTCAGTCGTTCCAATAGCGCTCTTCCTTCCAGGGATCGCCGCGGATGTGGTAGCCGTTCTCCTCCCAGAAGCCGGGCTCGTCGTGGTCCATGACGCGCAGGCCGGCCACCCATTTCGCACTCTTCCAGAAGTACAGGTGCGGGACGAGGAGCCGTGCCGGCCCGCCGTGCTCGCGCGGCAGCGGCTCGCCCTCGTGCTCGGTCACGACCCAGGCCTTGCCGCCCGTGAGGTCGGCGAGCGGCACATTCGTCGTGTAGCCGCCATACGAGTACGCCATCGTGTAGGCGCCCTTGGGGTCGACGTTCTCGACCAGAGTGTCCACCGAGACCCCGCCGAAGCTCGTGCCGAGCTTCGACCACTTGGTCACACAGTGAATGTCGCACGGAACGGTCTCCCACGGAAGCGCGTGAAAGTCGTCCCAGTTCCACTCCTGCTGGGCGCCGACCATGCCGTCGATCCGGAAGGTCCATGCCTCGGTGTCGACCCGCGGCGTCGGACCCGCGGTGAGCACCGGGAAGCCGCGCTCGTAGTACTGCCCTGGCGGGAGCCGGTCCGCAAGCTCGTCCGGCGTTTGGCGGCGGCGCTGGAAGCCGCGCGAGACGAAGTTGCTCATGTACGAACCGTACGCGCTGGCGTCGCCGCGTTACATTGCGAAAGCACCTATGGACGCCTGCACACACGTCGACGCCGTCAAGATCACCGAGCTTCCCGCGGAGGTCCCGGGCTGCGCGGCCTGCCTCGAGTCGGGCGACGCGTGGTGCCACCTGCGCATCTGCCTCACGTGCGGGAACGTCGGGTGCTGCGACTCGTCGCCGAACCGGCACGCGACCAAGCACGCGGAGGAGACCGGACACCCGCTGATGCGCTCGATCCAGCCGGGCGAGGACTGGTCGTGGTGCTTCGTCGACCGCGTCGGCCTGCTGCTCCCGGAGGTGCAGGGCCAGCCGCGCATCCCGCCGTCACCGTTGTGTCCGTGAGCACTCCGCCCGACACCGTCGTCCTCATCCACGGTTTCCCGGGCCGGCCGCACTTCCCGGGGGCACCCGGTTGGGAGGAGGTCGCGGACTACGCGCTCACGTGGGCGGTGGAGCACGCCGCCGCCCAGAGCGAGGCGGAGGTCGGCGGCTAGCCGCCGGCGTGGACGAGTCCGAGGGCGCGTAAGAAAACCCGGACAGTCCTCTCTTTCGGGGTGTGCAGCACCTCACCCGGTTGCCCTCCCAACTGGCCGTCCCGATCGAAAGGACTCGCGTGACCACCCCCGATCCCTCCCGCGGTTGCCGCGTCGAGGCGGCGCCCTGGCCGGCCGCTGCCCAGGACGCCGCCGCATCCCGCTTTGTGGGATTCGCCTCCGACGGCGCCCCGGACGTCGCCGCCCACATGGACCGCACCGCCCGGCTCGCCAGGGCGCTCATCGACGACCTCGACCTGTGCGACCCGCTCGCCCACCAGATCGTGCTCACCGCCCGGCTGCACGACGTCGGCAAGCTCGGAATCCCGCCGTGGATCCTCGAGAAGCCCAGCCCGCTCACGGAGTACGAGCTCGGCGTGATGCAGGAGCACTCCGTGATCGGACAGCGGATGCTCGAGCTGAGCCCCGAGCTGCTGCCGGTGGCCTCCCACGTCCGCGCGACCCACGAGCGGTGGGACGGCGGCGGCTATCCGGACGGCCTGAGCGGGCCGGAGATCCCATTGCCGGCGCGGATAGTGGCCGTCTGCGATGCCTTCGATGCGATGACAAAGCCGCGCGTCTACAGCGCGTCGATGTCGATCGACTCGGCTTTGCAGGAGCTCGAGCACTGCTCAGGGACGCAATTCGATCCCGGCGTCGTCGCCGTCTTCGGCGGCCTCTTCAAATCGAGATTTGACCGATTGGCAAAGGGGGCGTAGCGTCGGCGTGAGGTCTCTTGAGAACGCTCGCGGTCGCCCACCGCCCGACAGCCGCCCCAGACGGTGTGTTGGTGCAACAAGCCGCAGCCGGCGGCGGGGAGTCGTATGCCGCCCTCTACGACCGCTACTCCGAGCAGGTCTACAACTACTGCCTCCGCCTGACGGGCTCGCCCGACGACGCGGCGGACGCCACCCAGGACGCGTTCGTGAACGTCCTCGCGCGTCTCCAGCACGACGATCGCCCCGTCCTCGACTTCGCCTCCTACCTGTTCGCCGCGGCGCGGAATGAGAGCTACGCGCTGATGCGGCGGCGCAGCCGCACCCATCCCTCCGAGGAGGTTCCGGAGCCCGCTGTGCGCGAGCCGGACGTGCACACCGAGCCGGAACGCGCCGTCCTGCTCCAAGACTCGCAGGAGGCCGTGCGCGAGGCGAACGCGAAGCTCGCGCCCCGCCACCGCGAGGTGCTCGCCCTGCGCGAGGTGGCCGGCCGCTCGTACGGCGAGATCGGGCAGATAATGGGGATCTCGGAGAACGCCGCCGCGCAGCTCATCTGGCGCGCGCGCTCCAAGCTGAAGGAGGCGCTCACGGCGGGGGCGGTGGCCTCGGTGGTCGCGGCCTCCGAGGACTGCGAGACCGCGCAGGTGCTCCTCAACCGGCTCCAGGACGGGGAGCCAGTGAGCGACGAGGACCAGCGCTGGCTCGACGATCACCTCGACGAGTGCGATAGGTGCCGCGCCGCGCGCGGAATGCTGGTCGAGGCCGGCGCCTCTTACCGCGCCTGGGCCCCGGTGGCCGTGGTCGCCGCGCTGCGGCCGGAGGTCCTGACGCAGGCCGGACATGCGGTGGGCGCGGACTGGAGCGGGGTCGCGGGGAAGGCTGCGGGCAGCACCCACGGTGCAGTCATAGGCACGGCCTCCGTGGCCATCGTGGCGGCCACCGGCCTCGCGATCGCCGGGCTGCTCAACAACGACGACTCGGTCACGCGCGAGGCTGCCCCGGGGCCGCTGCCGGCCGTGGGCCAGGCGATGACGCCCGCGGCGAAGCACGCGGCCAAGGCGAAGCCGGCGCTCGTGAAGCGCGTGGTCGAGCCCACGCCGCCGAATCCGCGGCTGGTGCCGGCGTCGGTCAAGCCGACACCTAAGGCAGCTCCGCCCCCGACGGCAGGCCCGCCGCCACGCAACGCCCCGCCGACCAACAAGCCGGCGCCGAATGCACCGCCGAACCGGGCGCCACCGACGGGCCCCAAGACGACGCCGCCTCCCCGGCAGACGACACCTTCAAGTCCGGCGCCGCCAGTGGCCGGTACGTGCACGTTCCCGGGCCAGGGCAATGGCCCCGGCGGCTGCCCGCCCGGCCACGGCGGTACGCCCCCCGGCCAGGGTGGAGAGCCGCCCGGCCTGGTGGGCAAGTCCACACCGCCGGGCAAGCTCGGCAAGCCCGCCAAGGGCCACTGATTCTCCGCACGGCGTAAGAAACGTTTCGCGAGCTCCTCTCTAGGGGTGTTCACATAACGATCCCGGCCTCTGGCCCGGCCGGCCGCCTCGATCGAAAGGACTCGCATGATTCACAAGGCTCCGCGATGGAACGCCATGGACGGCGCCGGGTGGCGACCCGACGGCGTCGAAGTCACCATCGCGGCTTTACTCGAGCTCGTTGAGGAAGCGGCGCCGGGGGTCGCCGCCCATATGGAGAGAACGGGGCGCCTCGCGCGCCTGCTCGCCCTTGAGCTCGGTCTGTCGAGCCAGCTGGTCGACCTCGTCGTTCGCACGGCTCGTGTCCACGACGTCGGCAAGCTGGCGATTCCGCCCTGGGTGTTCGAGAAGTCGAGCGCGCTGACGCCCGCCGAGCACGCCCTGAAGGAAGCGCACTCGGTGACGGGCCAGCGCATCCTCGAGCGCAAGCCCTCGCTGATGGGCCTCGGCCCGCTGGTCCGCGCCGTCCACGAGCGCTGGGACGGCACCGGCTATCCGGACGGCCTGAAGGGCTCCACGATCCCGCTGCCCTCCCGGATCGTCGCGGTCTGCGACGCATTCGACGCGATGACCGATCGCCGCGCCGGCGACGACTCGACCTCCATCACCACGGCGATCGAGCAGCTCCGGAGTGCCTCGGGCACCCGGTTCGACCCCTGCATCGTGGACCCGTTCTGTGATCTGCTCGAGACCCGCGTCGGCCCGGTCGCGAAGCTCTCGTGCTGACAAACGCCACGCACTTGACATCACTGAAGCGGGCGCGATACTAAGGGCCCTCCACTCCGCGGGAGCACGCGCTTCCGCACAGCTGGTGGCCTAAACGCAGGGCAGACCGGAGGCCCGCCCCCACGGCGGGCCTCCGCATTTGAGGATCAGCGCAAGGCGCTCAGTCCGAGCGGTGGGAGACGACGTTGACGAGCGTGCCGCTCGGCTCTCGAAGCATGAAGCGCCGGACGCCCCACTCCTCGTCGCGGAGCGAATAGGCAATCTCCAAGCCCTGTTCGACGGCCCTGGCGTGGACGGCATCCACGTCGGCCACCCCTACCGAGATGCCCGGGGCGGCCGGGTCGTCATTGCCGATGACCGTCACTTGGACGGAGGGGTTGGTCGGTGAAGCGACGGTCACCACCCAGCCGAGGTCCATCGCCACCTCAAAGCCAAGCAGGTCGACGAAGAAGTCGCGCGTCTCCGCGGGCCGATCGGACTTGATGTTGGGCACCGCCCGGCTCACCATCACGCCCCGTGTTCTATCGCACGATCAGCAGCAGCCGGTGTTGTTCCCGCAGCTCGAGCACGTGTAGCACGAGCCGGTTCGCTGCATCATGCCTCCGCACATCGCGCAGGGCGGCACAGCGCGCAGAGCATCTTCGTGCTGCGGGCTCGTTCTGTCGCGTAGCCTCGCAGTCGCTCGCGAGCGAAAGGAACGGGCGAATGGCGACTGTTTCGTACACCCGCATGGCCGACATGACCGAGGCTGACCTTCGTCTGGTCAACGCCGACCACGCAGAGGATGAGCGCAAGCTGCCGAGCCGGCTGATGGATGCGGTGGCCGCGCTCGAGCAGTTCCAGGGCCCGCTCAAAGTGAGCCGCCTGGAGCACTCCTTGCAGTCGGCCACGCGCGCGTACCGAGCGGGGAAGGACGACGAGTACGTCGCGGCGGCGCTGATCCATGACATCGGCGATGCGCTCGCGCCCCATTCGCACGGCGAGATGGTGGGCGCGGTGGTCAGGCCCTTCGTGAGCGAGGGCGTGTGTTGGATCATCCAGAAGCACGCCCTGTTCCAGGCCTACTACTACGCCCACCTGATGGGCGAGGACCGGAGGGCTCGCGACAAGTACCTCGACCACCCGTTCTACGACGACTGCGTCGAGTTCTGCGAGCACTTCGACCAGAACTGCTTCGACCCCGACTACGACTGGCTGCCGCTCGAGTTTTTCCGCCCGATCGTGGAAGCGGTCTTCAGCCACCCCCGCTACGCGGCGGACGAGCTGCCAGTGGCGCCCTGAGCCCTCCCGGCTGCGCGAGATCTCGACTGAGCAGCGCGTCAACGATCCTGCTTTGCGTCCCAAATAGGGCACCTATCCAGGATTGTCGACTTGGCCATGTAACGGAAAGGGCGGCCGAGGCCGCCCTTTCGCGTAGGTATCCGGGTTGGCAGCTCGTCGATCAGCCGCAGCCGGTGTTGTTCCCGCAGCTCGAGCACGTGTAGCACGAGCCGGTTCGCTGCATCATGCCTCCGCACATCGCACAGGCCGGGCCGAGCTCCAGGCCCCGCAGCTTCGCGGGCACGGCCGGGGGCTCGTCGGTCAGCGCTGAGGTCGGCGGCTGCGCTGCGCGGCTTTCGGCGCTCGACGTCGAGGCCTCGGCGCTCTGCTCCGAGTGGCCAGTGCCGCCGTTCGCGTGGCCGTTGCCGCCGTTCGTGCCGTTCGCCGGCTCCGCCGCCTCGGCGTCCGCGGGGCCTGCCGTGTCGCCTCGCATCGCCGCTGCCTCGGCCGCCTTCCGCGCGCGGATCTCGGGCGTCAGGATTCCGAGCTCCTCGTGCAGGTCGGCGTCGCCGTAGCGGGAGGCGACCCAGCGCATGATGTAGTCGGGCATCGACTTCGCGAACGGGATCTCCGGGTTGCGGGTGATCCCCTCCGGCTCGAAGCGCACGTACGCGAACTTCCTCACGAATGTCTCGAGGGGCACTCCGTACTGGAGGCCGAGCGAGATCGCCGTGGCGAACGCGTTCATCATTCCCTTGATCGTCGAGCCCTCCTTCCCGATGTCGGTCAGGAAGATCTCGCCGAGCGTGCCGTCCTCGTACTCGCCGGCCGTGATGTAGCCCTCGTGGCCGCCGATCGAGAACTTGTGCGTGAGCGACTGGCGCTCGCTGGGCATCCGGCGCCGCACCGGGCGGGCCGGCTCGACCGCCGCGGCCTCAGCCGCCTCGTCCGCCGTCTTCGTGCCGCCGTCGGTCTTCAGCGCCTGCGCCGTCTTCGAGCCGTCGCGGTAGATCGCCAGCGCCTTCAGGCCCAGCTTCCAGCCCTGCGTGTAGATGTCGGCGATGTCCTCGACCGTGACCGACTCGGGCAGGTTCACGGTCTTCGAGATCGCGCCCGAGATGAACGGCTGCGCCGCGGCCATCATCTTCACGTGCCCCATCGGCGAGATTGCGCGCTCGCCGACCGCCACGTCGAACACCGGCAGGTGCTCGTCCCTCAGGCCCGGCGCTCCCACGATCGTGCCGCGGTCCATCAGGTGCGCCTTGATCCGGTCGATCTCGTCGGCCGGGTAGCCGAGCGTGTCGAGCGCGAGCCCCACCGTCTGGTTGACGATCGTCATCTGCCCGCCGCCCACCAGCTCCTTGAACTTGACGAGCGAGAAGTCGGGCTCGATGCCGGTCGTGTCGCAGTCCATCAGGAACGAGATCGTCCCGGTGGGGGCGAGCACGGTCGCCTGCGCGTTCCGGTAGCCGTTCCGCTCGCCGACCTCGACGGCCTCGTCCCACGCCCGCTGCGCCGCGTGCAGCAGATCGCGGTCCGCGCACAGCGACTCGTCGAGCGAGTAGGCCGCCGCCCGGTGCTTGCGCATCACGTGGTTGTGCGGGTCGCGGTTCTCCTCGTAGCGCTCGTACGGCCCGAGCGCGCCGGCCACCTCGGCCGAGGTCCGGTAGGCGCGACCGGTCATGAGCGCGGTGATCGCACCGCAGAGCGCGCGGCCCTCGTCGGAGTCGTACGCCACCCCGTTCGCCATCAGCAGCGCGCCCAGGTTCGCGTAGCCCATGCCGAGCTGGCGAAACGCGCGCGCGTTGACGCCGATCTGCTCGGTCGGGTAGCTCGACGGCCCGACCACGATCTCCTGGGCGAGGATCACGATGTCGACCGCGTGCTCGAACGCCTCGACGTCGAACATGCCGTCGGCGCGGCGGAACTTCATGAGGTTCAGCGAGGCGAGGTTGCAGGCCGAGTCGTCCACGTGCATGTACTCGGAGCACGGGTTCGACGCGTTGATCCGCCCGGACACCGGGCAGGTGTGCCACTCGTTGATCGTCGTGTCGTACTGGACGCCCGGGTCGGCGCAGCGCCAGGCGGCGTCGGCGAGCTGGCTCAGCACGTCCTTGGCGTCGACGATGTCGTTGGCGCCGTCGTCCACGCGCGCCTTCAGCTCCCACTCCTCGCCGCGCTCGGCACGCTCCATGAACTCGTCGGTCACGCGCACGGAGTTGTTCGCGTTCTGGTACTGGATCGACGCGAACGCGTCTGAGTCGAGGCGCATGTCGAAGCCCGCGTCGCGCAGGGCCATCGCCTTCTCCTCCTCGCGCGCCTTGCACCAGATGAAGTCGAGGACGTCAGGGTGATCGACGTCCAGCACGACCATCTTCGCCGCGCGCCGCGTCTTGCCGCCCGACTTGATCGTGCCTGCCCAGGCGTCGGCGCCGCGCATGAACGACACCGGCCCGCTCGCGTACCCGCCCTTCGACAGGTGCTCCTTCGAGCCACGGATCCTCGACAGGTTGATGCCCGACCCGGAGCCGCCGCGGAAGATCATCCCCTCCTTGGTGTTCCAGTCGAGGATCGACTCGATCGTGTCCTCGACGGAGAGGATGAAGCAGGCGCTGCACTGCGGGTTCTCCTCGAAGCCCACGTTGAACCAGACCGGCGAGTTGAAGGCCGCCATCTGGTGGAGCAGGATGTGGGTGAGCTCGTCCTCGAAGGCCTGGGCGTCCTCGTCGGACGCGAAGTAGCCGCCGTCGCGCCCCCAGCCGGCGATCGTGCCTGCAACGCGGCCGATCATCTGCTTGACGGAGCGCTCGCGCTCGGGCGAGTCGAGGCGGCCGCGGAAGTACTTCTGGGCCACGATGTTGGTCGCGTTCTGCGACCACGTCTTCGGGAACTCCACGCCGCGCTGCTCGAACGCCGGCTTCTCCGGATCGCCGATCACGGCGTCGCGGATCTCCCACTCGACGGCGTCGAAGGGGCTCAGTCCCGGCTCCGTGAAACGCCTCCCGACGCTGACCCCATCACCCGCCGCGGTGATGGAAGGGACGGTGGCGTTACGGCTGTCTGGCATGACCTCTCCTCGTGTGAGCTACTCGTCGGGACGTCCCCAAGGGGGAAAGACCGATACTGCTCTCCGGGCCGGACGGATCGGACTCGCGCTCGAGCGGCAGCTGATCGGCGCCGGGGAGGGTGTCCTCCCTGTAGCGCTGGACCGTCTCCGACATCTCGTCGAGGTCGGCGAGATTGCGGTAGACGGACGCGAACAGGATCCCGGAGACGGGGTCGAGAGCGGCGAGCCCGCGCTCGGCGAGATCGCCGATCTGGCTCGCCTCGACCTCGGGGCCGGCCCGCCTCACCGCCGCCGCGATCGACTCCGACAGCTCCTCCAGTTGCTCCGGACTCACGGGCCGCTTGTTGGCGGCCCGCTCGAGCCCTCCCAGGAGCTTCAGGGTGTCGAATCGCTCGCGGCGGCCGTCGCGCTTCAAGACGGTCACGTTCGTCTCGGCGCGTTCGTAGGTGGTGAAGCGGTTGCCGCAGCCGGCGCACTCGCGGCGGCGGCGGACGGCATCGCCCGCATCGCGGGTGTCCACCACGCTGGTCG
>JBKPSR010000146.1:0-12079 GCA_046735115.1 Actinomycetota bacterium
CGGCGGCGGGCTCACCCTCAGCGGCGGCGAGCTGCTCACGCTCCGCGGCGGGCTCACCCTCGGCGGCGGCGGGCTGCTCGCGCTCCGCCGCGGACTCGCCCTCGGCGGCGGCGGGCTCCTCCGCGTCCGCGGGCCGCGCCTCGTCCTCGCCGGACGGCGTGTCCTCGCCCTCCGCGGCCGACGGCTCGTCGCCGGCACCGGCGGCCTGGCCCAGCTCCTCGAGGCCCTCGATCTCCGGGCCGGGAGCGTCGGCATCCAGCCCGGGGCTCTCCTCGCCTGGCTCTTGAGCGCCCTCCGACGGCGTGCCCTCGCCCGGCTCGCCCGGAGCGCCCTCGGGCAGCTCCTCCTCGGGCGTCTCGCCCTCGGGCTGCTTGGGCTCTTCCGTCATCAGGCGTCAACCTCCATCGGCTCTGGCTTCTGGGCGGCGTGCGGGTGGTCCGGCCCGGCGTAGACCCTCAGCTTGCGCAGCTGGGCGCGCCCGAGCCGGGTGCGCGGGAGCATGCCCTTCACGGCGAGGCGCACGACCTCCTCGGGTCTGCGCTCGAGCATGTCGTCCAGCGTGCGGCTGCGGAGCCCGCCGGGATACCCGGAGTGGCGGTAGTAGCGCTTCTGCTCGCGCTTGTTGCCGGTGACCGAGATCTTCTCGGCGTTCACGACGACCACGAAGTCCCCCACGTCGATGTGCGGCGTGTACTGCGGCTTGCGCTTTCCGCGGAGCGCGTCGGCGATCTGGGTGGCCAGCCTGCCCAGCGTCTTGCCGGTCGCGTCGACCACGAACCAGTTGCGCTCGCGGGTAGCCGGTGTTGCCACATAAGTCTTCATCACAAAGGAGCCGCCCCGGGGGCGGCAGGCGCACAAGTGTAGCGGCAGCCCGGTTTCGAAAGTCGTCTGAAGCGGGGATATACTGCCGCGAATTCATTGCCTGCCGAATCGCCGGGCCACTACGCCGTAGGCCCGGTGAACGGGGGAACCGTTCGCGGGGCGTCGAAGGACGTTCCTGCGAGGGGCGAATCCACCGGACCACCCCGGTGGTAGCGCCGCTCTTCCGGCGCGAGCCCGTCAGCTAACCCCGTAGGCCCCAAAACGAAGAGAGGCCGGAGGAGTTTGCGAGACAGCCGTCCGCACGCGAAGCGTGGCGCCTGCGCACTGGTCCTGTGCGCGGCGGTCGCGGCTCCCGCAGCGGCGTCGGCGCAGACCTCGGGGGGCTCGGGCGGGGGCAGCGTCTACGTCCCGACCCCGAAGGTCTCGAAGGTCACCTGCCTGCGGAAGTGCGCCTCTAGGCACCGCGCCCGCGGCGGCTCGGTCCTGAAGGTCGCCGGCTCGGAGCTCGCGGGCGTGAACGCGCTCACGTTTATGGGCAGCTACGGCAGCGGCGACGACGTGACGGTCAGGGTCCGCGCGGGCAGCAACACGCGTGTA
The DNA here is from genome assembly GCA_046735115.1 of Actinomycetota bacterium. Taxonomy (GTDB): domain Bacteria; phylum Actinomycetota; class Thermoleophilia; order Solirubrobacterales; family Thermoleophilaceae; genus JACVRW01. Next base: position 1,420 of record JBKPSR010000146.1, read on the forward strand.
CAGGCCCGGGTGCCGCTCGGCGCCGTAACGGGGCCGGTGAAGCTCACCACGGCTTCCGGAGCGCACTCGGCGCCCTCGAGAGCCGTGCTCATCCTGCCGCCGCTGCCGCCGGAGCCGAACCCGGAGCTCTCGCCGGTGCCCGGCCCGCGCATGAGCGGCGCGCCACAGCTCGAGACCGGGACCAGCCGCACGAAGGCGTTCGTGGACGCCCGTCCGGGCGTGAAGTTCTCCTTCCGGCTCTCCGGCGCCTCCGCCGCGGCGCTGAAGGTGGAGCTGGTGAGCGCCGTCGACGGGAGCGTCGTGAAGACGTGGACTCCCCAGGAGGAGGCGCCGGACCAGGTTCAGAGCGTCTCCTGGAGCGGACGCATCGGGCGGTCCATGGCGAGGCCCGGCCGCTACTCGTTCAGGCTCACGGCGGCCTCGGCAGACGGCGCCGAGGCGCGCAGCTCGCAGACCGGCGACGTGCAGCGCGACTCCTTCGACCTCTACGACCACATCTTCCCGATCCGCGGGCCGCACGACTTCGGCAACGCGGGAGCGAGGTTCGGAGCCGGCCGCGCGGGCCACATCCATCAGGGTCAGGACACCTTCGCGAAGTGCGGCACGCGCATGGTCGCCGCCCGCGGCGGCCGCGTGCAGTTCAAGCAGTATCACGCGGCGGCGGGCCACTACATCGTGATCGACGGCGACGGCACCGACGTGGACTACGTCTACATGCACCTCGACCAGCCCTCTCCCTTCAGCCCGGGCGACCACGTCTACACCGGCCAGACGATCGGCGCCGTGGGCGACAGCGGCAACGCCGTGGGCTGCCACCTCCACTTCGAGATGTGGAGCGGACCCGGCTGGTACGACGGCGGGAAGCCATTCGACCCGCTGCCGTCGCTGCAGGCGTGGGATAGCTGGTCGTAGCGGGCGAACGACAGCATTGAAGGGCTGCTCGCGGGCAACGATCCTGTCCTGGGTCTCATATAGGGACCCTAGGCAGGATTGTCGACTGGAAGGCCGGGGCCTTTGCCTCAAATGCCGCCGTTCCTTCGGCCCGCCGCTTAGGCTGGGCCGATGAGTGGCAGCGCGCTCCGCGCGAGCATCGAGTCCGGTGACTTCGTCAGCCTCGCTCAGACGTACGCGCCCGAGGCCCTCCTCGACGCCGCGCTGCCCGGCGCCCGCAAGCGCGTTCGCGGCCCGGAGGAGATCACGGCGGTCCTTGCGCGCTGCTTCCCCGGCCGCGGTCGCCTGATCGAGTGGGACGAGGCGGTCCACGACGGCGGCACGGCGCTCTGGCTCGAGCGCGTTGGTGAGGACGGCTCCGCGGTCCGCCAGCGCCATTACCTCCACACGGGCGCGGACGGGCTGATCGAGCGCCAGTGGCTCTACACGGCGCGGCCGCGGACCGCTCCCCCGGCGGATCCGGTCCCGGAGGCAGCCGAGGAGCTGTTCGCCTCGCTGGGCGGCGTGGCCGAGCGCACCACGCTCGCATCGAGCGGCTGGTCCGGCAACCGCATCGACCGGCTCGTGCTCGCGGACGGGCGAGCGCTGATCGCGAAGCGCATCGTTCCCGGCTCGGACTGGCTCGGGCGGGCAACGCGCGACCCCGGGCGCGAGGCGCTGCTGTTCGCGGACGGCGTCTTCGCCCGGATGCCGGCGGGCGTCGACCCGGCCGTCGTCGCAGCGGAGCCGGACGGCGACGCGTGGTGGGTCGTCATGCGCGACGTTAGCGGCGAGCTGATCGACGAAGCGACGCCGCTCACGCGCGAGGAGAATCGCTTCGTACTCGCCAGGGCGGCCGAGATGTGGGAAGCGTTCTGGGGCGAGCACGTACCGCATCTGTCGACGCTCGCCGACCGCCTGGCCTTCGCGGTCCCGGGCCTCTCGGAGCGCGAGCGCGACGGGGTGGACATCCTCCCGAAGCAGTTCGAGGCGGCCTGGGAGGCGTTCGCCGAGGCCGTGGACGACGACGTCGGCGAGGCCGTCGTCGACCTGGTCGGCGACGTGACGCCGCTCGCGAGCGCGCTGGCGGCGCACGCCACCACGCTCATCCACGGCGACCTGCGCGACGAGAACATCGCGCTGCCCGGCGAGCGCCTGGTGCTGCTCGACTTCGGCCTGGCCACCCAGGGTCACCCCGCAGTCGAGCTCGCGTGGTACATGGTCCACGACGTGTGGCGGATCGCGGCGACGCACGACGAGGTGGTCGAGGACTTCCGCAGCGCGCTCGGCGAGCGCGACGATGGAGCGGCGCTCGAACTAGGCCTGATCAGCGGCCTCGTCCAGTACGGCTGGATCTTCGGCCACAGCGCAGTTGTGCACACCGATCCGTCCGAACGACAATGGGCCCGCACGGAGCTCAACTGGTGGGTGCCGCGGGTGCGGCACGCGCTCGAACAGTGGAGGTGAGATGGCCGGCTACACGATCATGGCGCTCGAGGAGATCCCGGACGTGCTGGGTGACTATCCAGGCGAGATGCGCATGAGCTCGGTGAGCGACCTCGGTACCGAGCAGGTCGGCTTCACCTGGCGCCGCATGCCGCCGCTGACCGGCGGCAAGGGCAGCTACGGCCATCGCCATATGACGCAGGAGGAGGTCTACTTCGTCGCCTCCGGGACGCTTCAGTTCAAGCTCGAGGACGAGGTCGTCGACGTCTCCGAGGGCACCATCGTGCGCGTCGCCCCCGACGTCGCCCGCTCGGTCTGGAACGCAGGCCCCGGCGACGCCATCCTGATCATCGTCTCCACCAAGTCCGAGGACCCGAGCGCCGACACGGAGCAGGTCGAGGACTTCTGGCCGAACGGGGACGGGGAGGGCTGATCGCGCCCTACTGACGGTGCTCGCGCAGGCCGTCGCCGTTCGCCAGCGCCTCGGCGGCCGCCTGGCAGACGAGGGCGAACACCACGAGCATCAGGAGCGGCGCCAGCGCGCCCCGCGTGTGCGCGGACCCGTAACCGACGACGCCCGCCGCGATGATCCAGCGCCAGACCCTCCAGTTCGGCTCCCAGGGCGCACGCCCGGCCGGGGGTCGCTCCGGCTCGCCTGTGTGCACGTAGGCGACGAACGGCATCGCCCTGGAGGATACTGCTGAGCCACCCCCCAAAACAGTGCGCGGGAGGACCCATATGACTGAGCAGCGGCCGGCACGAGTAGAGCGATTCCTGGACTGGATCGCGCCGAAGAGCGTGCAGGAGCTGGCTCAGAGCGGGGAGCTGCTCGAGGGCGTCTCCGAGGCGCACTGGACCGACGAGGGGGACGTCGAGCGGGCCAAGGAGACGGTCGCCAAGCTCGCGGCGAACGAGCCGCTCACCCAGGACGACACCTCCATAGCCGAGGCGATAATCCTGCCGAACGAGCGGCCCGCGGTGGACATCGTCGACGGCGACTACGCCACGCCTCCGGCGCCGTTCACGCACCTGGGGAACGAGCCCGCGCACGGAACGATCCGCGAGGTGATCCCGTCCATCGGCCGTGTCGAGTTACCGGGCAACCTCTCGATCCCGTACGGCGGCACCGGCTTCGTCGTGGGTGAGAACCTCCTGATGACGAACAGGCACGTGGCCGAGCTGTTCACCCTGGGCCTGGGACGCGAGGGGCTCGAGTTCCGGCCCGGCCAGAGCTCCGCCGTCGACTTCCTGCGCGAGCGCGACCGCCCGGCGAGCAAGGAGTTCAGCATCGAGCGCGTCGTGATGATCCACCCCTACTGGGACATGGCGCTGCTCGAGACCGCCGGTCTGGGAGACGTCCCGACGCTCACGCTCTCCGTCGCACCTCCGGACGACCTGAACGGGAGCGACGTGGTCGTGATCGGCTACCCCGCCATGGATCCCCGTAACAACGTCGACGTCCAGAACCGCGTCTTCTCCGGTGTCTTCAACGTCAAGCGGCTCCAGCCCGGGCAGCTGCGCGAGACTCGCGACGTCGAGAGCTTCGGGCACAGCGTCCGCGCGGTGACACACGACAGCTCCACGCTTGGCGGCAACTCCGGCTCGGCGGTGATCGACGTGGCGAGCGGCCAGGTCCTCGCCCTTCACTTCGCCGGGCGCTACCTGGACGCGAACTTCGCCGTACCCACGCGCGAGCTGGCGCTCGACGGGCGCGTCGCGGACGCGGCCGTCAACTTCGACCAGGACATCTCGGCGCAGGCCACACCCTGGGATGGCTACTGGGACGAGGCGGATCCTGACCCGACCGAGGGCGCGACACAGGCGATCACGGCCGGGCTGCCGCTCGAGATCACGATCTCGATTCGGAGCGGCGCCGACGTGGGGGCGGCCGCCGGCGAAGCCGATGCCGTGGAGCGAGTGGTCGAGCCCTTCCACGAGACGGACTACTCGAACCGCGGCGGCTACGACGTGGACTTCCTGGGCGTGAAGGTCCCGATGCCGACCGTCAAGGACGACGACGCCATCTCCCACCTCGCGGACGGGTCCCATGACCTCCGCTACGAGCACTTCACGGTCGTCCTCAACAAGCGCCGTCGCCTGGCGCAGTTCACGGCCTCGAACGTCGACGCCGCGATCGACAAGAAGGAGCCCGAGCCCGGGAAGAAGTACGACCGCAAGTCGCTGGGCGGCTTCGGCAAGAACGACTCGGAGCGCTGGTTCACCGACCCGCGGATCCCCGCGATCGACCAGCTCCCTGACCGCTTCTACACGAACGACCGGGGCGCGTTCGATCGCGGGCACATCGTCCGGCGCGAGGACGTGTGCTGGGGCGACACGTACGAGCAGGTCCGGCGCGCGAACGGCGACACCTACCACGTGACCAACTGCTCGCCGCAGGTGGCCGGCTTCAACCAGTCGCGCCTCGAGGGGATCTGGGGCGAGCTCGAAAACCTCGTGCTGAAGCAGGCCGAGACCGAGAGGTACTCCGTACTCGCGGGCCCGATCCTCAACAAGGACGACCCGGTCTTCGTGGGAAGGGACGACGTGGGCTCCGTGAAGATCCCGATCCCCCGGCGGTTCTGGAAGATCGTGGTCGCACGCTCCGGGGACGAGCTGCAGACGTTCGCGTTCCTGCTCGACCAGGACCTCTCGGACACGGACTTCGAGGACGTCGAGTTCGCCGTCGACGCCGACTGGCGCAAGCGCATGATCTCGGTGGCCCAGCTCGACAAGCTGATCGCGCAGATCTCCTTCCCGGCCGACCTGCGCCACTCCGATCAGATCGACGCCGAGCCCGGCGAGGCGGTGCGGCGGGCGGCCGGCGGCATGGAGACCGTCGCGAGCCCCGACTGATCTTGCGCGCGCGTAGGCTCGGGTGCATGGAGCTCCCGCCCGGCCCGCGCGCGCCCGCCGCCTGGCAGACCCTGGGCTGGACCGTGCGCCCGGCCGCGTTCCTCCGGCGGGTGCACGCGCGCTTCGGGGACCCGGTCACGATCAGGACGCTGTGGACCGACGAGCCTATGGTGCTCTTCTCGCACCCTGACGCCGTGCGCGAGCTCTTCCGGCTTGACCCGGCGATCGCGCCCGCCGGCCAGAGCTGGGAGTTCCTGCGGCCGTTCGCCGGGCCGCATTCGATCCTGGTGCTCGACGGGGACGAGCACATCCGCGAGCGACGGCTGATCCAGACGCCCTTCCACGGCGAGCGCATGCGCTCGTTCCAGCCGCTTGTCGCCGAGCTGGCCCGGGAGGAGCTCGCCAACTGGAGCGGGCGTGTCGTGACGCTTGAGCGGATGAAGCGGCTGACCCTCGAGACGATCCTGCGCGTGGTGTTCGGCGTCCGCGGTGAGCGCGAGACCGTTGAGCTTCGCGACGCCGTCCACGGAACGCTCGACACGGTCCGCTCGATGCCGCGGATGCTGGCGATGTCGCTCGTTCAGCGCGACCTCGGGCCGCGCAGCCCGTGGGGCAGGTTCCGGCTGGCGGTCGAGCGCTTCGACGCGCTGCTGCTCGACGTGCTGGCGCGCCGCCGCGCCGACCCGAGCGACGACTCGATGCTCGCCGTGCTGCTCGATCAGCGCGACGAGGACGGCAATCCCCCCAGCGATCGCCACCTGCGTGACCAGCTCGTCGCGCTGCTCGCGGCCGGCCACGACACGTCCGCGGCGTCGCTGTCATGGGCGTTCGAGCGGCTGGCGCGGCATCCGGACGTGCAGGCACGGCTCCGGGAGGACAATCCCGCCTACCTCGATGCCGTGGTGCGGGAGGTGCTGCGCGTGCGCCCCGCGCTGACGATCGCGCCGCGCCTGCTGCTCGAGCCGGTCGAGGTCGCCGACAGGCGGCTGCCCGCGGGCGTGCACGTCGCCGCCTGCCTCTGGCTCTCGATGCGGCGTGACGACCTGTGGCCCGACGCGGGCGCGTTCAAGCCGGAGCGCTGGCTCGACGGCGCCGAGCCGAACCGGGCGGCGTGGATCCCGTTCGGCGGCGGAGTGCGCCGCTGCGCCGGAGCCCCGTTCGCCGAGATGGAGATGCGCGAGGTCCTGCGCGCCGCCGCTCCGCTCACCATCGGGCCCGTCCGGCCGGAGCCCGAGCAGGCCCGCCGCAGCGCGCTCGTCGTCACGCCGCACCGCGGCGGCGAGGTGCTGGTTCAGGAGCCGAGCTCGCCGGCGTCGTCGGCGGCGCGATAGGCCGCGCTCACGCCCTCCGCCGCAGCTCGGACCGCGCGCATGAACTCCTCGTCGTCGTAGACCCGGTTCGGCTCGAGGCCGGGTGGCGGTGGACCGACCGGCACGAACAGGTCTAGCGCCTCGCCCGTGTGGAGCCAGAGCGCCAGGAGGTTCAGCGCCGGCACGCGGAACAGGCGTGCCTCGTAGTCATGCTCGGCGACGCGCGGGTCCTGGTCCGCTACCGCCAGCGCCTCGCGGATCATGGGGCCGAAGCGGTCGTCGCCCGCGGCCGCAGCGCCGGCGTCACCGTGCTCCGGGAGCTCGAGCACCTCCGGCTGACCGGCGGGGTCGAAGCGGCTGTAGCGCCAGGTGGGCGCGGCGCTGACGCTCTCCGCCGCGGCGGCCTCGCCCGCCGCGGCGAGCTCGTCGAGTCCGACGGTGAACACCGGCTGCGCGGGCAGCGGCACCGCCGCCTCCGGCGCGGCGCCCCGCTCCTCCTGCGCGTCGAGTACGGGCCGCGGCGGCTGCGGGAAGCGGATCGGCATCGCTCAGCGCCTCGTCAGGTACGTGTGCGTCCACGTACCCGAGCTCTTGTAGTTGTTCGCGAACACTTCGACGGCGAGCGTCGAGCGGCCCGTCCACGGATCCTGCACCTCGACCTCGTGAACCTTGCCGGCGCTCCGGTAGCCGGTGAGCATGACGAAGTGCCCGCCGCCGCCCCGCCAGCCGATCCGAGCCCCGACCGGCCGGCCGGCGTCGAGCTCGGCGCGAACTGTGCCCCAGGGTGCGCGACCCGACGTCATCGAGCCGAAGTTGCCCGTCCTGCGGAGGACGCGGTCGAGGTACCAGGGGATGTTGCAAACGCCGCTCGCGCCGTCCTTGCAGCAGCCCGGCTGGTCGAGCTCGGCGTTCACGAGCTTGCATTGCCCCCAGGTCGTCGCGGCGTCGTAGAAGCCCGAGGTGCTCACCGCACACGCCGCCCAGCACCAGTTGGACTGGAGCTGGTGCTGCACCGAGATCGGCAGCCTCCGCTTGCCGTCCGCTGCCGCGGCCCAGCCGCGCAGCAGCCTGGCAATGACGTCGCGCAAGCCGGCCACGCGGGGACCGTAGCCAAAGATGAGTCGAACGCCCCATGAACCGGAACGCCCCCCGGCTTAGCGTGGCGCCACCCCGACGAAGGAGGCAGCGATGCCGAAGGTCTCGAAGGACAGCGCGACCCAGGGTGGCGAGTTCGGCCCGGTGACGGACCGGAACGACCGGATCGAGGATTACACGATCAACTTCACCAGCTTCCACCAGGACATCGACGCGACGCCGCTGATGAAGGGCCTCGAGGAGGATCGCTGCCAGTGCCCGCACTGGGGCTACGTGATCAAGGGCCGGGTGACGTTCCGGTACGCGGACCGCGACGAGGTCTTCGAAGAGGGCGACGCTTTCTACACGCCGCCCGGCCACATCCCGGTCAAGCACGCGCCCGGCAGCGAGATCGTCTTCTTCAGCCCGACCGAGGCGCTGCGCGTGACCGAGGCGGCCATGCAGAGAAACATGCAGGACATGCAGGCCGTCTGAACCGGGCTCAGGCCGGCACCGCCGCGGGGAACTCCTCCTCCGGGAGGAGCCCGTGCCGCATCGCGAAGAGCCCGGCGGCGGCGCGCGTCGAAGCGTCGATCTTTCTGTAGATGTGCTCCACGTGGTTGCCGACCGTCTTGGGTGAGATCACAAGCCGCTCGGCGATCTCCTTGTTCGAGAGCCCGCGGGCAAGCAGCCGGAGCACCTCGACCTCGCGCTGGGTGAGGCCCGCGGGTCCGCCGTGCCGCCGCGCGACGCGATGGCCGGCCGCGCCGAGAACCGCCTCGACGGAGTACGCGTCGAGGTGGCCCAGCCTGACTCTGGCGCGCAGCTCGGCTGCCGCCTCCTCGACCGAGCGCGCCGGACGGTACGAGCGCGGCTCGCGCATCGCCTGGTAGTTGTCGGCGGCGGCCAGGATCCGCGCCGGACGAGAGATGCCGGAGCCCGAGAGGCCGCGCGGGTAGCCGGAGCCGTCGAGGCGCTCGCGGTGCTGGACCGCGATCGCCGCCAGCGGCGCCAGTGCCTCGGACTGGCGGAGCATCCGCTCCGTCAGGTACGGGTGGAACCGGACCCGCTCCCACTCCCCCGCGGCGAGCGGGCCGCGCTTGTCCCAGATCGCGTTCGATATTCCGAGCCGGCCGAGATCGTGGACGAGGCCGGCGCGGCGCAGCGTTCGCACCTCAGCCTCGCCGAGGCCGAGCCCGGCGCCGGCCTCGGCCGCGAGCTCGGCGACCGCGCGAGCGTGCCCAAGGAAGTACGGCGACTTCAAGTCGACGAAGTTCCCGAGCGCGAGCAGCGCGGCGTCGAAGCGGTCGCCGGAGAGCACCACCGCGAGCGCCGGCTCCGCCTCGATGACGGCGTCCCAGCTCCCGACCGCGTCGAGCCCCGAGAGGATCACCTCCGCCTCGCGCTCGATCAGGTCGGATATTGCCGGGTCGAACTGCGCGCCGCTCCATTCGCGCGCGAGTTCCCTCGCCGCATCGACGCCCCCCACGCGGCTGGCCACCTCGACATACTCGGCTACCGACGCGACGCGCGCGGCAAGCGGCACCTCCTCGCCTCTCAGCTCGCCGGGCCAGCCGCGCCCGTCCCAACGCTCGTATGCGGCGCCGAGCGCCTCGAGCACCTCCTCCGGGAGTGCGAGCTGCTCGCCCATGCTGCGTGCGATCGCGGCGTGGTGCTCGATCATGCCGTCCACCTCGCGGTGGCCGGAGAGGACGAACTCGAGCCCGAGCCGGAAGCGGTGCAGCGGCGGGTTGCCGGCACCGAGGAAACGCATGCTCCGGAACCCCATGGCGAAGCTCCTGGGCTCGTGGTCGTACTTGATCGACTTGATCGCGATGTCGTCGCCAAACCACTTCGCTTGCTCGTGGGCGTCCGAATGGCAGCCCACGTTGATGAGCAGGGCGGTGTAGTAGACCGTCGCGCGCTGTCCGTCGTCCAGCCCCAGCCCCTCGGCGAGCCGCAGCGCGATCAGGCACTGGCGGAGCACGTGCTCCATCGGCTGCCCGAAGCCGAGGTCGATGCCGAGGGAGAGGGCGGCGACCAGCTCGGCAAGCCTCACATGCGCGCGATCAGCCTGACTCTCCATGGCAGACGGCCTCGATGTTGTTGCCGTCGGGGTCGAGCACGAAAGCGCCGTAGTACGTCGGGTGGTAGATCTCGCGGATGCCGGGGCCGCCGTTGTCGCGTCCGCCGGCGGCGAGCGCTGCCTCGTGGAAGGCGTCTACGGTCCCGCGGTCGCCCGCGGCGAACGCGACGTGGGAACCGCTGTCGGGGCCGCGCCCGCGCGCCCCGATCCAGAAGAAGGGGAAGTCGTTGCCGAACCCACCCACTCCGGGGACGGGCTCCATGAGGCACCTCATGCCGAGCGGCGCGAGCGCCTTCTCGTAGAAGGCCTTGCTGGCCGCGTAGTCGCTCACGTCGAGTCCTATGTGGTCGAGCCTCGGCTTCATGTGCCGATTATCGTGGGTTGACATATTCCTATATGGGAATATATGATCGCCGCGTGGCGCGAGCAGCCACCACGGCGGACGCGTTCAACGCTGTAGCCGAGCCCCGGCGGCGTCGGATCATCGACGCCCTCGCCGGCGGGGAGCGGCCCGTGAACGACCTGGTCGCCTTGCTCGGCCTCGCCCAGCCCCAGGTCTCGAAGCACCTGCGCGTGCTTCGGGAGGTGGGCGCGGTCGACGTGCGTGAAGAGGGACGGCAGCGGCTGTATCGCCTGAACGGCCACGCGCTGAAGCCCATCCACGACTGGGTGAAGACCTACGAGCGCTCGTGGTCGGAGCGCTTCGAGCGGCTGGATGCGGTACTCGAAGACCTCAAGGGGAAGGAGCAAGGAGATGGCAACGGTGAGCAGTAGCGGCGCGGCGAAGGTCACACTTCCGACCGACGAGCAGATCCTCATCACGCGCGAGTTCGACGCGCCGAGGGAGCTCGTCTACCGGGCGTGGACCACGCCGCAGCTCGTGAAGCGCTGGTGGGCGGGCAGGCGCGGAGAGGTCACGCTCGTCGAGATCGACCTCCGCGTCGGCGGCATGTGGCGCTAC
>JBKPSR010000147.1:0-49301 GCA_046735115.1 Actinomycetota bacterium
ATCGAGGACCTCGTGATCGTGACCGAGGGGGAGCCGCGGATGCTCACCGGCTTCCCCAAGGACCTGGTCACCGTCGCCTGATGGTGCTCGCCGCGCTGGCGGCGTTCGCGGGAGCGGCCGTCCAGTCCGCCAGCGGGCTGGGCTTCGCGCTCGTGCTCTCACCCGCCCTGTTCGCGGTGATGGACCCCGAGGAGGCGGTGACGGCAGTGCTCCTGCTGGGGGCGGCGCTGTGCGCGCTGGTGCTGATCGAGAGCCACCGCGTGGGCACCTACGGCCTCGTGCGGCTGCTCGTGCCCGCGGTGCCGGGGCTCGCCGCCGGCGTCGTCCTGCTGGCGGCCCTGTCGAAGGAGTCGATGCAGGTCGGGGTGGGGCTGGCCGTGATCGTCGCCGCGGCCTGGCAGCTGCGCTACCGCGCCGCGGTGCGCCTGCCGGCGGCGCTCGCCGGCTTCGTGAGTGGCGCGCTGACCACGTCCATCAGCATCAACGGGCCGCCGCTCGCGCTCTGGCTCGAGTCCGAGCGGGTGCCCCCGCGCGAGTTCCGCACCACGCTCGCCGCGGCCTTCTTCAGCCTGGACGTCGCGGGAGTCGCGCTGATCGTCGCCAGGGAGGGCGCCGGGACGGTGGAGGTCGGGAAGCTCGGCCCGCTGCTGGGGTGCGTGCTCGTCGGCTACGTGCTCGGCGCGGTCGCCTTCCGGCGGCTCGACCCGGAGCGGTTCTCGGCGGTCGCGCTCGTGGTAGTGATCTGCACGGGCCTGGCGAGCGTGGTGGCGGGCCTCGTCTGACCTGGACACGCCCACCGCCCGAACGAAGGTGTCCAGAACGCTTGCGGAAAGCTAAAGGTCGCACTTAGTGTCGAAGTCGGATGCAGGGACGCAGCACCCGCCCGCTCTTGGGCGCACTCCTCGGCTCACTCGCGCTCGCAGGTCCAGCCACCGCGGCAACCCACACGGTCACGGCCGGCGCCAGCGTGGTGCGACCCTGCCACCGCGAGCTCGCCTCGTCCCGCGCGGGCCGAGACCTGATTCGGGCCAAGGCGCCGGGGCGCGGGCTCGTCAGCGTGCGGCTGCGGTCGCGCGGGGACTGGGACCTCGGCGTCTTCGGACGGCGCGGGCGCCAGGTGGCCGGGTCGGCGGCCTTCGGCGGCAACGAGCTGGCGTCCGGCTTCGTGCGCCGCGGCGAGCGGATCACCGTCCAGGCGTGCCGCTTCCGCGGCGGGGCGCGCAGCGCGCGCGTGTCGATCCGCTTCGTCCGCATCCCGAAGCGCAAGCCGGGGCGTATCTCGATCGTCGACGTGATGGCGCCGAAGCAGGCCGACAAGGAGCGGCTGCAGGGACTCGGCCTGGACCTTTCGGAGCACGCGGACGGGAACTCGGTCGAGGTGGTGCTGCACGGAGCGGCCGACGCGCGCGTGCTGCGCCGGGCCGGCTTCCACTACACGGTACGGATCGCGGACCTGGCCGCGCACACGCGACGCAACGAGCGGCGCGACAGGCTCGACGCGCGCGCGAGCTCGACGTCGGGATTGCCGAGCGGGCGCGTGAGCTACCGCCGGCTGCCCGACTACGACCTCGACCTGAAGCGGCTGGCGATGCAATACCCGTCGCTCGCCCGTCCGATCACGCTGAATCACCGGAGCGTGCTGGGCCGCGACGTGAACGGGATCGAGATCTCGACCGGCGCCCAGAACATCGCGGACGGGAAGCCGGTCTTCCTCATCATGGGCTTGCATCACGCGCGCGAGTGGCCGTCTTCGGAGCTGACCATGGAGTTCGCGTACGACCTGGTCCGGAACTACGGCAGGGACGAGCGCACGACGCGGCTCGTGCAGGAGACGCGCACGATCGTGGTGCCGATGGTCAACCCGGACGGCTTCAACATCTCGCGGGAGGCGGCACAGGTCGGCGACTTCTCGCTGTTCGACTACGAGATGAAGCGCAAGAACTGCGGCGTGTCGGAGCACACCCCGGACAGGTATGCGCGCGGGACCTGCGACGACAACAAGGCGGGCCGGCTGCGCGGCACCGACCCGAACCGCAACTACGGCGGGCTCTGGGGCGGGGGCGGGGCGAGCGTCAGCTGGTCCGACGACACCTACCGCGGCGACGAGCCCTTCTCCGAGCCCGAGGTCCAGAACATCCGCGAGCTGATCTCCTCGCGGCAGGTGACGAACCTGATCACGAACCACACCTACTCGAACCTGATCCTCCGCCCGCCCGGCGTGGCCGACTTCGGGTTCCCGCTGGAGGAGCCCCAGTACAGGGCGCTCGGGGCGTCGATGGCCGCGCACAACGGCTACTCGAACGACCCCGGCTTCGGCCTCTACGATACGACGGGAAGCACCGAGGACTGGTCCTTCTGGACGACCGGCGGGCTCGCGTTCACCTTCGAGATCGGGGGCTCGGAGTTCCACCCGCCGTTCGCGAGCGGCGTGGAGGCCGAGTATCTCGGCCTGGCGCCGGCGGCCGGGGCCGGGAAGGGCGGCAACCGCGAGGCCTACTACGCGATGCTCGAGGCGACCGCCGACGCGTCGCTCCACTCGGTGATCGAGGGCTCGGCCCCGGAGGGCTCGACGCTGAGGCTGTCGAAGACCTTCCAGACCTCGACCTCGCCGGTGTGGAAGGACGACCTCGGCAACTCGATCGGCGACCCGCTCCGCTTCACGGACACGCTGACCTCCGAGCTGAAGCCCTCCGGCGGCGCGTTCACGTGGAACGTGAACCCGTCCACGCGCCCGCTGGTCGCCGGCCGCCACGGCCGCGACGCGATGGGCCCGCCACAGGACCGGATCGACCTCCAGAACCCACCCGGCATCCCGGCCGAGAACACGATCGACCCGTCGGACGGCCCGGTCGAGGAGATCCCCTTCACGGTGAAGAGCCCGGCCGACGGAGTGGACAACGGGCGCATGACCGTGCACCTCGAGTGGTCGAGCCCCGACACCGACTGGGACATCTACGTGATCGGCCCGAACGGCCAGATCGTGACCCAGTCCGTCTCGTTCGGCGACACGACCGAGGACGCCACGCTGTTCGACCCGCCTCCCGGGCAGTACAAGCTGCACGTCGTGAACTACGACCAGGTCATGCACACGCCCGACGACTGGTTCGACGCGCACGTGACCTTCCGCTCGCCGACGCCGCGCATCGAGACCGGCACCAAGGAGAGCTGGACGCTGACCTGCCTCGACGCGGGCGGCCACGTGCGGGCGACCCACCAGGTGGTCGTGGACCGCGGCGCCCGCGCGAACGTGGGCAACGCCTGCGCCCGCTCGCCGAAGTAGCGCGCGGGCCGGGCGATTTGCAGCCGACCGGCGCAAGTGCGAACATGTGTTCGCACGATGATCGTATGCGTCCTGTACCCCCGGTTCGAGCTGCTGGCGGCCCTCGGCGACCGTCGCGCGCTTCTTTCAGAGCCGGCTGCGCTCGCCCCTGAGGCCGGGCGCGAGCAGATGGTGGGGGAGGTGTCGGCGCCGGCGGAGGCCTACGGGATCGTGCGCGGGATGCGCCTGGGGGAGGCGATGTCGCGCTGTCCGGCGCTGCGGCTCGTGGCGCCCGACCCTGAGGGAGTGCGCTCGCTCTGGGGTGCGGTGCTCGATCGGCTCGAAGGCATCGGAGCCGAGGTGGAGTCGGACCACGCGGGCGCGGCCTTCTTCGCCGCAGCCGGGCTTCATGGCATCCACGGAGGCGATCTCCCCGGAGTGCTGAGCGCCGCCCGCCGCGCGCTTGGGGCGGGCGCCCGCTTCGGCGTGGCGCCGAGCCGCTTCGCGTCGCACGCGGCGGCGCTTCAGGTACGTCCGCGGCGAAGGGGCGCCCGTGCGGCCCACCCTCTCAATGCCGTCGTCGTCGAGTCCGCTCGCGCCCGGGACTTCCTCGCCCCGCTTCCTGTGGCTCTCCTTCGCTCGCGGCCGGAGCTGCAGGCGCTGCCCGAGGTGCTCGAGCGGCTCGGGATCCGCACGCTCGGCGAGCTCGCCTCGCTGCCCTCGCGCGCGGTGGCCGAGCGCTTCGGGCACCCGGGGCTGCTCGCCCTCGACCTGAGCCGCGGCCGCGACACCCCGCTCGACCCGAGGCGCCCGTTCGAGCCGGTCGTCGAGCGCCTCGACCTTCCCGAGGCGGCCTCGGGCCAGCAGCTCGAGCGGGCGCTCGAGCTCCTGATCGCCCGCGTGCTCGCCCGCCGCGAGCGGCGCGGGCGCTCGCTACGCGCACTGGCGATGTCGGCGCGCTTCGTCGCGGGCGGCACGTGGCGCACCTGCGTCACGCTGCGTCACGCGAGCGTCGACCCGGCGCGCATCCGGCTCGCCCTCGCCCAGAGACTGGCCGAGCTGCCGGCCCCGTCGGAGTCGCTCGCGCTCGAGGTCGAGGCCTTCGGACCGCCGGCGCACGACCAGGAGCGGCTGCCCGAGGCGGCCCTCACGCAAGATCCGAGCGGTGCCGGGAGCGCCGCGATCGACCCTGAGCGCCGCTCGCGGCTCGGCGAGGCCGTTCGCCAGGCCCGGCAGGCGGCGGGGGCGGAGGCCGCGCTGCGGGTGCTGGACGTGGACCCCGACTCGCGCATCCCCGAGCGCCGAGCGGTGCTTGCGCCGTTTCCGGACGCCTCATGACCCCGGACGGCCGCCGCGCTCGCCGCCTTGGCACGCCCAAGCCCACGTCGGTGATCCCGGGCGACAGAGGCGCACCGCGCAGCGTCGCCGGGAGGGAGGTCGACGCCGTCCGCGAGGAATGGGTGGTGGAGGACCGCTGGTGGACGGGAAGGCCGCTTCGGCGGCGCTATTTCGAGGTCGTGCTGCTCGACGGACGGAATGTCGTGGTCTTCCGGGACCTCGTAGGAGGGGGCTGGTTCCTGCAGCGTTCGTAGGTCAACGCCGTGCAAATTGCGAGAAATCGCGGCTTCAGGTATCGCCGGGCGCGCCGATACAAACATCAGGTGTTCCGCCCCCGCACACCGTCAGACCACGTATCCACACTGCCGACGATCGCTCGCCTCGGCAAGATATTCGAGCGCACCGCACTCGTGCGCGACGAGCCGGACCTCCAGGAGGTGCTCGAGGACGTCTGCCACGCGATCGGCGGGCTGCTCGGGTACCGCGCCGTCGTGGTGAACGTCTACCGGCCGGCCTTCGACGACATGCTGACCTCGGCCGCCGTCGGCTCGGAGGAGTCGGTGCGCGCGCTGGTCGGCAAGAGCTCGCCGCGCGAGACCTGGGTGCCGCTCCTGGACGAGCGCTTCGCGCGGCGTGGTGCCTACTTCGTGCCGAGCGGCAAGTTCGACTGGGAGGGCCTGGGCGTCGACAGCTATGTGCCTCGGATCGCACCGAGCGACGACCCCGACGCATGGAGGGCCGAGGACGCGCTGTTCGTGCCGCTGCGCGACCCCAAGGGGCTGCTCATCGGGGTGATCTCGGTCGACGAGCCCGAGCACGGCCGGCGGCCGGCCGACGATGAGATCGACGCGCTCGTCGCCATCTCACAGCACGCGGCGCTCGCGCTCCGCATGGCGCAGGACACCGCCAACGACATGCAGCACCAGCGGATGCTCGAGGGCATCCTCGAGGTGTCGGCGCGGGTGGCGGAGGCGGACGACCCGGAGGACATCCTTCAGGCGGTCTGCGACGGCATCCACGACGCACTGGGCTTCGAGAAGGTCGTGATCGAGCTCGCGGCGCGGTCCGACATGCCGCTCGTGCCGCATGCGGCGAGCGGCTGGCAGGGGGATGCGAGGATCAGCAAGGCGATCACGCTCGATGCGCTCGCTCCCCTGCTGACGGACGAGTTCGAGGTCGCGGGTTGCTACCTGGTGCCTACCGAGGTCGCGGACGAGCGCCTGAACCACCATGCGCGGGAGTACGACTCGGAGCTCCACGGCCGCGGGCCGGACGCCTGGTCGCGCCACTGGCTGATCGTGCCGCTCACCGAGCCGCAGGGCCGCCGGCGCGGGCTGATCTGGGTGGACGACCCTCGGGACCGTCTGCTCCCCACGCGGGCGCGGCTCCAGGCGCTGCGGCTGTTCGCGAACCAGGCGGTGGCCGCGCTCCAGTCCGCCGACCAGGCTCTGAAGCTGCGCCACGAGGCGACCCACGACGCGCTGACCGGTCTGCTGAACCGGCGCGCGTTCCGCGCCCGGCTGGCCCGCGAGCTCGCGGAGCCGGACGCCCAGTTCGCCCTGATCCTCTGCGACATGGACAACCTGAAGCGCCTGAACGACACGCTGGGCCACGAGGCGGGCGACCTGGCGCTGCGGCTGCTCGCCGACGCGCTGCGGACCGGCCTCCGCCGCGACGACGCCTATCGCCTCGGCGGCGATGAGTTCGCGATCGTGCTTCCGGGGACCTCCGAGCTCGACGCGGAGCGGGTCGTGAAGCGGCTCCAGCACACAGTGTCCACGGCCGCGCGCGACCCGATCGACCTGATCCAGGCGAGCTTCGGCGTGGCCGCCTACGAGCCCGGCGAGAGCACCGACCGCCTGGTCGCCCGCGCCGACGCGGTGCTCTACCAGTCGAAGCGCCGCCGCAGGCACGAAGCGGTCGCCTGAGGGGTCAGACCCCCTAAGTCGCCGCCACTCAAGGGGTCAGACCCCCTAAGTCGCCGTCACTCAAGGGGTCAGACCCCCTGTCCAGCAAAGCTGGGTTGAGTCGGGGAGACTTAGATGCGAACATGTGTTCGTGTCGTCGTATGTAGAGCTGCATTGTCACTCCGCGTATTCATTCCTTGACGGTGCGTCGCATCCAGTCGAGCTGGCCGGTGCGGCGGCGGACCAGGGCCACACCGCCCTGGCGCTGACCGACCACGACGGGCTCCACGGCGCCATGGAGATGGCGCACGCGCTGAAGCCGCTCGGGGTCCGCCCGATCACGGGCGCGGAGCTCACGCTCGACGACGGCACTCACCTCACGCTCCTGTGCGAGACGCGCGAGGGCTACACGAACCTGTGCCGGGCGATCACGGCCTCGCACTGGCCCACCCGCCGCTGGGCGCGCGAGGGCTTTACGGAGGGCGGCGGCCGCCAAGACCCGCTCGACGGCGAGCCGAGCATCTCACTGGAAACGCTCGAGCGGCACGCCGCCGGGCTCGTCTGCCTCTCGGGCTGCGCGCGCCGCGGGGCGGTGGCCTCGCGCGTGGAGGCGGGGCTTCACGCCGAGGCGGCGGCGGTGGCACGCCGTCTCGCCGGGATCTTCGGCCCCGACCGCTTCCGCATCGAGCTCCAGCGGCCCTTCTGGCGTCACGACAGGCGCCGAAACCGGCTGCTCGCCGAGCTGGCGGGGCGGCTCGGAGCGCCGGCCGTGGCCACCGGCAACGTGCACGTGCACACGCGCGAGCGGATCGCGCTGCAGGACGCGATGGTCGCGGTCGGGCTCGGCAAGACGCTCGACGAGACCGAACCGCTCCGGCGCGGCAACTCCTCCCACGTGCTCGCGCCGCCGGAGCGGATGGCCGAGCGCTTCCGCGAGCACCGGAACGCGGTCGAGGAGAGCGCCCGGCTGGCGGAGCGGCTCCGGTTCGACCTCACCGAGGACCTCGGCTACCGCTATCCGGGCTCCGAGGATCCGAATGCCGACTCGAAGCTGGCCGCCCTCTGCGCCGACCGCTTCGCCGAGCGCTACGGGACGCGCAACTCCGAGGCCGCCGCCCGGCTCGACGAGGAGCTGCGCGTGATCCGCCACCTCGGCCTGTCCGGCTTCTTTCTGCTCCACCGCGACATGCTCGAGCTGGCCCGCGAGGTGGCGGCGGAGGTGCGCGGCCCGGAGTCGTCGCGGCGCCTCCTGCCGCCGGGTCGCGGTCGCGGGTCGAGCGTGTCCTCGATCGTCTGCTACCTCACCGGGCTCTCGCACGTCGACCCGATCGCGAATGAGCTGCTCCTCGGGCGCTTCCTGAACGAGGAGCTGACCGCGCTGCCCGACATCGACCTCGACTTCCCGCGCGACATCCGCGACGTGCTGATCCCGCGCGTGCACGACCGCTACGGCCGCGACCGCTGCGCGCTCGTCGCCGCATTCTCGACCTTCCAGGTGCGCTCGGCGGTGCGCGACTTCGCGAAAGCGCTCGGCCTGCCGCCTGGCGAGATCGAGCGGCTCGCGCGGCAGGTCGACCCGTGGAAGGACCGGAACGACATCGAGGGTGAGGTCCCGAGCGGCGGGTCGCCGCGCTGGGACGCGCTCGTCAAGCTCGCGCGCGATGCATGGGGATTGCCGCGGCACATGTCCCAGCACCCCGGCGGGATGGTGATCTCGACTCAGCCGCTGATCGACCTCTGCCCCGTGCAGCCGGCCTCGATGGAGGGGCGGCAGATGGTGCAGTGGGACAAGGACTCCTGCGGCGACGCGGGCTTTCTCAAGATCGACCTGCTCGGCCTCGGGATGCTGTCGGCTGTCGAGCGCTGCATCGACGAGATCGCGCGCGTGCGTGGGGAGCGGATCGACCTCTCGCGCATCCCTTACGACGACAAGAGGGTCTACGCCGAGATCCAGGAGGCCGAGACCACCGGCGTGTTCCAGATCGAGTCGCGCGCGCAGATGCAGATGCTGAAGCGGACACGGCCGGAGACGCTCGACGACCTGACCGTCCAGGTGGCGCTGGTTCGGCCTGGGCCGATCATCGGCGGCGCGGTGCACCCGTACATCGAGAACCGGAAGGCGCTTCGGGCGGACCCGTCGTACCAGGTCCCGTACGAGCACCCGTCACTAGAGCCCGTGCTGCGCGACACGCTCGGCACGATCGTCTTCCAGGACCAGGTGCTCGAGGTGGCGATGGCGTTCGCGGGCTTCAGCCCGGGGGAGGCGGAGGGGCTGCGGCGCGCGATGAGCCGGCGGCGCTCGGAGGCGGCCATTCGCGCGTATGAGGAGAAGTTCATCGACGGTGCGATGGAGCGCGACGCGTCGCGCGAGGTTGCGGAACGAGTCTGGACTCAGATCGTGGGCTTCTCCGGCTTCGGCTTCCCGAAGGCGCACTCGGCGGCCTTCGGCCTGCTCGCCTACCAGTCGACCTGGCTGAGGGTGCACTACCACCCGGAGTTCCTGTGCGCGCTCCTGAACGAGCAGCCGATGGGCTTCTACCCGCCGGATGCGCTGGTCCACGAAGCGCAGCGGCGCGGGGTGGAGATCCTGCCGCCCTGCGTGGTGAGGAGCGGGGCGGAGTGCATGATCCAGGAAACCGGCGCCGGGGGGACCGCCCGGCGGCTTGCCGAACGGCGCGCGGTGCGCATGGGGCTCGGCTACGTGACAGGCGTCAAGGAGGCCGAGGTGCGCGCGATGGTGGCGGAGCGAGACGGCGCGGGGGGCGGCCCCGGCGGCTGGCGCTCGCTCGGCGACCTCGCGGGGCGCTCGGGCGCCTCCGCGGAGACGCTCGGGCGGCTCGCCTGGGCAGGCGCCTGCGACGCCCTCGTGGACGGCCATCCTTCAGCGAGGCGCCGGCGGGCTCTCTGGATGCTCGGCGTCGCGGTGCCCGGCACGCAGGTGCCGGAGGGCACGCAGCTGGCGCTGCCGCTCGACCCCCACGAGGGCCCCGAGCTGCGCGCGCTGAGCGCATGGGAGCGCATGCTGGCCGACTACGGCTCCACCGGAGTGACCCTCCGCGAGCACCCGCTCGAGCTTATGCGGCCGGGCCTTCCCGGCGACCTCAGCACGAGCGCCGAGCTCGAGACCCGCCCGACCGGCCGGCGCGTCCGGGTCGCGGGCCTTGTAATCGCGCGCCAGCGCCCCGCGACCGCGAAGGGCGTCACCTTCATGCTGCTCGAGGACGAGCTGGGAACAATCAACCTGATCGTCTCGCCGCCTGTGCACGACCGCTTCCGGCTGGCGGTCCGCTCCGAGCCGCTCGTGCTGGCCGCAGGCCGCCTCGAGCGGCGTGACGGCACCGCGAACGTGATCGTCGACAGCATCGAGCGCCTCGACCGCCCCGACCTCCCGCCCGCGAAGGTCACCCACATCGAGCCGCGCCGAGTGTGGTCGAGCGACGCCGGCGAGCTGAGCGCCGTCCTACCGGCCGCCCACAGCTTCGGCCGCCGCGGCTGAGCTAGTCGGAGCGCTGGCGCTTCAACCAGTCGCCGAACTGCTCGCCCGCGTCGGCGATCGACGTGCCCGCCTGCTGGAACGCGGCCGCGATGCGCTCGCCGTAGAAGGCGCTCGCGGCGTCCGCCTCCTCGCGCGCCGAGCTCTCCTGGCCGACGCGCACGTAGTCGCCGCGCACCAGCTGGTCGTAGCCTCCGTCGTGGACCCAGTCGAGCAGCAGGCGCACACGCCGCACGGGCAGCGGGTGGGTGAGCCTGAGGTCCTGGAAGAGCTTGGTCAGCTTCTCCAGGCTCGCGCCGCCGTCGCTGTAGTCCATCCCCTGGGCGATGAACGCGTCGAGGTTCAGGTCCTCGGCCGCCTCCCCGGCGGCCATCGTCATGAGGGCGCGGCAGACCGCCATGGGGTCGCGTGTGACGACGGCCGCGGCGCGGTCGCACGAGAGCTCGGCCGCGCGCGACCACTCGAGCAGCGCGTACTGGATCGCGAGCAGCGGCAGCCCGGCCAGCAGCGGCAGCCGCGCGGACGAGCCGATCTGGAGCAGGATCAGGAGCGCGGTCCGGTAGAGCACGTGGTCCGAGTGAACGTGTGCCGCCTCGTGTGCGAGCACGATGCGGCGACCGTCGTCGTCCAGGATCCGAACCAGCTCCGAGTTGAGCAGCACGATCGGCTTGGACGTGCCGATCGTGTACGCGTTCGCCAGCGGGAACTGGGTCATGTAGAGGTCCGGGACCTGCTCCATGTCGAGCGTGTTGAACACCTGCCGGTGGAGCACCCAAATGCCCGGCAGCTGGTCCTGGCCGAGCCGGACCGCCGATCCGAGCGCCGCCGCGCGCAGCGCCCGCTCGTAGCCGAGCGCCACGAGCTTCCGAACCACCTGGTCGAGGTAGGGCACCTTCTGGAGGGCGGCGGTCGCGGCGCGATCGGCCGGGTGCTGATACGCGCGCGACGAGATCCCCTCCAGCTTCCAGGCGCTCTCGAGGTGCTCCATCACGCCAGACTATCCGCCATGCCAGGTCGAATTCGTGTCGGCACCTCCAGCTGGGCGGATCCTGGATTCGTCAAGGAGTGGTATCCGCCGAAGCTCCCGGCGAAGGAGCGCCTGCCCTGGTACGCGCAGCGCTTCGAGCTCGTCGAGCTCAATTCGAGCTTCTATGCCGTCCCGGACCGCAGCACCGTGCGCGGCTGGGTGGAGGTGACGCCGCCGGGATTCACCATGGACGTGAAACTGCACCGCGCGCTGTCGCGGCACTCGGCGCCGGTCGATTCGCTTCCGCCGGACCTACGCGACCAGGCCGAGACCGCCGGGCGCGGGCGTGTGGCGCTCACCTCGGAGCTGGAGACCGCGCTCGCAAGGCGGATCGTCGAGGAGATGGCCCCGCTCTCCGAGGCGGGCAAGCTGGGCACGTACCTGCTTCAGCTCACTCCCGCCTTCAGCCCGGCCCGCCACCAGCTCGAGGAGCTGGCCGGGCTCGTGGAGGTCTTCGGGGCGCTCGGGCTGGCCATAGAGCTCCGCAACCGCAACTGGGTCGACGATCGCCGGCGCGAGGCGACGCTCGACTGGTTCGCCGAGCGCGGCTTGACGTACGTGACGGTCGACGCGCCGCCGGCCGACAACTTCCAGATCATGCCGCCCGTCGACGCGGTAACGAATCCGTCGATCGCATACCTCCGCGCGCACGGCCGCAACACGAAGGGCTATCTCACGGGGCGCTCGGTGGCCGAGCGGTTCGCCTGGCAGTACACCGACGACGAGCTCGAGGAGATCGCGGGGCGGGCCCGGGGGCTCGCGGAGAGCGCCGGCGAGGTCCACGTCGCCTTCAACAACAACCGCGGCGACGACGCTCCCACGGCGGCGCAGCGCTTCCGAGCGCTGCTCGGACAGGACGTGCCCGAGCCGGACGACCCGCAGCTGACCCTCTAGGCGCGCGCCAGCTCGAACCAGACGCGCTTGGTGCTGCCGTCCTCCTTCACGCCCCAGTTGCGCGCGAGCCGCTCCACGAGGAAAAGGCCCCAGCCCGTGTCCGGGTCGTGCGCCCCGGATTCGCTCGTGACGAACGACTCGAAGTCGAAGCTCGGAGCATCGTCCGCCACCTCGGTGAGCACCGCCGCCTTGCCGACGGCGATCCGGAGCGTCAGCGAGTCGCAATCCGTGTGCCGCACGCTGTTCGTGACCAGCTCGGTCACGAGCAGCCGGAGCGTCTCGAGGAGCGGCGGGTCGAGGTCGGTCCGCAGCTTCGCGAGGGCGCGCCGCGCCTCGGCGGCGGCGTCCGGGCCGCTCCCCAACCGCATTCTCAGGCCATTTGGATCCTGCCGTTCCACGGGCGATCCCTGAGTCTCGGGGGGCATGCTTCACCCGTACCCGGGCCCCTAGGGGGTCCAACCAATTGTGAACTGGCCGAATCTACGGCTATTCCGCTACGCGTAGCACAAGGACGGCGATGTCGTCCTTAGGGTGCCCGTGCTGGGTGAGGACTGCGGCCTCCTCGACCTTCGCGGCGATGGCGTCGGCGCTGCCCCCGGCGCAGGTGGCGACGAGCTCGCAGAGGCGGCGCTCGTCGAGCACGCCGTTTGAGCTGACGCGGGTCTCAATCACGCCGTCCGTGTAGAAGACGAGCGCGTCGCCGGGCTCGAGCGTCACCGCACGGTCGTCGAGGTCCGGATCTGGGACGACTCCCAGGAGCGTCCCGTGGACGCCCACCTGCTCGACGCTGCCGTCGGCGCGCAGCAGGAGGGGCAGCGGGTGGCCGCCGCTCGAGATGCCCGCGCGAGCGCCGCGGTCGAGCTTCTCTATGTAGGCAGCGGCGACCGTGCAGAAGCGGCGGTCACTGCGCTGGCGGAGCAGCGCCTCGTTCAGCACCGCGAGGCTGCGGCTCGGCAGGCGCTCACGCATCGCTGCGGCGCGCAGGGTGTAGCGGGCCAGCGCCGTGACGGCGGCGGCGTCGGGCCCTTTGCCGCAGACGTCGCCCATCACAACGGTCCAGCCGCGATTGCCGTTCTCGAACACGTCGTAGAAGTCGCCGCCGACCTCGTTGCCCTCGCCCGTGGGGCGGAAGCGGGCGGCGGTTTCGACGCCCGGAATGTCGGGCAGCTCGATCGGCAGGAGGCTCTGCTGAAGCGTGCGGGCGATGTAGGAGCGCTCGCTGTAGAGGCGGGCGTTCTCGATCGCCGTCGCGCAGCGCCGCGCGAGCTCCTGCGCGAGGTCGACGTCGAGCTCGTCGAAGCGCCGGCCGGAGCGGCCGTTCACCCAGGTGAGCGCGCCGGCCGTCCGGCCGCGCGTAGTCATCGGGACGATGATCGCCGAGCGCATGCCGATTGCGGTGATCTCGTTGTAGTGCTCCTCGTCGACCGCTGCCGCGCGCAGCATCTCGTCTGGGATGTCCGGGTAGAGCTCCGGCTGGCCGGTTCTCACGACCTGGTAGATGCCCTGCGGGGCGGCGGGGTCCGGCGGGTAACGCGTGCTCAGGTCGATCGCTCGCTGGCGGACCTCCGGATCCACATGGGCCAGCGCCTTGCGCTCGAGCACGCCGGCCGGACTGAGGACCTCGACCGAGCACCAGTCCGCGAGCTCCGGGACGGCGAGGTTCGCTATCTGGACCAGCAGCTCGTCTGGATCCAGCGATGCGGCGAGCACCTCGCCGCTTCGTGCCAGGAAGCGCTGTGCCAGCTCCGCGCGCTTGTGCGACGTGATGTCCTCGATCACGTTGATGGCCATCGTCACGTTGCCCTCGGTGTCGCGGATCGGCGTTGCCTTCACGGCCGACCAGCGCTCCTCACCGGTCTCGATGACCCTGAACCGCACGAGCGACTCCGCGCCGTCCTCTCCCGATAGCGCCCGGCGGCCCGGGAGGGCCTCGAGCGGGAAGGGCTCCGCGTTCTCGTCGAGGATGTCGTAGCGCTCGGTGATTGCCGTGAGCGGTGCGCTCATGAGCTCCTCGGGGGACTCGAATCCCATCGACGCCGCCGCCGCCTCGTTGGCGAACAGGAGGCGGCCGTCGGGCGCCTGGGCGGTCACGGCATCGGCGACCCCGCGCAGGATCGCCTCGAGCTGGAGCCGGGCCTCCTCGCGTTCCTGCTGGGCTCGGAGCGCTTCGATGAAGTCGCCCACCTGGAGGCCGAGCGCCTCGGTGAGCGCGTAGATCCCCGGGTCGCGCTCGCGCACCTCGTGGGAGAACAGCTCGATCGCGCCGATGCATTCGTCGGCCGCACTCACGGGGAACGCCATCCCGCCGTGCAGATCGGCCTCCCCGGCCTCCCGCTCGCGCATGAACGTGCCGGCGGCGATCGCGTCGCCCAGCCAGACCGGGCGCCCGGCCTCCCATGCCTGACCGGGGAGACCCTCGCCCGGCTTCAGCACGAGCTCACGGCTGGCGCGCTGGAAGGCTTCCACGTCGACGCCGTCCTCCCGCCACTGGGCGACGCACCGCAGCGCGCCGTCGTCGCGCATCGCCCAGAAGTGCGCAACCTGCCGCCCCAGCGGTCGGGCGATCGAGGCGAGCACGGCCGGGGCTGCGTCATCGAAGCTCTTCGCCTCGGCGATGGCCTGCGCGACGCCATACTGCGCCTGAAGGCGCGCGGAGTCGCGCTCGAGGCGAGTACGGAGGCGGGCGATGAGGACCGCCAGTGCGCCTCCGATGAGAAGGACCCCGGTGGCGACGAAGTGGCGGCCGCTCCCGAAGGCGTCGGTCCCGGCCACGAGCGGAACCGAGACCGCAACGGCGAGCACCGCCACCAGCAGTGTCTGCCGCACACTGGCGCCCGTGGCGGCGATCAGCGGGCCGACGAGCAGGAGCTGGATGAGCAGGGCGTAGCTGTCGACCGAGAGGTCGACGATCACGACCACCGCCATGGCGGCCAAGGCGAGCGGGAACGCACGCCGCTTCCAGGCGCCATCCCCCTGATTCGAGTGCGAGCCCAACTCTGGGCGAGAATACTCCGGTAGAAACCCCGGTGTGCCGGATCCGGATGGCGTCATACGCGTGCGCGCGGAGAACCCGTCGCAGCTGACGCTCGACGGGACGAACACCTATGTGGTCGGGCGGTGGGTGGTGGATCCGGGCCCCGCGTTGCGGGCTCATCTCGAGGCTGTTGGGCGTGCTGCGAACCACGGCATCGAGGGGGTGGTCCTCACTCACTCGCATGCCGATCACTCAGAGGGCGCGGGCTTGCTCGGGGCGCCCGTGACGCTTCCGCGTGATGGGGAGGAGGTCGGGCCGTTTCGCGCGGTCGGAACGCCGGGCCATTCGGCCGACAGCGTGTGCCTCTTGATGGGCCGTGTGTGCTTCACCGGCGACACCGTGCTGGGCGAGGGCAGCGTTTTCATCGCGCCGGGCGAGGGCTCGCTGTCGGCCTACCTGGATTCGCTCCGCCGGCTGCGGTCGCTCGAGCTGGAGGTCCTCTGTCCGGGGCACGGCCCCTACGTCTGGGACCCGGCCGCGAAGCTCGACGAGTACATTGCGCACCGGCTCGACCGGGAACGACGGCTGGTCGAGGCGCTCGACGCAGGGCTCCGGACCGAGGACGAGCTGCTGGATGCCGCGTGGCCGGAGGTGCCGGCAGCGCTGCGCCCAGCGGCGGCGCTGACCCTGCAAGCTCACATGGAGAAGCTGCGGGAGGAGGGGTGGACGCCGAAGCGCGCGGCCGACGACCGACAGCATTGAGGGGTGGCCCACCACCAGGTGCGGGTGGGCATGCGTAGCCGGACGGCTAGCCCTCCCGTCGCAGATGATCAGCACCAACCAGTTGGGGTTCGTCCTCTCCTGCACATCGCTTAGCCTCGACTAGGCCATCTGCCTGCTGGGCCACCGACGGCGAGGGCTCCCCGAGAGCCTCAGCCGATGATGTGGAATACGAAGACGAACTTAGTGCCACCCTCGCGCGCCTGCAGCTCTACCGTACCCCGCGCATTTCGGTAGCGCCCGGTCCCACCCGTGATGGCGAGAACGCTGTCCTTGGCGTCGTAGAACGGTCCTTCGACCGCGATGTTGCCGCCGGCGAGCAGCGTCGTGTAGTTGCATTCATACGAGCCGCCCGGCACCACGCGAACGCAGTAGCCCTGGTCGGTTCCCACCTTTCGCGTGTCCGTCCGGTCGAAGACCTCGTTCGCGAAAGTCAGCAGGTCTCCCGCGCTGTCGCCCGTGGCCCCGGTGTCGGTCGTCGCGTCCGTGGTGGCGTGCTCGATTACCGTGATTGTCTTGCCGCCCCTGTGTTGCGGCTTGGCCGACGCCGTTACGGCAATCACCAGCGCGGCGGCCGTGCCGACTGCGAACAGGGCGATGAGCAGGCGCTTCATTGAGCTCCTCCTTTATTGCTGTCGACGCTTGCCTAATGGACCGAATCACACGGGTCAAGAGTCAGGTGAGGCGGCTAGCCTTTCGCGACAGCGAAGATGATCAGCACCAACCGGTTCAAGTTTGGATGCATATACACATCGCGAGCAGCCCAGCCTGCCTGCACGCCCGGATAAAACAACGCGGTCAGGGCGGGCAGCTAGGCGAGCAGCTCGCAGACGTCCTGGCTCGTCCCGCCTTGTTGGGTGAACCCCACGATGGCGCCGGCCGGGTCACGCTCGACGATAACCCTCCCGGTTGTGATCAGCAGCTGGTCGAACGGGCGGACGAACTGCCGACCCCGGAGGTACTCGGTCGACGACCCGTCCGCGTCGAAGACGGCCAGGATCGGGCCCGAGGCGTTGACGACGATGAACTTGCCGGTCGAGAGGTTGGTCAACCGCTCCTTGAAGGTGCCGGTCGTCAACCGGTTGCCATTGCTGAAGGTGGTAAGGACAGAGCGGTTGACAAGCACCTCTCGGCGGACGTCGAAGGAGCACTGGCCCGAGAACGTCCGATCTGCGAAGGAGACCGGCTCGTGCGTCGGCGGGATGGCCGAGGCGAGTGGCACCGACACGGACGTCGCTGCGGTGGCGGCGGCTAGGGCGGTGAGCAGCTTCTTCATGGAAGTATCTCCTTGTGGGACAGAGTCCCCGCCCGCGCCAACCACCGTAATCCCCGATCTTGAAGTATCTAACCTCCAGCCCGGCGGCGAGCAGGGAATCTCGGCCTGCGTGACGCGCGGCGGACCGGCGCTGTCCGCGGTTCGGCGCCGGGCTAGGCTTCGAGCGGTGATCAGCACCAACAGGTTCAAGAACGGCACCCACATCGAGGTGGATGGCACGGTCTTCAAGATCGTCGAGTTCCAGCACGTCAAGCCGGGCAAGGGCGGGGCTTTCGTTCGCACCAAGCTCAAGCGAGCCGATGACGGGGCTGTCATCGACAGGACCTTTCGGGCCGGTGAGAAGTTCCGGCCGGTTCGCACCGAGTCGCGCAGGATGACCTTTCTGTATGCGGACGGCACGGACGCCCACTTCATGGACAGCCAGACCTACGAGCAGATGGCGGTGCCCCAGGATGCGGTGGCCGAGTCGCTTAGGTGGGTCGTGCCGAACGAGGAGGTGGACATCCTCTACGTCGACGACGCTCCGAGCGACGTGCAGGTGCCGAGCGCCGTCGAGCTGAGCGTGGCCGAGACCGAGCCCGGGGTGCGCGGCGATACGGCTAGCGGTGGCGGCGACAAGCCGGCGACGCTCGAGTCCGGTGTCGTCGTGCGGGTCCCGCTGTTCGTGAATGTGGGCGATCGGGTCCGTGTGGACACCCGCTCCGGCGAGTACGTGTCGCGCGCGTGAGCCGTCGTGGCGAGGCGCACTGAGCAGCGACGAGCCGCCGTGGTCGCCCTCTACCAAGCCGACGTGACCGGCCGGCCCGCCCCGGAACTCGTGGAGCGCGGCGCGAGCCCGTTCACGCGCGAGCTCGTCGACGGCGTGGTGGCCGATCGCGGCGCGCTCGACGAGTCGATCGCGAGGCACGCGAGCGGCTGGTCGCTCGACCGGATCGCGCCGCTGGAGCGCAACATCCTGCGCGTGGCGGTGCACGAAATGCGAAATCGGAGTGACATTCCGGACGAAGTGGCGATCGACGAGGCAGTGGAGGCGGCGAAGGAGCTGTGTGGGGCCGATGCTCCTTCTTTCATAAATGGGGTGTTGGGGGCCGTGCAGCGGGAGAACGGAGCGCCGGCATGAACGCGCCCGACTCGCTCACCGCGCTCGCCGAGGAGCTCGAGGCGGTCGCCGACAAGCTGCGCTCCGAAGCGGTCGACTCGGACGAGGCCGCCGATCTCGTCGAGCGCTGCGCCGAGGTGGCCACCCGTCTCGGGGCGGAGATCGACGCCCGGGCGCGCGGAGCCGCCGAGTCGGAGGGTCAGGAGCGGCTCCTTTGACACCTGGAGAGCGGGTGCTCGCGGGCACCGCCCGCTCGCATGTCGAGGCTGCGGCCTACCCGGTCGAGCTCCAGGAGAAGGTCGACGCCTACCTCGAGGGTCTCCGCTTCGCGGCGGAGCCCGGCACGGCCCGCCTCGAGGAGGCGATGCGCTACTCGCTCCTGGCGGGCGGCAAGCGCATCCGGCCGGTGCTCGCCCTCGCCACGGCGGAGGCCCTCGCAAGGCCTCCTGAGGAGGTGCTCCCGCTCGCCGCGGCGATCGAGATGATCCACACCTACTCGCTGATCCACGACGACCTCCCGGCCATGGATGACGACGAGCTGCGGCGCGGCAAGCCGACCTGCCACGTGGCCTTCGGCGAGGACGTGGCGATCCTCGCCGGCGACGGCCTCTTCGCCGAGGCTCTCCGCCTGGCGCTGTACGAGCAGACGGGCGAGCCCGCCAACCTGATCGCCGCGCTGCGCGAGGTCGTGAGTGCCGCGGGCACGCATGGGATGGTCGGAGGCCAGTTCCTCGACGTGGCGGGCGCGGACCAGGCCGACCTTCGCCACCTACACGAGCTGAAGACCGGCGCGCTGATCGCGGCATCGGTCGGGTCGATGCTGGCCCTCGAAGGCCTCGACGGACCTCCTACAATGCCGTTCCGGCGCTTCGCGGCGGAGCTGGGCGTCGTGTTCCAGATCGTCGACGACATCCTCGACGTGACCGGAGACGAGGCAGAGCTGGGGAAGCCGCGGGGCTCCGACGAGCGCCATGGCAAGGCGACCTATGTGAGTGTGTTCGGCCTCGACCGGGCACGTGAGTTGGCAAAGGACAGCCACGCCGCGGCGCGGGCCGCTCTCGCAGAGGCCGAAGGAGCCACCGGAAGGCTCGGGCAGATCGCCGACTACATCCTGACGCGCACCACATGACCGCTTCAAAGCTGATCGACAACATCAACGGCCCCGCCGATCTGAAGGGCCTCGACGACGAGCAGCTCGCCGAGCTGGCGCAGGAGGTCCGCGAGCTGATCATCGAGACGATCGGCGAGATCGGGGGCCACTTCGGGGCCAATCTGGGCGCCTGCGAGCTCGCGGTGGCGATCCACTCGCTGCTCGACTCCCCGACCGACAAGGTGCTCTGGGACGTGGGCCACCAGGCCTACCCCCACAAGGTCCTCACCGGCCGCCGCGACGAGCTCCACACGATCCGCAAGTACGGGGGACTCGCGCCCTTCTGCTCGATCCAGGAGTCGAGGCACGACATCATGGGCGCCGGCCACGCCTCGACGAGCGTCTCGTACGCCGTCGGCATCAGGGAGGCGATGCGCCAGGGCGTCGCGCCCGACGGCAAGGTAGTGGCCGTGATCGGCGACGGCGCGCTCACCGGCGGCGTGTCGTTCGAGGCGCTCCTCAACGCCGGCGGCATGGACCTGCCGATCGTGATCGTGGTGAACGACAACGGCATGTCGATCGCGCCGAACGTCGGCGCCCTGTCGCGGCTCTTCAACCGGATGCGCCTCAATCCGAAGCTCTACCACGCGCGCGAGGATGTGGAGGAGACGCTCACGAAGCTGCCCGCGGGGATCGGCACCAAGATCGAGCGGCTCGGCCCGATCCTGAAGGAGTCGCTGAAGGCGTACTGGGCGCCGGGCCTCTTCTTCGAGGAGCTCGACCTCGCCTACGTCGGCGTGATCGACGGCCACGACGTGAAGGAGCTGCGCAAGGCGATCGGGACGGCCCTGGAGGCCGACCGCCCCGTCGTCGTGCATTGCAAGACCGTGAAGGGGAAGGGCTTCGCGCCGGCCGAGGAGGGCGGCCTCGAGGGCATGGAGAAGTGGCATGCCGCGAAGCCGGGCTCGATCGTCAACGGCACGGCCGCCCCCAAGAAGAAGGAGCCGCTCAAGTCCGCGAAGCCGGCGCCGGCCGCCCCGCCGCAGTACACGACCGTCTTCGGCGAGGCGCTCGTCGAGGAGGCGCGGCGCGACGAGCGCGTGGTGGGCATCACGGCGGCGATGAACTCCGGGACCGGGCTGAACCTGCTGCAGACGGCGCTGCCCGAGCGCTACTACGACGTCGGGATCGCGGAGCAGCACGCGGTGCTGTTCGCGGCCGGCCTGGCGCTTGCGGGCGCAAAGCCCGTCGCGGCGATCTACTCGACCTTCCTCCAGCGCGGCTACGACCAGATCGTCCACGACGTCTGCTTGCAGAAGCTGAACGTCGTGTTCGCCATGGACCGCGCCGGGCTGGTCGGCGACGACGGCCCCACGCACCACGGCGCGTTCGACATCTCGTACCTCCGCTGCCTCCCGAACATGGTGCAGATGGCGCCGCGCAACGAGGCCGCGCTCGTCCACATGCTCCACACGGCGCTGAGATACGACGACGGCCCGATCGCGCTTCGCTACCCGCGCGGCGAAGGCGAGGGCGTGCCGCTCCCGCTGCGTCCCGAGCCGATCGAGATCGGGCGCGGGGAGGTCCTGCGCGAGGGCGAGACCGTGGCGTTGCTCGGCTACGGATACGGCGTGAGCGTGGCGCTGGGCGCGGCCGACGAGCTCGCCAACGATCACGGGATGGACGCCACGGTGGCCGACGCCCACTTTGCCAAGCCGCTCGACGAGGAGCTGATCGAGCGCCTCGCGGTTGAGCACGACCTGCTCGTGACCGTGGAGGAGAACGTGCTCGCGGGCGGTTTCGGCGCGGCCGTGCTCGAGCACCTCGCCGACCATGACCTCCTGCGCGAAACGCGCGTGCTGCGCTTCGGCCTCCCGGACCGCTACGTGACGCACGGCAAGCCCGCGCTGCTCCGCGACGAGGTCGGGCTCACCGGCGAGAAGGTCGCCGAGCGGGTAGCGCAGGCGGTGCTCGAGCCGTCACTCGCCTGACGCGTTGCCGCGCCGGGCGAGCTACCAGCGAGCGAGGCTCGTGTCGGACTCGAGCCGAAGCGCCAGCGCGGTGAGCAGCTGGATCGTCGCCTCGACGTCCGCGAGCTGGACCAGCTCCACTGGCGAGTGCATGTAGCGGAGCGGGATCGACACAACGGCGGTGGGCACGCCGGTGCGGCTTAAGTGGACCGCGTCGGCATCCGTTCCGGTCTGGCGCCCGGACGCCTCGGTCGAGCTTTGGATGCCCTCCTTGGCGGCCACCTCGTCGAGCAGCTCGTTCACCGCGCGGCTCACGATGGCGCCGCGTGTGATCACCGGGCCGGTCCCCAGGCCGTGGTCGCCCAGCTCACCCGGTTCGACGCCGGGCGCATCCGTCGCGTGGGTCACGTCGACCACGATCGCCAGGTCGGGCTCGAGCCCGTAGGCCATGACGCGCGCCCCATGGGCGCCGATCTCCTCCTGGACCGCGGCCACGCCCGCCACGGGCCCGGCGCCGCCCCCGGCCTCCTTCACGCGCCGCGCGACCTCGATCGCCACGTAGACGCCCAGCCGGTTGTCGAGTGCGCGCGAGGCGACGCGGTCGTTCGGCAGGTCGAGCGGCTCGGCCGCGATCAGCACCTGGTCGCCCGGCGCGACCATCGAGCGCGCCTCGTCGCCGTCCTTCGCGCCGATGTCCACGTGCAGGTTCTTCAGCTGAACGGCCTTCTTGCGCTCCTCCGCGTCGGTCAGGTGCGGGGGCTTGCGTCCCACGACACCGGGCACGACTCCGTCCCGCGTGAGCACCTCCACGCGCTGGGCGACCAGCACCTGGGCGTCCCAGCCGCCGGACTGAACGATGTGCAGGTAGCCCTTGTCGCTCACGTGGCTCACGAGCAGCGCGATCTCGTCGATGTGGCCGACGACCGCCATCAGCGGCGAGTCGCCCCGGCCGTTCACGCGCGCGACCGTCGTGCCCAGCTTGTCGGTCGTGATCTCGTCGGCGAACCCCTCGGCGGCTTCGCGCCACACGCGGGCCGGGCGGCTCTCGTGCCCGGGCGGGCCGGGTGCGGTCAGCAGCCGGTGGAGTAGATCCGGGGCGGACATCCGCGAGAGGCTACCGCCGTTCGACCGTCGGCTCGATCGTCATCGCGCTGTTGAGGCTGTTCGCGATGAAGCAGTGCCCGTGCGCCGTCTCGACGAGCCTGCGGATGCGCTCCTCGCTCGGATCGCCCGTCACGGCGATTCGCGGCCGCAGCGTGATCTCGGTGATCCGCACCGTTTCCTCGTCCTCGGGCATGAGCGCGACGGCGTCGTCCTCATAGGCCACGACGTCGATGCGCGCCTTGGCCGCCACGTGCAGGAACCAGAGCATCTGGCATGACGAGGCGGCCATGAGGAGAAGTTGTTCCGGGTTGAGGATGCTCGGGTCGCCCTTCGACTCGCCGGTCGTCACGCGCAAGTCCTGCTCGGCGGGCGGCGCGCTGACCGAGTGCGTCCGGTCGTAGTGGTCCCAGCCGAGCCCGGTCGAGCCGGTCCAGCGGAGACGCGATTCATAGCGGTGGGTCGCGATCCGTGCAGAATAGGCGCGTGTCGCGCGCGAACGTGGACGTGGTCCGGTCGAGCTTCGAGGCATTGGCGCGCGGCGACTTCGACCAGGCCTTCACGGTCTACGCCCCCGAGGCCGAGTGGCACACGGCCGACGACGAGCCCGACTGCGAGACGTATGTGGGCATCCCCGCGCTGCGCGCCCTGATGGATCAGCTGGCAGAGCCATGGACGAACAGGTTCGACGACAGGGTGGCCTTCGAGCGCTTCGTCGACTGCGGCGACTGGGTCGTGGTCCCGTGGAGAGCCCGCCTACACGGGAAGGGAAGCGGGATCGACATCGAGCTCTACGAGACCTACGCCGTGCTCGTGACGGACGGTCGGATCAGGCGCGTCGAGGAGTACCGGACGGTGGAGCAGGCGCTGGAGGCAGCCGGCGGACCCGTCCAATAGAAACGGCCCCGCCTGGGAGAGCGGAGCCGTTTCTGGGAGGGAGGAGTTCTGCGTATGTGTTCTGTGCGAGGAAGTTTCAGGCGGTGCCCGCGCTGTAGCGCGTCACCGCGGTCATGATCAGCGCCGCCAGGCCGGCGATGGCGAACAGGGCCATCGCCTCCCACTCGCCGTACAGGGCGAAGAGGCCCGCCGAGAGGATCAGGCCGACCGCCAGCCCGCGGTCGTAGACGGCCTGCGTGGAGAGCGGCAGACTGCCGCGGCTGCCGGGCTCCGTGCCGGCGAGGCCGAGGGCGAGCGCGAGCGCGCCGACGATGACGCCGGTCACTAGCGCCGCCGCGTCAAGCCCCAGGACGAACGGGACGGCGATCAGAGCGCTGCCGGCGATTACCAGCAGGGCGTCCCTGAGCGCGTGGTGGATGACATGCGAACCCGTCATCTCCTCCGAGGCTACGCCGGTGCCCGGGGCCGTGTGTGACGTCGCTCACAGACCCCCGGCTATGCCAGCTTCCGGCCCAGCGCGTAGCCCGCCGTCGCCGCCGCGACGCCGCCCACCACCGAGGCGAGGACGTACCAGGCGGCGCGGCCCGGCTCGCCGGCGTCCACCTCCAGCACGATCTGAACCGAGAAGGTCGAGAAGGTCGTGAAGCCGCCCAGGAAGCCGACCCCGAGCGCCTCGCGAACGTCCCGGTCGAACCAGTGCTCGGCGACGAGCAGGCCCAGCAGGAAGCTGCCCGCGATGTTGATGCCCACGGTCGACCACACGAGCGCGTCGCTGTGCAGCGTGAGGCGCGAGACGCCGTAGCGCGCCAGGACGCCGAGCGTGCCGGCGATGCCTACGAGGGCAGTCGTCATGGCGGACAGTTCGCCGTCGCCGGGTACTCTCCCGCGCGTGGCCAAGCGGCGGCTCGACACCCTGCTCGCCGAGCGCGGCCTATACGAGTCGCGCTCGCGTGCGGCGGCAGCCGTGATCGCCGGGGACGTCCGCGTGGGCGACCGCCCCGCGACCAAGCCGGGTGAGCTGGTAGCCGACGAGGTCGAGCTCGTCGTGGCGGAGGCGCCGCCGTACGTGTCTCGCGGGGGCCGGAAGCTCGCGAACGCGCTCGATGCCCTCGGCCTCGACCCCGCCGGCCGTGGCGCGCTCGATGTCGGCGCCTCCACCGGCGGCTTTACGGATGTGTTGCTCCAGCGCGGAGCGGCGTCGGTGATCGCGCTCGACGTCGCCTACGGGGAGCTCCACTGGCGGCTCCGGAACGACGAGCGGGTGACGGTGATCGAGCGACGGAACGCGCGCTTGCTTGCCCCTGGCGAGCTCCCGTACGAGCCGGATCTCGTCGTTGCGGACCTCTCGTTCATCTCGCTCACGAAGGTGCTGCCCGCGCTGGTCGGGGTGGCCGCTCGGAGCTTCGACCTGCTGGCCATGATCAAGCCGCAGTTCGAGGTGGGCCGGGAGCGTGTCGGTAAGGGTGGCGTCGTGCGCTCGGCGGACGATCGGCGTTCGGCGCTCGTGAGCGTGGGCGAGTTCTCGCGCTCGGAGCTCGGCCTGTCGGTCCTCGCCTATGCCCCCTCGGGGCTGCCCGGGCCGGCGGGCAACCGCGAGACGTTCGTGTGGCTTGCTGAGCCAGGCCGGAAGGACGGGCTGGAGGACATCGAGGCGGCCGCGCGAAGGGCGGAGCCGTGAAGAGCCTGGCGGTGTTCACGCACGCGCGGCCAGAACAGACGGGCGAGGCGCTCCGCCGCGTGGTCCAGCTCGCCCGCGAGGCCGAGTGGGAGATCCGTCTCCCGGAGACCGAGGTGGAGAAGCACGGCATCGACCCGCAGGACGGCCTCGTCGTCGGCGACCCGGCCGACGACACCGACCTCGCCGTCGTGCTCGGCGGCGACGGGACGATCCTCTCGACTCTGCGGCTCTACGCCCACCGCGACGTGCCCGTGTTCGCGGTGAACTTCGGGACGATTGGCTTCCTGGCGACGATCGAGCCTGTGGAGCTGGACGCCGGAATGCGGCTCGCCCTCGACGGCGGGTTCGACCTGATGGACATGCCCGGCCTCGTGGCCCGGACGAGCGACGGAGACGAGATCGCCATGAACGACGTCTCCTTCCACCGCCAGCGCAGCGGCCGCGTGGCGGAGCTCGCGTACTCGGTCGAGGGCGAGCAGCTCGGCGAGGTGCGCTGCGACGGACTGGTGGTGGCCACTCCAGCGGGGTCGACGGGCTACAACCTCGCCAACGGCGGGCCGGTCTTGGCATGGGGTGTGGAGGGCTACGTCGTCTCGTTCATCGCTCCGCATACGCTCACCGCGCGCGCCCTCGTGGTCGCGCCGGGGGACGAGCTTGCGGTGAGGAACCGCTCCCGTGAGGAGGACGTCGAGATGACCACGGACGGCCGCAGCGTCTGCGTCCTCCCGCGCGAGGACACGATCTCGATCCGCTTCGAGCCGCGCTGCGCCCTGCTCGCCCAGCTGCCCGGCGCGACCTTCTACCACCGCCTGCGCGACAAGTTCGGACGCCTCGCCTACTAGAGCGTTACGGGACAAGGGCTCCGTCGGGGGGCGCTGGTACACCTGCGGGGTGCTGCTGGAGCTGCGCATCGAGAACCTGCTCCTGATCGGGCGAGCCGAGCTGCGGCCCGGCCAGGGCCTGACGGCGATCACGGGGGAGACGGGAGCAGGGAAGACCGTGCTCGCGCACGCGCTGGACCTGCTCCTCGGCGGGAAGCCAAGACCAGGGATAGTGCGGCCGGGAGCGCCCGAGGCGTACGTCGAGGGGGTTTTCGAGCTCCCGCCGGGGCTCCTGGACGAGCCGGAGTTCGCGGATCTGGGCGAGCGGGTGGGAGAGGAGCTGGACGAGATCGTCGTCGCCCGCCGGGTGAGCGCCGAGGGCCGCACGCGCGCGTTCGTGCAGGGACGGTCGGCCACGGCGGCGGACCTCGCGGCCCTCGGAGGCCGGCTGGTCGCCTTCTTCGGCCAGCACGAGCACCGGAAGCTCACGCTGGCCTCGGCGCAGCTGGACCTGCTCGACGGGTTCTGCGGCCGCGGGCACGTGGAGGTGTGCGCGGCGCTGGCGGACGTGCACACGCGCGTGCGGGCGCTCGAGCGGGCCCTGGGCGAGCTGCGCGAGCGCGCCGGCACGCGCGACCGGGACCTCGACCTGCTCGCCTTCGAGATCGAGGAGATCGAGGCGCTGAACCCGAGCGAGGAGGAGAAAGCCGCGCTGGTCGCGGAGCGGTCGCGCCTGCGGGAGCTCGACGGCCTGCTGGCGGCCGCGGGAGCGGGGGCTGAGGCGATCGCGCCGAGCGGGGATGGTGGCGGCTTCGGGTCGGGAGGCGGCGTGGCAGGAGGCTCCGGCGTCGCCGGTCTCCTCGCCGAGGCGGAGCGGCTGGCCGAGCCGGTCGCGGCGGCCGACCCCGAGCTGGGCGCGCTCGCCGAACGGCTCGCCGCGTTGCGCCTGGAGGCCGAGGAGCTCGGCGCGGACCTCCGCCGCTACGCCGACTCGCTCGAGGCCGAGCCGGGCAGGCTCGACGTCGTCGAGGAGCGGCTCGACGTCTACGACCGCTTGGAGCGGAAGCACGGTGGCAGCGTCGCGGCCGTGCTCGCCCACGGGGAGCGCTGCCGCGCCGAGCGTGCGCGGCTGGAGCAGGCCGAGGTCGAGACCGAGCGCGCCGAGGCGGCTCTGGCCGAGGCCCTCGCCGAGCGCGACAGGCTGGCGAAGAGCGTGACTGCCGCGCGACAGAAGGCCGCGCCGAACCTGGCGGAGCGGGTGCGCGAGGAGCTCGACGCGCTCGCGATGGAGGGGGCGCAGTTCGAAGTGGTGCTGGAGCCGCGGGCGCAGCCCGCCGGCGGTGCCCGCGTAAACAGCGGCGGGGAGCCGACCGCGGCGATCGGCCCGGCCGGCGCCGAGCGCGTCGAGTTCATGCTCGCGCCCAATCCGGGGGTTCCGGCGGCTCCGATCCGCGACGCCGCCTCGGGCGGGGAGCTGTCGCGGGTGATGCTCGCGCTGATGACGGTCGCGGGCGCGGGGGAGTCGCGCACACTCGTGTTCGACGAGGTCGACGCCGGCGTCGGCGGCCAGACCGCTCGCGCCGTTGGCGAGCGGCTCCGCGCTTTGGGCGAAGGGCGCCAGGTGCTCTGCATCACGCACCTCCCTCAGATCGCCGCGCTGGCGAGCACGCACTTCCGGATCGAGAAATCCGCGGAGACCGACACGGCGCTCACGACCGTCGAGGCACTCGAGGGAGACGGGGTCGTCGAAGAGCTGTGCCGGATGCTCGGCGCCGAGGCATCCGACACCGCGGCTCGCCGCCACGCGGAGGAGCTGCTGGCGGCGGCGTGAGCCCGCGGGCGGGCCAATCGTCCGCCGGGCAGGTGAGTACACTGGACTTCCCAGAGACTTGATGCCGCAGAGCCGCCCGGAAACCCGCTTCATCTTCATCACCGGCGGCGTCGTCTCCGCACTTGGGAAGGGCATCGCCGCAGCGTCGTTGGGCCGGCTCCTGGTCGCTCGCGGGCTGTCCGTGACGATCCAGAAGTTCGACCCGTACATCAACGTGGACCCGGGCACGATGAGCCCGTTCCAGCACGGGGAGGTGTTCGTCACGGAGGACGGGGCGGAGACCGACCTCGACCTCGGCCACTACGAGCGCTTCACCGACACGAACACGAGCCGCGCGTCGAACGCCACAGCCGGCGCGATCTACAACTCGGTGATCAGGCGCGAGCGCCGCGGCGACTACCTCGGCGGCACCGTCCAGGTGATCCCGCACATCACCGACGAGATCAAGAACCGGATCAAGCTGGTCGCAGAGTCGAGCGACGTGGACATCGTCATCACCGAGATAGGCGGCACGGTGGGCGACATCGAGTCGCTGCCGTTCCTCGAGGCGCTGCGCCAGTTCCACTCCGAGGTCGGGCGCGACCGCTGCATGTTCGTCCACCTGACGCTCGTGCCGTTCCTCGGCAACGCGGGCGAGCTGAAGACGAAGCCCACCCAGCACTCCGTGCAGGAGCTGCGCCGGATCGGCATCCAGCCGGATATGGTGATGTGCCGCTCCGAGGAGCAGCTCGGCGGCGACATCCGCGAGAAGATCGCGCTGTTCGCGAACCTGCCGGTGAGCTCGGTGGTGTCGGCGCGCGACGTCGACTCCATCTACAAAGTGCCGCTCGAGTTCGCGCGCGAGGGCGTCGACGAGGTCGTGCTGAAGCACTTCCGCATCGAGCTGCCGCCCCCGGACCTCACGGACTGGGAGGGGCTCGTCGAGCGCGTCGAGTCGGCGACGGACCCGGTTCGCATCGCGCTCGTCGGCAAGTACAACCAGCTGGCCGACGCGTACCTGTCCGTGATCGAGGCGCTGAACCACGCGGGTTCGCACCACGGCGGACGGGTGGAGGTCGTCTGGGTCGACAGCGAGCGGCTCACCGAGTCCGAGGTGGCCGAGCAGCTCGCCACCTGCGACGGCATCCTCGTCCCCGGCGGCTTCGGAGTGCGCGGGATCGAGGGCAAGATCCAGGCGGCACGGTACGCCCGTGAGAACGAGCTGCCCTACCTCGGCATCTGCCTGGGGATGCAAATCGCCGTCGCCGAGTTCGCCCGGCACGAGGCCGGGATGGACGGTGCGAATTCGACCGAGTTCGATCCGGAGACGCCCTACCCGGTGATCGACCTCCTGCCGGAGCAGAAGGAGGTTCGCGACATGGGCGGGACGATGCGCCTGGGCGCGGACCCGGTGAAGCTGCACGACGACACGCGCGCCAGGGAGATCTACGGCGAGGCCGTGATCTACGAGCGCCACCGCCACCGCTACGAGGTGAACAACCACCTGCGAAAGCGCCTCGAGCACGCCGGGCTCGTGTTCAGCGGCACGTCGCCGGACGACCGTCTGGTCGAGGTGATCGAGCTTCCGGAGCACCCGTTCTTCGTCGCCTCGCAGTACCACCCGGAGTTCAAGTCCCGCCCGCTGCGCCCGCAGCCGCTGTTCCGCGAGTTCGTGGGCGCCGCGCTCGAGTTGGCCCGGAGCCGCGGACGCACCGCGCACGCGCCCGAGGTCGAGCCGGAAGTGCGCGCCGAGTCGCGCGCCTAGCACCGGGAGCGCGCCGCGTCACGCGCCTAGCGACCCAGAGCGCGCCGAGCTTAGAGTTGGGCGGATGATCTTCCGCCAGCTGATCCACGACGACCTCGGCTGCGCCAGCTACCTGATCGGCGACGAGGACGCCGGCGTGGCGGCGGTGGTGGACCCGAAGCTGGACATCGGCGAGTACCTGCGGCTGGCGCGATTCCTGGACGTCCAGATCGAGCACATCCTCGAGACGCACAATCACGCCGATCACGTGTCGGGTCACGGAAGGCTGGCGGCGGCGACCGGTGCGATCATCCACATCCACCGCGAGGCCGCGCCGGACTACGCGCACGAGCCGTTCGACGACGGCTGGAGCCTGCGGCTCGGCGTCGTCACGGTGCGAGCGATCCACACGCCGGGCCACCGGCCCGAGCACACCGCGTTCGCGCTCATTCACGACGACCGGACGGGCAACCCGTGGGCGGTCCTCACCGGCGACACCCTCTTTGTGGGCGACATCGCTCGTCCGGATCTCGCAGTCGACAAGACGGAGGGCGCGCGCGGCATTTTCCGGTCGCTACACGAGCGGCTTCTGTCGCTGCCAGATACCTGCGAACTATGGCCCGGGCACCTAGGGGGCTCGATGTGCGGCGGGCCCGGCATGGACCTGAAGACCTCATCCACGATCGGATTCGAGCGCGCCAACCAGCCGATGCTGCGGCTCAAGGACGAGGACGAGTTCGTGCGCGTGGCCATCGACTCGCTCGGCCCCCAGCCGCCGAACTTCCAGAACATCGTCGCGCTCAACAGGGGCCCGCTCGTCATGGAAACGGTCGACGCCCACCCGCTCACGCCGCGCCAGGTGTGGCAGGCCGAGCGCGACGGCGCGCTCGTGGTAGACGTGCGAACGGAGCTCCAGTTCGACGAGGCGCACATTCCGTTTGCGGTGTGCATAACGGCGCTCCGGGGCGGCTTCGGCTCGAGGCTCGCCTGGCTCGCCGACCCCGAGCAGCCGCTCGTGCTGGTGGGGCGCGACGACCAGGACGCCCGCGACGCCGCGGAGCTCGCTGGCGCTGTCGGCCTCACAAACGTCGCGGGCTACCTCGCCGGCGGGATGACGTCCTGGCGCGAGGAGAACCAGCCGGTCAGCCGGGTGGAGCGGATGACGATCGCCGAGCTGCACGAGCGCTGGGAGCGCGACTCGGGCGCGATCCAGGTCCTGGACGTCCGCGAGCGCATCGAGTGGGACGAGGGACACATCCCCGGCTCGACGCACATGCCCTACCACGACATCCGAAGCATGCCCGAAGGGTTCGACGCCGAGCGCCCGATCGCGGCAGTGTGCGGGACCGGCCAGCGTTCCGCCGTGGCGGCCAGCCTCCTGAAGCGCCTCGGGGCGAACGACGTGATCCACGTGGTCGAGGGCGGCGTCCCGCGCTGGCAGCGCGAGGGCTGGCCGGTCGAGCGATAGCGTTCGCTCCGTGATCCACGCCGCGTCGACGGAGGAGCGGGAGCGGCTCCTCGCGGACTTCATCCGCTACTGCGAGATCGAGAGCCCGTCCGGGCGCGAGCGCGGCGTGGCCGACGCGCTCATCGCGGAGCTCCGCGGCCTCGGCGTCGAGGTGGAGGAGGACGACAGCGCCGCCCAGACCGGATCCGACTCGGGCAACGTCCACGCGCTGATCCCGGGGCCCGAGGGCGCGCCGACCGTGCTCCTGTGCGCGCACATGGACACCGTCCCGCTCGACGGTCCGGTCGAGGTCGTGAGCGACAGCGGCCTGCTCACGAACCGCCACGAGGCGATCCTCGGCGCGGACAACAAGGCCGCGGTCGTGACGATCCTCGGCGCCGTGCGGCGCCTGCTGCGCGACGGCACGCCGCCGGCCGGCATCGAGCTGCTCTTCACGACCGGCGAGGAGCAGGCCCTGAACGGGGCGAAGGCGTTCGACGTGTCGAAGCTCACGGCCGATTACGGCTACGTCTTCGACCACGCGACGCCGATCGGCGAGATCGTGATCGGGTCGGCGACGTACTACTCGGTCGAGGCACGCTTCCGGGGCCAGGCCGCCCACGCCGGGCTCCGACCCGAGGCGGGTCACAACGCGATCGCCGCCGCGGCGCGGGCGATCGCGGCTATGCGGATCGGGCGGCTCGATCCCGAGACGACCGCAAACGTGGGCCGCATCGAGGGCGGGACCTCGGCGAACGTCGTCGCCGAGCGCTGTTACGTCGAGCTCGAGACCCGGAGCCTCGACGCGGAGCGCGCCGGCCAGGTGGTGAGCGAGATGGTCGACGCGCTGACCGAGGCGGCGAGCGACTCGGAGTGCGACATCGAGACCTCCGTCGAGCGCCTGTTCCAGGGCTATCGCCTGTCGCGGACCGCGGCGCCGGTGGAAGTGGCGGCCGCGGCGCTCCGCGACAACGACATCGAGCCGTCCTACGTCGCGACGGGCTCCGGCAGCGACGCGAACGTCTTCGTCGCGGGCGGCCTCAGCGTCGTGAACCTGGCCAACGGCACCGAGCGAAACCACCAGCCGGACGAGGCGGTGACGCTGGAGTCGCTCGAGATGATGCTCGAGGTGACGGTCTCGCTGATCAGGCAGGCCGCGCTCGTGGCGGCCCAGACGACGCTCGATGACTGATCCCGAGCACGTCGGCTGATGGAGCGGATCGGCGGCGAGGTCGTCTGGGAGGGCCGCATCGGCCGCGTGCGTGTGGACCGCTTCCGCTACGACGACGGCGAGGAGGCCGAGCGCGAGATCGTGGAGCACCCGGGCGCGGTCGGCGTGGTGGCGCACGATGGGGAGACGCTCTGGCTCGTGAGGCAGCCGCGCGAGGCGGTGGCCGATCCCGCGCTGCTGGAGCTGCCGGCCGGGAAGCTGGACCAGGAGGGCGAGAGCCCGCTCGACACGGCCCAGCGCGAGCTCGCCGAGGAGATCGGCAAGGGGGCGCGCACGTGGCAGCACCTGACCAGCTTCTACACCTCGCCGGGCTTCACGGACGAGGAGTGCCATCTCTTCATGGCCACCGATCTCTACGACGAGAGCGCGGAAGCCGACGAGAACGAGCGGATCGAGATCGTCGAGGTGCCGCTCTCGCAGCTCGACCCGGTGATCCGGGACTGCCGCGACTCGAAGACGCTCATCGGCCTGCTGTGGCTGCGGGCGTTCCTGTGCAGCCGCAAGGGATGAGGCGAGCGCGCCCGAAGACCGGGGCGTGGCGACAATCGAGCAGCCAGTAGTCGAGCGCCGGTTCGAGCACCTCGTACTCGACTTCCTCGCCTACCTCGAGTTCGAGCGGGGCCTCTCTCGCAACACGCTCGACGCGTACCGCACGGACCTGCTCCAGTTCGGGCGCTTCCTTGAGGAGCGCGGGGTGTCCGCCCTGGAGGCGCAGCCGAGCGACGTCGCGGACTTCCTGGAGGCGCTCGCCCGCGGCGGGGCGCTCGGCAACGGACGCCCGGCAGCCCCGGGCGACGGCGCCGGCGCGCGCCCGCCTGCTTCGCCCGCGACGATCCACCGCAAGAGCGCCTGCCTGCGCTCCTTCTATCGCCACCTTCGCCGCGACGGCCTCCTCGACACCGACCCGACCGCGTCGCTCAGCACGCCGCGCCGCTCTCGCAAGCTGCCCCAGGTGCTCACGCGCGGCGAGATCGAGAAGCTGCTCTCACAGCCCCGCGGCGTCGAGCCCGCCGCCCTGCGCGACCGGGCGCTGCTGGAGGTCATGTACGCCTGCGGCCTGCGGGCGTCGGAGGCGATCGGGCTCGAGCTGCTTGACGTGGACGCCGAGGAGGGCGTGCTGCGCGCTCGCGGAAAGGGCTCGAAGGAGCGGATTGTCCCGATCGGCCAGGCGGCCCTGAAGGCGCTGCGGATGTACCTGGAGCGGGGCCGCCCCGCCCTGGTCAAGGGTGCGCCCGAGCCCCATCTGTTCGTGAACTTCCGCGGGGGCCAGCTCACCAGGCAGGGGCTCTACAAGATCGTGCGCCGCCATGCCGTTACCGCAGGCCTCGCGGACCGCATGAGCCCGCACACGCTCCGTCACACCTTCGCGACGCATCTCCTCGCGGGCGGATGCGACCTCCGTTCGGTGCAGGAGATGCTCGGCCACGCCGACGTCTCGACGACCCAGCTCTACACGCACCTGTCGAGCGAGCGGCTGAAGGACGTCTACTTCCGCGCCCACCCGCGCGCGAACATAGAGGGACAGTCCCTTTAAGTTTGGCTGGGTGCCCGAGCTTCCAGAGGTAGAGACGATCCGCC
Organism: Actinomycetota bacterium; assembly: GCA_046735115.1. Lineage (GTDB taxonomy): Bacteria > Actinomycetota > Thermoleophilia > Solirubrobacterales > Thermoleophilaceae > JACVRW01. Next base: position 33,415 of record JBKPSR010000147.1, read on the forward strand.
GCCAGCTGGCGCCCGTGGTCGAGGGCCGGCGGCTGGAGCGCATCCGCGTGATGGACCCGCGCTGGTGCGAGCCCGCGCCGCCGGAGGCGATCGCGGACGCGCTGAACGGTCGCCGCATCGAGCGGATGTGGCGGCGGGGCAAGTACCTCGTGATGTCGTTCGACGACGACGTCCACCTGGTGATGCACCTGCGGATGACCGGGAACATGCTCCTCACGGACGACGAGCCGAAGCACACCCGCGTCCGGATGGACCTCGACGACGGCCAGACTCTGCTGTTCGTCGACGTGCGCCGCTTCGGGACGGGCGACGTCCTCCTGGGAAGCGACGCCCTCGCCGAGTACTTCGCCTCACGCCTCGGCGTCGAGCCGCTCAGCCCCGACTTCACCGCGGAGGCGCTCCGCGAGCAGGCGCGCGGCCGAAAGCAGCCGGTGAAGGCGTTCCTCCTGAACCAGGAGCGGGTCGCCGGCGTGGGCAACATCTACGCCGACGAGGCCCTTTGGCGAGCGCGCATCCACCCGCTGAGACCCGTGGGGACCCTGCGCAGGCCACAGATCGTGGCGCTGCGCGACGCAGTCGTGGAGTCGCTGAACGCCGGGATCGACGCCAAGGGAGCGTCGATCGACGACTACAGGCAAGTGGACGGAGCCCAGGGATCCTTCCAGGACCGGTTCCTCGTCCATCTCCGCAAGGGAAAGCCGTGCGTCCGCTGCGGCACCCCGATCCAGAAGATGCGAGCGGCGGGTCGCGGCACCTACATCTGCCCGCGGTGCCAGAGGCGCCCGCGCCGCTGAGTCCCCGCCGCGGCCGCGCGGCTGAGCTCCCGAGCGCGCTACGCCGCCAGCAGCTCGCCCAGCATGCCCGCCCGGTCGGCCTCCAGCAGCTCGCGGAAGCCGCCGATCGAGCGCTTTCCGACGACGATCTGCGGGAAGGTCATCTGGCCGGTCAGCGCGACCAGCTCGGCGCGCCCCTCGGGGTCCTTGGCGAGGTTGATCTCGCGGTAGTCGACGCCCCGCGCCTGCAGCAGCGTCTTGGCCTGCCGGCAGAAGCCGCAGGGCTCGGTTGTGTAGAGGTACACGACCCCGTTCTCGTCCGCCATCCCGGTCAAAGTGTATTTACCGCATGCCCGGCTCTTTTAAGACTGAAGCCATCGTGCTGCGGTCGATTCGCTACGGCGAGGCCGATCGCGTGCTCCACCTGTACACGTCAGATCGCGGTCGCGTGGGCGCCGTGGCGAAGGGCGTGAGGCGCGTGAAGTCGCGGCTCGGCGGGCGCCTCGAGCCGCTCAGCCGGGTCCGGCTCGTGATGCACCAGGGCCGCGGCGAGCTCTGCACGATCAGCCAGGCCGACACCGTACACGCCCACGCCGGCCTGAGAGAGCACCGGGCCGCGCTGGAGCGCGGCGCCCAGGCCTGCGAGGCCGTGCTGCGCCTGCTCGACTCAACCGAGCCGAACCGGCCCGCCTACAACCTCCTCTGCAACGAGCTCGCGCTGCTCGACGAGAGCCCCGACCGAGCGAGCCGCGCTCAGGCGCTCGCGTTCCGGCTCAAGCTGCTGCTGGCGGCGGGCTTCGCGCCCGAGCTGGCCTCGTGCGCGGCCTGCGGCGAGACGGAGCACCTCGGCGCCTTCTCGCCCAGCGCCGGCGGAGTCGTCTGCGCGGGCTGCGAGGCGGGCTCGTTTCCGCTCGGCCATGAGGCGCACGACTTCCTCGTGGAGGCCCTCACGCGCCCGCTCGCCGAGGTCCCGGCCGCGCCAGAGCGCGCGCTCCAGCAGGCCGACCGCGCCCTGGCAGAGACCATGGAGTACCACGCTCACGTGCGCCTGCGCCGGGTGGCGTAGACGCACGCCTGGCTGGGATCGGCGCCCTCCGCGCAATAGATTCTCGGCCGATGGCCGACAAGCTCGTCTACGAGTTCGAGGAGGGCTCGCGCGACATGCGCGAGCTGCTGGGCGGCAAGGGCGCGAACGTGGCCGAGATGACCAGGGTGCTCGGCGCCGAGCGCGTGCCGGCCGGCTTCACGATCACGACCGAGGCGTGCATCCGCCATATGAACGGGGAGCCGCTGCCCGAGGACGAGATCGCCGCCGCGCTCGAGCGGCTCGAGGAGAAGGCCGGCCGGAAGCTCGGCCAGCCGGACGACCCGCTGCTCGTGTCGGTGCGCAGCGGCGCCCGGGAGTCGATGCCGGGCATGCTCGACACGGTGCTCAACCTCGGCCTCAACGACGAGTCGGTTGAGGGCCTCGCCGCCGCGACGGGCAACGAGCGCTTCGCGTGGGACTCCTACCGCCGCTTCGCGCAGATGTTCGGGAACGTCTCGCGCGGCATTCCGGGCGAGCGTTACGAGGACCTCATCAAGGAGCGCAAGCAGGACGCCGGCGTCGAGGACGACGTGGAGCTCGAGACGGGCGAGCTGAAGAAGCTGACGGAGCAGTTCAAGGAGCTCTTCCAGGAGGAGACCGGCGAGCCCTTCCCGCAGGACCCGCAGGAGCAGCTCCGCCAGGCGATCATCGCGGTGTTCGACTCCTGGACCGGCAGGCGCGCGGTCGAGTACCGGCGCATCAACCACATCCCGGACGACTGGGGCACGGCGGTGAACGTGCAGCAGATGGTGTTCGGGAACAAGGGGGACAGCTCGTGCTCCGGGGTGGCGTTCTCGCGGGACGAGATCACCGGCGAGCCGACGCCGTCGGGCGACTTCCTCCCGAACGCCCAGGGCGAGGATGTGGTGTCGGGCGTCCGCACGCCCCGCGACCTCCACGAGATGAGGGACTCAATGCCGGATGCGTACGAGGACCTCATCGAGATCCTCCGCACGTTGGAGAAGCACTACAGAGACATGCAGGACACCGAGTTCACCGTGGAGGAGGGCAGCCTCTACATGCTCCAGACCCGCAACGCGAAGCGCCCGGCGCAGGCGGGGGTGCGCTTCGCGGTCGACGCGGTGGAGGAGGGCCTGCTCGACAAGGCCCAGGCGATCGCCACGATCGACGCCGAGAAGCTCGACGCGCTGCTGCACCCGGGCTTCAAGCGGGACGCCGACTTCGACGTGCTGGCCGAAGGCGTGGCCGCGTCGCCGGGGGCCGCGAAGGGCGCGATCGTCTTCACGGCGGACGACGCGGTCCACGCCGCCGAGGAGGGCCGCGACGTGATCCTCGTGCGGCCGTTCACCGAGGCCGACGACGTGGCCGGCTTCCACGCCGCGAAGGGCATTCTCACAGCCGAGGGCGGCAAGGCGAGCCACGCGGCGCTCGTGGCTCGGGGGATGGGCAAGCCGTGCGTGTCGGGCGCCTCCGCGCTCGACATCGACCTGCACGCGAAGACGCTCAGTGTCAACGGCACGCGACTGAGCGAGGGCGACATTATCGCCATCGACGGGAGCGCCGGCGTGGTCACGGCCGACGACGTGCCACTCGAGGAGCCGGAGGTCTCGGACCATTTCGAGACCGTCTTGAGCTGGGCCGACGAGCTGCGCAGGCTCGGGGTGCGCACCAACGTGGACACGCCCGAGGACGCCCGCCGCGCCCGCGAGTTCGGCGCCGAGGGGATCGGGCTGTGCCGCACCGAGCACATGTTCATGGCAGCGGACCGCCAGTCGAAGATGCGCGCGATGATCATGGCCGAGACCGAGGAGGACCGGCGCGCTGCGCTGGACGAGCTGCTGCCGCTGCAACAGGGCGACTTCGAGGGGCTCTTCAGGGAGATGGAGGGTCTGCCGGTGACGATCCGGCTGCTCGACCCGCCGCTCCACGAGTTCATGCCGCCGGCCGAGGAGGTGGCGCAGGACCTCGAGCGGGCGCGCATCGAGCAGACCGACAACCTGGAGGAGCTCGAGCACACGCTCGACCGGATCCACTCGCTTTCCGAGGCGAACCCGATGCTGGGCACGCGCGGCGTGCGCCTCGGAGTGCTGCACCCGGAGATCTACGAGATGCAGGTCAGGGCGATCTTCCGGGCCGCCCTCGCGACGCGGGAGCCCCCGGAGCTCGAGATCATGATCCCGCTGGTGGCGTACGAGCGCGAGATCCAGCTCATGCGCGGGCTGGTCGAGCGCGTCGCGCGCGAGGAGGACGCAAGCGAGATCCGCTTCTCCGTCGGCACCATGATCGAGCTGCCGCGCGCCTGCTTCGTGGCGAACCGGATCGCGGAGCACGCCGACTTCTTCTCGTTCGGCACCAACGACCTGACCCAGACGGCGCTCGGCTTCTCGCGGGACGACGTGGAGGGCCGCTTCCTCAACCGCTACGTGGAGACGAAGATCGTCGACCGCAGCCCGTTCGAGACGATCGACCAGCCGGGCGTGGGCTGGCTCGTACGGCTCGGCGCCTGGACCGGGCGCGAGGCGAAGCCCGAGCTGAAGCTCGGCATCTGCGGCGAGCACGGAGGCGACCCCACCTCGATCGCCTTCTTCCACATGGCCGGGCTCGACTACGTGAGCTGCTCGCCGTACCGCGTGCCGATCGCGCGCGTCGCCGCCGCACAGGCCGTGCGGGCGCAGAGCCGGTAACGACGCACGACGACTGCGCGTAGAGGTCGTGAGACCATCGACGCCCGCTGCCGGGCCGGATTTCGTCAGGGGCTTCCCTCTCTACCAGCTCTACATCCGCGCAGTCGCCTTCACGCCGCCCACCTGGTGAAGTGCCACAATCGGGCGCCGATGGCCCCCGAGCTCGCCCGAACCTCATTCCGGGCGCGGATGGAGCGTCTCGAGGACGAGGCGCTGTCCCCGCTCGCCATGCGCTCGTACCCGGCGGTGCGGGCTCATCCCGAGCCGGACTCAGACCACCGCACGCCCTTCCAGCGCGACCGCGACCGGATCGTGCACTCGAAGGCGTTCCGGCGGCTGAAGCACAAGACGCAGGTGTTCATCTCGCCCGAGGGCGACCACTACCGCACCCGCCTCACGCACACGCTCGAGGCGTGCGGGATCGCCCGGAACGTCGCGCGCGCGCTCGGCCTGAACGAGGACCTCACGGAGGCCATAGGGCTGGGGCACGACCTCGGCCACCCGCCGTTCGGGCACACCGGCGAGGCGGTCCTGGACGCGTGCCTGCGCGAGCGCTGGGGGAGCGGTTTCCGGCACAACGAGCATTCACTTCGTGTGGTGGACGTGATCGAGCGGCTCAACCTGACCGCGCCGGTGCGCGACGGGATCCTGCGCCACACGGGGCCTGAGCCGCCCGGGACGCTCGAGGGGCGGATCGTGCGGTTGGTCGACCGCGTGGCCTACATCAACCACGACATCGACGACGCCATCCGCGCCGGGGTGCTCCGCTTCGAGGACCTGCCGCGCACGGAGATCGAACTGCTGGGGTCGACGGGCTCGGAGCGAATCGAAGCGCTCGTCGCCGATCTCCTCCGGCACTCGGAGGAGGCGGCCGACATCGTCCAGGGCGAGGAGGTCGGCAGCGCGATGCTCCGGCTGCGCGAGTTCATGTTCGAGCGCGTCTACCTCGGCCCGAGCGCGCAGGCCGAGCGGCCCCGCATCGAGCGGATGCTGCGCTCGCTGTTCGACCACTATGCGGAGGAGCTCGGCGACGAGCAGCGGGTGGTCGACTGGCTCGCCGGCATGACCGACCGCTACGCGATCCGCGAGTTCGAGAAGCTATCGGTGCCGCAGGGCTTCTGATCGATGGCTCTGTTCACGAGGGACACGATCGACCGCGTCCGAGACGCGGTCGACATGGTTCAGCTGGTCGGCGAGAAGACCGATCTGCGCCGCGTCGGATCGCGCTGGACCGGGCTCTGCCCGTTCCACGACGAGCGCACGCCCTCCTTCTCGGTGAACGCCGGGGAGAAGCTCTACTACTGCTTCGGGTGCGGCGAGGGCGGCGACGCGTTCAAGTTCGTCCAGCTGACCGAGGCACTCGAGTTCCAGGAGGCGGTGGAGCTGCTGGCGGAGCGCTCCGGCGTCCAGGTCGAGCGCGAGGAGGACGACCCGGGGGCCGAGCAGCGCCGGCGCCGGCGCGAGCGCCTGCATTCGCTGCTCGACCGGGCGGCTCGCTTCTACGCCGCTTACCTGCGCGAATCCGCGGAAGCCGAGCCCGCGCGTAAGTATTTGGGGTCCCGCGGGCTCTCAGAGGATGTGCTGGCCGAATTTCGAGTTGGGTACTCCCCGAGCGCTTGGGACCGGATGATCCTGGGGGCGCGGCAGAGCGGGTTCTCGGAGGAGGAGCTGATCGCGGCCGGGCTCGCGCAGCGGGGGCGCGGCGGCGGCATCTACGACCGCTTCCGAGGGCGGATCATGTTCCCGCTCGCCGACGGGCGCGGGCGGGTCCTCGGATTTGGGGCGCGCCAAATGGGGGAGGGACGCGGCCCGAAGTATCTAAATACCTCCGAGAACGACGTCTACCACAAGGGTCGCCAGCTGTTCGGGATCGACGTGGCGCGGAAGGAGGCCATGAAAACCGGTCGTTTCGTGGTCGTCGAGGGTTACACCGATGTGCTTGCGCTTCACCAGATGGGGATACGAGAGGCCGTGGCGATCATGGGCACGGCGATTACGCAGGAGCAGCTGGCGGAGCTCGGCAGGGTGGGCGACTCGAACCGCCGCGGCAGCGTGTTCCTCGCTCTCGACGCCGATCGCGCCGGCCGCGACGCGATGCTGCGGGCCGCCCGGCTGGCCGAGGACAGAGGGATTGACCTCCGGGTGGTCGAACTCCCGGAGGGGAAGGATCCGGCCGACCTAGCAAGTGAAGAGGGTCCCGCTGCGTTTCAGGAACGAATGCAACGCGCGGCCCCGATGATCGAGTTTCAGGTGCGGCGGGTACTTGCCGATGCTGATCTGGACACGCCCGCAGGTAGGGACCACGCGCTCAAGGAGGCGCGCAAACTGATTTCAGCCGTTCCCGAACGGACTGCTACGAGGGACGCGCTCGTCCGCGAAGCAGCGGACCGTCTCGACGTTCCCGTGGACTACGTGATGGCTCCCGCCCCGGCGCGGCGTCCCGCGGAAGAGGCCCTGCCGCAGCAAATGTCGGCCGGAGAGCTCGCAATGCGCGCAGAACGCGAGTTCCTCACCCGCTCGCTGTCGAGCGGTGGGCTCGGACGCGAGTACCTTTCTCGGCCGGCCGACGACCAGTTCTCCTCGGATCTACTCCGCCGCGCCCGCGATCACCTGGTCGAGAACTTCGACGACCCGCTCGCCGCGCTGCCGGGGGACGACCCGGCACTCGGCGCGCTCGTCACCGACGTTGCTCTCGCCGCTCAGGAGCGGCCGCCAACCGGCGAGCTCGTCCTGCGGATGAGCATCCTCCAGCTCGAGCAGCGCCGGATCGAGCGGGAGATCAGGCGCGCCTCGCAGGACGGCGACCACGCGCGCAAGAGCGAGCTGGCCGCCGCCGGGCAGAGGATTCTCGACGAGCTCGGGGCCGTGATGGGGCAGACCGCATGAGCGAGCAGATCTACGAGGACGACGCTCCCGAGCTCGAGCCGAACGGCGACGGCCCGCGCGCCCAGGCCGACGACCAGGACGACGAGCCGACCGCGGCCGACCTGTACGACGAGGGCGGCGTCGTCACCGCCGGCCTGCTCGTACCTCCGCCGGAGCAAGGGGCGGAGGACGCGGTTCGGCTCTACCTGCGCTCGATCGGGCGCGTGCCGCTCCTGACGCGCGAGGACGAGGTCCGACTGGCGAAGCGGATCGAGCAGAACGACATGGCCGCAAAGAACTCGCTGATCGAGGCGAACCTGCGGCTCGTCGTGTCGATCGCGAAGCGCTACACCGGGCGCGGCTTGACGCTGCTCGACCTGATTCAGGAGGGCAACCTGGGCCTGATCCGCGCCGTTGAGAAGTTCGATTGGCGCCGCGGCTTCAAGTTCTCCACCTACGCGACGTGGTGGATCCGCCAGGCGATCACCCGCGCCCTGGCGGACCAGTCGCGCACGATCCGCATCCCGGTGCACATGGTGGAGCGGATGAACCGCGTGGCGCGCGCGAAGCGGTCGCTGATCCAGAAGCACAACCGCGAGCCGACGTCCGAGGAGATCGGCGAGCTCGTGGAGATGCCGGCGAAGAAGGTGGAGGAGATCCTGAAGCTGGGCCAGGAGCCGGTCTCCCTGGAGGCGCCCGTTGGCGGCGAGGAAGGCGACGCCGCGCTGGGCGACTTCATCGAGGACGCCGCCACCGACCGCCCCCTCGAGATCGTGGCGAACCGGATCCGCGATGCCGACCTCGCCAAGGTGCTCGACTCGCTGCCATGGCGTGAGCGGCGCGTAATCGAGCTGCGCTACGGCCTGGGCGACAAGGGCCCGATGACCCTCGAGGACATCGGTCACGAGGTGGGCGTGACCCGCGAGCGAGTGCGCCAGATCGAGTCGAAGACACTGGCAATGCTGAAGAGCTCAGGCGGCGCCGACCGCCTGGCCGGGACAGCAGACGAGGCCTAGAGCCGCGCTATCCTCGGCAACGCCGTTCCCCCGTGATGTAACGGCAACATGACTGACTGTTAATCAGTTCTTGGTGGTTCGAATCCACCCGGGGGAGCCTGAAGCACGCGGACGCCGGCCTCCACCTCGGCGTGGCAGTTCGCGCACAGGAGAACGCACTTCCGCGCCTCCTGGCGCGCCTTCTCCAGGCTCCGAGTGATGCCCTCGTGCGAAAGCGCGAAGCTCTTCGCACTCGGGTCCACGTGATGGAACTGCAACGCGGCGCGGCACGCGCCGTAGCCGCATTCGACACAACACCCGCCCGCCTCCTCGACGAGTATCCGCTTCATTCGGCGCCGGCGATCGGCCACTCGCTGCTGCGAGCACAGCACGCACCGGTAGATGCCCCGGACGTCGAGGCGGAACACGGCCCGCCCGTGTCGCACGCAGGCGCGTGTGAGCTCACGCGGCGCCGTGGCGGGGTCGAGGCGCGTACGACGCGCGTCCTTGCGCGGGATGTCCCAGCGACTGAGCCAGTAGCGCACGGTCGCGATGGAGCGGTCGACGGCGAGCGCGATCTCCCGAAGCGTCGCACCCTCCCGGGCGAGGCGCTCGAGTCTTACGCGATCAGGTGCTCCGCGTGGGGCGCAGGGCGACACGAACACATGTTCGTTGATCCCGAATGACGCGACAGCCCCAGAACGTAAGCGAGACGCGAACTTTGCACTTGAGGTCCGGTCCGGTCGACCGAAGTCGACCTTCATATTCCGGGGCGAGCCTTACAACCTCTTGGCTTCGCTCTTTGCGCTCCGTCCGCGTCTCGCGGATGAATAAATCAGCGGTCGGGTCGGGCGTCAAGCACTTCTGTGAAAGGAAGCCGCTCTTTGCGACTAAATGAGCGTCGAGGACGCCAAATGGGGTCGCTCCCCGAGCTCCTCGACCGCGTCGGCGGCCGCTGCGGCGCCGTCGTGGGTCGCCGCCCAGTCGCGCAGGCGCTCGGCTCGCTCGCGGTGGCGGGGGTCTGACAGGAGTCGCCTCAGGGCCAGGCGCACGCCACGCGGGGTCTGGAAGCGACGCGGGAGTGACACGCCCACCCCGGCCCACCGGGTGCGCGCCGCGTTCTCGGCCTGGTCGCCGGCGTGGCCGCAGGCGACCACCGGCACGCCGCTCGCCAGCGCTCGCACGACGGTCCCGTGCCCGGCGTGGCATACGACCGCGTCGCACAGCGGCATCGTCCGCGCGTACGAGACCCAGTCTACGAGCCGGGCATTCGACGGCACCGGGATCGGGGAGGGCGCGGTGCGCCGGTTCGTCGTCGCCAGCACCCGCACCGGCTCGCCGGCAAGGCCCTCGAGGGCGGCCCGGACCAGCCGCTGGTCCCGGTCCTGCGAGGTGCTCGGCGCGACGAGCACGAGCGGAGCGTCGCCCGGCGGCAACTCCACGTCGCCGAACGGCTGCTCCCACAGGAGCGGCCCCGTGATCCGCATCCCCGGCCATCCGCGGGGCCGCGAGTACTCGAGCTGGGGGAAGGTCGCCACGATCGCGAGCTCGCGCGAGATCCCTCCGTGCATGTCGGCGAGAGGCGGCAGCCCGATCCGCTCGCGCGCGCTGTTCAGCTCCACTCGGCCCTGCTCCTCGCCGGTCATGACGATCGGGCGCGCGAGCGCCCAGAACCGGCGCCCGATCCGGGTCCGCGGATACACGGCGCCGATCGAGTAGATCGGGAAGCCCGGCTCGCCGGTCGGCATGACGTGCGGTACGAGCGTTGCCCAGCGCCGGCCCTCGGCCTGCGCGGCCAGCGAGGCGGCGGACGTGATGATGTCCGCCACGACGACCTCGGGATCGCACTCGCGGATGACCTCGCGGGTCGACGTGGACGCCCGAACCGCCGCGGCGTACGGCTTCAGCGGCTTCCCCCGCGACGGGAAGACCTCGTACTCGGGCGCCGCCGCGAAGCGCATCCCCTCGCACTCCACCGCCGCCTGCCAGCGCGACCACGTCTCGAGCGTGACCTCGTGCCCACGCCGCGCGAGCTCCCGGCCGAGGGCGATTGCCGGGAACGCGTGACCCGGGTCGCCGAACGCCGCAACGAGAAAGCGCCTGCTCAGAGCATCTCCGCCAGCTCGAGCAGCATCCGGTGGCGCTCCTCGGTGTCCGCCGACACCGGGGACACGATCAGGGTGCCGACGCCCGCGTCGCGGTACACCGCCAGCCGCTCACGCACCTTGTCCCGCGGGCCGACGAGCGCGATCGTGTCGATCAGCTCCGCGGGCACGGCCGCCGCGGCCTCGTTCTTCTTTCCGTCCAGGTACAGGTCCTGGATCTCGGCCGCCGCGTCCTCGAACCCGTAGCGCTGAACGAGCTGGTTGTAGAAGTTCCGCTCGCGCGAGCCCATGCCGCCGACGTACAACGCGATGAAGTGGCGCATCCGGTCGCGCGCGCCGTCCACGTCGTCGTCGATCGCCACGTTCACGGTGGGGGCGATGTCGAAATCGGGGCCGAGCTCCCGGCCGGCGCGCGCGGCGCCCTCCTCGAGCAGCGCCCGCGAGTCGCCCACGTGCTCAGGAGAGAAGAAGATCGGCAGCCAGCCGTCGGCTATCTCGCCCGTGAGCTGGGTGTTCCTGGGTCCGATCGACGCGATGTAGATAGGGATCCGCTCCTGAACCGGCGCGATGGTCAGCTTCAGCGCCTTGCCGGGCCCGTCCGGGAGCGGCAGTTCGTACGCCTCGCCCGAGTACGTGAGGCGCTCGCGGGCGAGCGCCTTCCGCAGTATCTCCACGTACTCGCGCGTGCGCTGGAGTTGCTTACCGAAGCGCTGCCCGTGCCAGCCCTCCGCCACCTGCGGCCCGGAGGTGCCGATCCCGAGCAGCATCCGGCCGCCCGAGAGCTGGTCGAGCGTGGCGGCGGTCATCGCGGTCATTGCGGGGGAGCGCCCCGGCATCTGGAAGATGGCCGAGCCGATCCTGATGCGCGAGGTCTGCGCCGCCAGCCACGCCAGCACGGTCGCGGCGTCCGAGCCGTACGCCTCGGCGGTCCAGACCGAGTCGTACCCCGCGGCCTCCGCCTCGCGAACAACGTCGAGCTGGTCGGCGGCCGTCATGCCGAGGCCCCAATAGCCCACGTTCAGGCCGAGTCGCACTGAAAGTCTCCTGTCGCCGTTTGCATCGCGCGGGAAGTCGTCGATCCTATGTAACGGCTCATGCCGCGCCGTCGTCCCGCCCGCGACCTACGCATCGCAATCGACTGCCTCCCGATGCAGACGCGCAGGGCCATGCTCGCCGGCGTGGAGTCGAACCGGATCATCGTCGGCGCCTACACGGACCGGAAGGGCGGCGTCTGCCCGATGCTCGCCGCGCACAGGAACGGGGGACGGACGAGCCTCGCGAGCTTCGCGCGCGCGTGGGACCGCTACACGGGCGTGCGACGAGCTCGCCCCGCGACCGAGCGCGAGCTCAACACGCTCAGGACGATGCTGGAGGCGAGCATTGCGGTCGACGAGCTGCCGGCCATCTCCGAGGTCGCGCGCGAGGCGCAGAGGCTGCGCGAGCGCCGCCTGCGGGTGTTCCGGCGCTTCGACGAATACGAGCGCGCCGTCGCCGAGCTGGCCGTGATCAGAGCTCTGAATCGCCCGGCCGCACGAACTGAATCTCGGGAACCATGCAGTGCGGTGAGGTCCTGAGGAGGAACCGAATCGACTCGGCGATGTCCTCAGTCTGGATCATCTCCTCCTTCGGCACCTGACCCTCAATCCAGTCGGTCATCGGCGTGGCCACGAAGCCGGGGCAAAGCGCGGTGACCTGCACGCCGTCACGCGAGAGCTCCTTGTGGAGCGCCTGGCTCAGGCCGACGACCCCGAACTTCGTGGCCGAGTAGGCCGCGAGCCAGCCCTGCCCGTGCTTGCCGGCGTACGACGCCGTGTTGACCATCAGCGCCTTGCCGTGCTCGGCGCCCGCCTCCTTAAGCAGCGGGATGGACTCGCGAGCGAGGAGGTAGACCGCGCGCAGGTTGACGTTGAGCTGGAGATCGAGCTTCTTCGTCTCCGCCTCGGCCACCGCCCCGCCGATGCCGAGCCCGGCGTTGTTCACGAGCACGTCCAGGCGTCCGCAGCGCTCGCGATGGCCGTCCACAAGCTTCCGGATCTCCTCCTCGTCGGCCATGTTGGCCGGGACCGCGTCGACCTCGAGCCCGTCGTCACGCAGCTGCTGCGCCGCCGCCTCGAGCTTCTCGGGGCGCCGCGACGAGATCGTCAGCCGGTAGCCGTCCTCGCCGAGCGCCCTGGCGATGGCCAGGCCGATTCCGCTGGATCCTCCCGTTACGAGGGCCGCCCGACTCATTGGCGCGGGCACTCTATTTGAGTTCTCTAGCCTCCGGCCACGTGAGGTCGCTCGGGATAGCTCTGATCGCCGCCGCGCTGCTCGTGGCGGGCTGCGGCGGCGACTCCGGCTCGTCGGACGAGCAGGCCCCTCCGCCCGCGCGTGCGCAGGACTTCCCCAAGGCAAACGGGCAGACGCTGCAACAGCTGCTCGCGCGGCTCGGCGGCGGGCCGGTCCTGGCCCCGTCCGGCCAGGAGTTCCGCACCGGCAAGCAGCGCTTCGGCTTCGCGCTGTTCAGGAAGGACCGCTCGCAGATAACGAACGCGACCGTGGCGGTGTACGCGGCGCCGGCCGGCGGCGGCACGGCCAAGGGCCCGTACCTCGCCCGCTATGAGTCGCTGTCCGTGAGGCCGCAGTTCCAGAGCCGCCAGACGGCCACCGACCCGAACGCGGCCAAGTCGATCTACACGACCCACATCCCGTTCAAGAAGCCGGGGCGCTACGAGATCCTCGGCATCGCGCGCCAGGGCAAGAAGCTGGTGGCGGCCACGCTGCCGCAGGCGGGCATCGTGGTGAAGAAGGCGTCTGACGACCCGATCCCGGCGGTGGGGACCGCGCCGCCGCGAATCCACACTCCCACCGTGACGGACGTCGGAGGCAACGTGGCCGCGATAGACACACGCCTGCCGCCGGACTCGATGCACGACGTCGACTTCGCGGACGTGCTCGGCAAGAAGCCCGTCGTGCTCCTGTTCGCCACGCCGCAGCTCTGTCAGAGCCGGGTCTGCGGGCCGGTGGTGGACCTGGCGGAGCAGGAGAAGGCGAAGTCAGAGAGCAGCGACGTCGCCTTCATCCACATGGAGGTCTACAACGACAACAGGATCGACAAGGGCATCCGTCCGCAGATGGTCGCCTTCCACCTGTTGAGCGAGCCGTGGCTGTTCACCTTCAACCGCTCGGGGAAGGTCGCGGCACGCATCGAGGGGGCGTTCTCCGAGCGCGAGCTGGCGCAGGCGATCGCGGCCGCCAAGGGCTAGCGCTTCGCCTTGGGGCGCTTGACCGAGGCGCTGCGGGTGTAGGTCGTCACGGCGCCACCGCTCGCCGCGCTCACGCCGAGGGTGACCCTCACCTTCACGCGGCGCTTGTGCTTGAGCGTGTTCAGCAGCTGTCGCCTGGCCTTCCTGCCGAGCTTGAGCCGGATGCGCGCCGGCGTGTTGGGCGTGGTGAGCGTCGCGGTGCGGCGCTTCGTCCTGGTCGCCCGCCGGGCGCGCTTCTGTTTTGGGAGCGACGCGTAGGCGGAGACGCGGCAGGCGACGTCGCAGGTGGTCATGACGTCGAGGAAGCCGCGGGTCGGGACCTTCTGCGACCTGACCCTGATGGTCACCACCGGGTCGGCGCTGCCGCCGATGCCGGGGCCCGGACCGACCGCCGTCGCGGTCCAGGCGTAGCGGACCGTGAGCCCCGAGCCGGCATAGGCGTTGTCGCCCGCTGTGCCACCCGGCGGCCGGCCGCCCTCGGGCAGCGACGCGGTGAACTTGAAGGTTCGTGTGTCGCCCGGGCCGATGCTGCCCAGCGCACGGCTTCCAAGGCCGCCGAGCCGGCCCGTGAAGATCGGAACCGAGTTGCCGCCGGACACGTCGGTGATGTCCAGCAGGATCGCGTACGAGAGCCGGCCACCACCGGCGCCCGGCTGGTCCCGAAGGTCGAGCTGCTCGAGATCCAGGTCGCCGGGCAGCGAGCCGGTGTTCAGCAGCTGGACGGTGCCGGCCGCCGACCGGCCGGGCGCGAGTCCGGTGGCCTGGAAGATCGCGTGCCCTTCCTGCGGATTCGTGAGGCGAAGGTCGCCGGTCGCCTGGGTGAGAACCGCCTCCGGCGGAGCCGGCCTCGCGGCGCCCGATCCCGCGTACAGGACGACTACCGCCGAGATGGCGGCGAGCAGCAGCAGCCGTGACACCGGTACGTGCCGCATGAGGCTTTATCGGCCTCCGCAAGGCCGACGTGAAGGCGATTTCGCCCGAGCTCTGTGGCGTGGGCGAGGATGCCGTCGGATGAGCGCGAATCGTGGGTGTCTTATTCCCTGGCTTGTTCGGACGGCGCACCGCTGGTTCTCGCGCAAAGCGCTGGTGAGTGCCGCGTGTCATGCGCCGCTGCTCGTCGATTGCGGCAGTTCGTGGAGCGCGGCGCGGGTACCGGGCCGGATGGTCCTCGACTACGCTGCGAGGCCATCCACCACAGGAGGCGGCCGATGACGAGAGAGGCAGTGTCGAGCGATGAGGCCCCAGTAGCGCTCGGGCCGTACAGCCAGGCGATCGTGGCCGGCGGCTTTGTCTTCTGCTCAGGCATGGCCGGGATCGATCCCGCGACGGGAACGATCCCCGAGGGCATCGAGGCCCAGACCGACCAGGCGCTGGTCAACCTCGCTGCCGTGCTCGGCGCTGCCGGCGCGTCCATGGACGACGTGGTCAAGACAACGATCTTCTACGCCGATGTCGAGGACTTCGCCCGGCTCAACGAGGTCTACGCCCGCCACATGCCCGATCCGGCGCCGGCGCGTTCCGCCCCAGCCCACGTCCGGCTGCCCCACGGCCTGCTCATCTCGATCGAGGCGATCGCCGAACTGCCGAGCGGGTAGGACCACGTCTCCGCCAAGTCCGCATTGCGGACTTATCGGAAATGCGACAAGCCATCAATCGACGGGTGCCGCGTGTCGCGCGAAGCAGCACTCCGTTGACCTGTGGAGCCGACGCCCGCTGGTCGTCCATTGCGGCAGCGAGCCTTCGTCGGGCATTGCCCCTGGGTCAGGCCGAAAGCGACAGTCGCCGATCACCTACTGCCGGCGATCTCCTCGATGAACCGCACCGACTCGTCGACCGACGCGAGGGCGCGCATGGCAGCGGCGACGCGACCGGCTTCTCGTCGATAGGTGGCGTCCTCCAGGATCGAGGTGACCGCTCCGGGGAGCTCAGCAATCGTCGTGGATCCCGGCAGGTCGAGGACCTTGCGCTCGCTGGCGTCGTCGGCGACCGTGATCCCCGCGCCGGCGCGGGCAATAGCTTCACCGTTCTCCCACTGGTCGTTGCTGAAGAGAGGAAGAACGACGAGCGGCGCCCCGTGGGCGAGCGCGCCGAGCGTGCTCCCGAAGCCTCCGTGGCAGACGATCACATCGGCGCGTCGCGCGACGTCGTCGTGCGGTACCCATCTCTCAATGT
>JBKPSR010000148.1:0-34833 GCA_046735115.1 Actinomycetota bacterium
CCCCCGCCGAGCCCGCTGACCCCGCCGGGGAAGCGGCCGCGCCCGAGCCACAGCTCCTCGCCGACGAGGGGGCCAGGTCACGCGATCCGAAGCCGAAGGCCATCGCCGCCGCGAGCGGCTCGGTGACGATCGCGGACTTCAATTTCGCTCCGGCGACGATCACGATCAACCAGGGCGACAGGGTGACCTGGAACAACAACGGGCCGACGCCACACTCGGCCACGGCAAACGACGGGTCCTTCGACACGGGGATCCTGAAGAGGGGCCAGAGCGGCTCGCACACCTTCAGCCAGGCCGGCACGTTCTCGTACTACTGCAAGCCGCACCCGTTCATGAAGGCCAGCGTCGTGGTTCAGGCCGCATCGGACTCCGGCGGCGGCAGCACGAGCGGGTCGGGCAGCGCCGACACGAGCGGCAGCACCGACACCGGCGCGACGGCAAGCAGCGGCGACAGCTCGGCGTCGGGCAGCGGCTCCTCGCTGCCGAACACCGGCTCCGACTCGGGCGCGCTGCTCGCACTCGGCGGCCTGATGCTCCTGCTGGGAGCGGCGATCCACCGCCGCGCGCGAGCGACCGAGCCGGGACCGGCGGGGCGCATCGGCTGGTAAGCGGCGAAGCCGCGGTTACAGCGCCCGGACGGCGCCGGTGCCATCAGATGTGCGGGCAGGATGCCCGCACGGGGTAACCTCGGGCCGGTCATGAGCAGTCGGAAGATCCGCGTGGTGGTCGCGAAGCCCGGCCTGGACGGGCACGATCGCGGGGCCAAGATCATCGCCCGCGCGCTGCGCGACGCGGGCATGGAGGTCATCTACACCGGCCTCCACCAGACCCCGGAGCAGATCGTCGAGACCGTGCTCCAGGAGGACGCCGACGCGGTGGGCCTTTCGATCCTGTCGGGCGCGCACATGACGCTCGTGCCGCGCATCGCGTCGCTTCTGAAGGACGAGGGCGCGCACGACGTGGTGCTCGTCGTGGGCGGGACGATCCCAGGCGAAGACATCGACGAGCTCAAGAAGCTCGGCGTGGCCGAGGTCTTCACGCCCGGCGCGCCGGTGCAGGGAATCGTGGACTACATCCGCGAGGCCGTGCCGGCCTAAGTCACGACTAGGCGGCGGCGCTTCGCCGCCGGCTCGCCACGACGGCCTCACGCTCAACGTGTGCGATCTTCTCGGCGGCCTCGCGCATGCGCCCCACCAGCTCGTCGCCGAGCTGCTCGGCCCATTCGCGCTCGATCTCGGCAAAGATCCGCCGGCCCGTCAGACAGCCGTCGAGCCCGCGCGGCGTGAGCCTGATGATCTTCGCACGGCCGTCACTGGGGTCCGGCACGCGCTCGACATAGCCAAGCCGCTCGAGCTCCGCGACCGCCTCGCCCACGGCCTGCTTCGTGATGCCGGAGCGCTCGGCGAGCTCGGTCAGCCTCGACCCGTGCTCTAGATCGATGAACCCGAAGACGCATCCGTGGGCCTCGCGCAGCTCGCCGAAGCCCTCATCGTCGAGGCGCGCGTGGAGCTTGTGGATGGCGGCGGTCTTCACCTCCATGAGGAGGGAAGGGAGCGGCCGCGGGGTCGCGATGGGGTCGACGGGCATTGTTGAGTTCATGGTAAGGCCGCTTGACTATATCGTCAGGTTGCCTTATAAATTCACCTGACAAGGTGACCTGACCAATTGTACCGGAGGACCAAGATGCACAGGAAGTGGTGGACGTTGATAGCGGTCAGCGTCGCGACCTTCATGCTCCTTCTCGACATCACAGTCGTGAACACCGCGTTGCCGGCGATCCGCGATGACCTGGGCGCGAGCTTCACCGACCTTCAGTGGGTGATCGACGCATACACGGTCTCACTCGCCGCGCTCGTGCTGACCGCGGGCGTGCTCGCGGACCGACTGGGCAGGCGGCGAGTGTTCGCCGCGGGCCTCGCAATCTTCACCGTGGCCTCGCTCCTCGCGGGGCTTGCGCCCGATCCGACCTTCTTGAACGTCACCCGTGCGGTGCAGGGCGTGGGCGGAGCGGTGATGTTCGCGGTCTCCCTTGCGCTGATCGCGCAGGAATTCAGCGCCGGACGAGAGCGCGGCGCCGCGATGGGCGTGTACGGCGCGACGATTGGCGTGGCGGTGGCGTTCGGGCCGCTCGTGGGCGGCGCGCTCACGGAGGGGCTCGGCTGGGAGTCGATCTTCTTCCTGAACGTGCCGATCGGGATCGCGGCGATCGCGATCACTTACACAAAGCTGCGCGAGACGCGCGACCCGAACGCGTCGCGCATCGACTGGGCCGGCCTCGTGACCTTCTCGAGCTCGCTGTTCCTGCTCGTGCTGGGACTCCTGCGCGGCAACGACGAGGGCTGGGGCTCGGCGCTGATCGTCTCGCTCCTGGGCGGCGCGGCCGCCCTGATGGCCCTGTTCCTCGCGATCGAGTCGCGTGTGAAGGAGCCGATGCTGCCGCTCCATCTGTTCCGGAAGCCCGCCTTCGCCGGCGTGCAGCTCGCGGCGCTCGCGGTCTCGTCCTCGATGTTCGCGCTGTTCCTGTACATGACGTTCTACTTGCAGGGCTACCTGGGACACGAGCCACTCGAGGCCGGGCTTCGCTACCTGCCGCTGACCGTCACGAACTTCTTCGTGGCGGCCGCGACCGGCGCACTGCTCTCGCGCGTCCAGGCGCGCGTCCTCATCAGCACCGGCCTGGCGATCACCGGCGTCGGCCTGCTCCTGATGGGCGGGATCGACCCGAGCGACAGCTGGACCACGCTGCTGGGCGGCTTCATCCTGTCGGGCGCCGGCGTGGGCCTCATCAACCCGGCGATCGCGGACGTCGCGGTGTCGGTGGTCCCCAAGGAGCAGAGTGGGATGGCCTCGGGCATCAACGACACGTTCCGCCAGGTCGGGATCGCCATCGGCATCGCCGCCTGGGGCGCGATCTTCCTCGGCCGTGGCGCCGCCAAGATCTCGGAGCTCGCTGCCGGAACGCCGGCCGCGACGGGGTCCCGTCCCCGCGAGCTCGTCGAGGCCGTCTCCTCGGGGAACCTCGACAGCGCCCTGGCGTCCGTGCCTCCGGGTGCTCGCTCGGGCGTCGCGAACGCCGCACGCGACGGCTTCCTCTCCGGGATCAACGAGATCCTCATGCTCGGCGGCCTCCTCTCGATCGCCGGCGCGCTCTTCGCGCTCTGGCTGATTCGCGAGAGGGACATCGAGCGTGAGGCGCCCATCGAGCTCGAGTCGGCTTACGTGCCCGGCGAGGCCGGGGCCGTTCCCGAGCTGATTGCCGCCTAGCGCGGTCCTCTCCGGCCTTCGTTACCTGCCCCGATTGACTCATCAGTCAACGGGGTAGGTAACATCCGGCGCCCGCAGGGCAAGGGGGCTGCTGCGGGCCGCGAGAAGACCAAGGAGAGCATCTTGAAGATCTGCGTCCTCGTCAAAGAGGTGCCCGACGCCGCCGTCGAGAAGCGCATGGACTCGAACACCAAGCGCCTCGACCGCTCGGGCGAGACCACGCTCAACCAGTTCGACACCCACGCCATCGAGGCCGCCATGCAGATGCGCGAGGGCGGCGCGGCGGACGTGGACGAGATCGTCGCCGTGACCATGGCCCCCTCGGAGGCGGGCCGCACGCTCAACAAGGCCGTCGCGCTGGGCGCCGACCGCTCGGTGCATCTCACCGACGACTCGCTCGCGGGCTCGGACGTCGCCGCGACCGGCTACGCGCTCGCGAAGGTGCTCGAGGCCGAGTCGCCGGACCTCGTGCTGCTCGGCCAGCAGTCGGCCGACGGCGAGTGCTACACGATCGGCGCTGTCGTGGCCGACCACCTCAAGATGCCCTCGCTCACCCAGGTGATCAAGCTCGACGTCGAGGGCGGCAAGCTCCGCTGCGAGCGGCAGGCGGAGTACGGCTACGACACCGTCGAGGTGGGGCTCCCCGCCGTCATCTCGGTCGGTGACGCAATCAACGAGCCCCGCTACCCGTCGCTCAAGGCAATCATGGGCGCCAAGAAAAAGCCGCGCGACACGAAGTCGGTCGGCGACGTAGGCATCGAGGCCGACAGGGTCGGCGAGCAGGGATCGCGGACGGAGGTCCTCTCGATCAATCCGCCGCCGCAGAAGGCGGCCGGCGAGCTCATCGAGGATGAGGACACGAACGAGACGGTCGAGAAGATCGTGGCCTGGCTGGAGGAAAGGAAGCTGCTGGCATGAGCATCCTCGTTTACGCACTCCACTACCAGGGCGAGTTCAACAAGAACTCCCTCGGGGCGGTCTCCGAGGGCGCGAAGCTCGCGAAGGAGATCGGAGGCGAGGCCGCGGCCGTCGTGGTCGGCGGCGACGACCTGACCGATGACCTGTGCGCGTCGCTCGGCGGGTACGGCGTCTCGAAGGTCTATCGCGTGAAGGGGCCGGAGGGCCTGGCGCAGCCGGTGGTCGACGCGATGGCCAAGGTCATCCAGGACGAGGGCTTCAAGTACGCGCTGTTCGGCGGCGGCCTGCTCGGCTTTGAGATCGGCGCCGGGCTCACCGCGCGCCTCGGCGCCGGGGTCACGATGGAGGTGACCGCCGTCAAGGCGCAGGACGGAAAGCTCGTCGCGGAGCGGCCGATCCTCCAGGACTCGGCGATCGTGGACGTGGGTTACGTCGGCGAGCCGGGCATCATCATCGGCCGCCTGAACGCGTTCGACATCGCGGAGTCCGACGAGGGCTCGGCCGAAGTCACCGACGTCGAGGTCCCGTTCGAGGCCCACTCGACCAAGGCCGTGATGGTCCAGCGCGGCGAGCAGCGCGGTGCCGACGTGAACATCGAGGACGCCGACATCCTGGTCGCGGGCGGCCGCGGGCTCGGCAAGGCCGAGGGCTTCGAGCTGTGCGAGCAGCTGGCCGAGGCGCTCGGCGGGGCGGTGGCAGCCACGCGCGCCGTCGTGGACGCGGGCTGGTACCCGTACGCCGCTCAGATCGGCCAGACCGGGAAGACGGTCGCGCCGAAGCTGTACCTGGCGGCCGGGATCTCCGGCGCGATCCAGCACAAGGTCGGAATGCAGAACTCCGAGCACATCGTCGCGATCAACAAGGACCCGAACGCGCCGATCTTCGAATTCTCCGACCTCGGGATCGTCGGCGATCTGAACAAGATCCTGCCGAAGCTCACCGAGGCCCTGAAGGCCAAGAAGGGCTAGCGCCGGATGGCCACAGCCCCGATCGAGTTCCCCCCGCCCGTCGACTCCGCGCAGGAGTTCGTCGGGTCGCCGACCGATCCCGAGGACGAGCGGATCGAGGTCGGCATCGTGATCGTCGGCGGCGGGCCGGGCGGGCTCGCGTGCGCGATCCGGCTCACGCAGCTGCTCGCGGAGGACGAGGCGCTGATGGAGTCGCTCGGCGAGGTGCCGGTGGCGCTGGTGGAGAAGGGGAAGGGCCCCGGCTCGCACCTCTTGTCGGGCGCGATGATGAACCCGTCCGCGATGCGGCGGCTGTTCCCGGATCTCGACGAATCCGAGTGGCCGACATACGGGGCGATGAACAAGGACTCGGTCTATCTGCTTCCGAACGGCAAGCGCGCCGTCCCGCTGAAGCCGATCCCGCCGCCCTTCCGCAACCACGGGAACCACGTGACCTCTGTCGCGCAGCTGGGTCGCTGGCTGTCGCAGCAGGCGGAGGAGGCGGGCGTTTACATCCTCGGCGAGACCACGGGCCAGAGGCTGCTCGTTGAGGACGGCCGCGTGGTCGGCGTTCGCTCGGGCGACAAGGGCCGCGGCCGCGACGGCGAGGAGCTCTCGAACTTCGAGCCCGGCTCCGACCTGATCGCGAAGGCGACGGTGCTCGCCGAGGGCACGGCCGGCCACCTGACGGGGGCCGCGATCCGCCACTTCCGGATCGGCTCCGATGACCCGCAGCAGTGGGAGCTGGGCGTGAAGGAGATCTGGGAGGTGAAGGAGCCGCTCGACCGGGTCATCCACACGATGGGCTGGCCGCTCCGGTTCGCGGCCAAGTACCGCGAGTTCGGCGGCTCGTTCATGTACCCGATGGGCGAGGACCGCGTGTCGCTCGGGTTCGTGGTGGGCCTGGACTATAAAGATGCGCGCTTCTCGGTACACGACGCGCTCCAGCAGATGAAGACGCATCCGCTCTTCGCGGAGCGGCTCGAGGGCGGGAAGCGGGTCGGCTGGGGAGCGAAGACGATCCCGTCAGGCGGCTACTGGGCGCGGCCGCGCCGGCTGTGGGCGCCGGGGATGGCGATCGTGGGCGACGGCGCGGGGATGGTGAACGTGCCGACCTTGAAGGGCGTGCACTACGCGATGCAGGCGGGGATGTTCGCGGCGGAGGCCATTGTCGAGCGGTTGAAGAACGGCAGCGGCGGGGGGGTCAGCGATCTGTCGAACTACCAGTCGAAGGTCGAGGGCTCGGAGATCGAGAAGGACATCTACCGCTCCCGGAACATGCGCCAGCCGTTCGGGCGCGGGTTCTTCGTGGGCGGGGCGATCGCGAGCCTGATGGAGATCTCGGGCGGGCGCATCCCGGGCGGCCGCTGGGCCACCCACGACGACGCCACGATGCCGGTCTTCATCGGGCGGGAGCGCGACTACCCGAAGCCGGACGGCAAGACGACATTCGACAAGCTCTCGTCGGTCTTCGCCACCGGCAACGCGACCCGCGACGACGCCCCCAACCACATCCGCATCCAGGACACTGTGCCCCTGGAGGTCGCGCTGATGTGGCAGAACATGTGCCCGGCGCAGGTGTACGAGGTGCTCGACGAGGACCTGGAGGCCGCCCGCGCCGCCGGCAACGGGAAGCTGGACGGCAAGCGCGAGGTCAGGGTGCAGATAACGCCCTCGAACTGCGTGCAATGCGGGGCGATCACGGCGAAGGGCGGCCGGCTGACGCCGCCGGAGGGCGGCGACGGGCCGAATTATCAAGTCACGTAGGTCGCATTTGCGTCGAACTACGGGCATTGAGGGCAGGGTCTTAGGTCAGTTGTTCGTCCATATGACGAAGAAGTGACCAGACCCCTTCGGATCAGCCGCCCTCAATGCTGTCGTTGCCCTGAAGCGGCGCTGGCGTGACCCGGAACACCTAGCCGTTACTTTCTCCCCCCATCCGCTACCCCGGCCAGCATCCGCGTCGTGCCACGGTCGTTGGAGCCGGGTCGTTCGGCACGGCCGTTGCGGTGCTGCTCGAGCGGGCCGGCATCCGGACCACGGTGCTGTGCCGCACGCGCGAGCAGGCCGAGGAGCTCCGCGACGCGCGCCAGAACAGGCGCTACCTGCCGGGGGTCGATCTGCCGCGCGATTTGACGGTGTCGTTCTTCGGTGCTGATCGCGACGATCTGAGGCGCGCCGACCTGATCCTACTTGCGGTCCCTTCCAAGGGCGTCGGCGAGGCCATCGAGGAGCTGCGCCGCCTCGGAGTTCCCGACCGCGCCGGCATCGTCTCGCTCGCGAAGGGGCTCGTCCCGTCGGACGGCGCGACTCCCACCGCCCTGCTCGACGCCGCGTTCGGCCCCGAGCGCATCGCGTGCGTCGGCGGTCCGGCGCACGCGCGCGAGATGGTCGAGGCCGGCGCCGGCCTCGTGTGCGCGTCGCGGTCCGAGGCGCTCGCCCACCGCGTGGCGGAGGCGTTTCAGCGCGCCGGCGTCGTCTGCGAGGTGTCGGACGATCCGGTGGGCGTCGAGCTAGCGGGCGTTGCGAAGAACGCCGCGGCCGTGGCGGTCGGCGCCACGCAGGCGCAGGGCCTGAACGCGGCGGGCATGGCGGCGGCGGACATCTTTCTCGAGGTGCTCTCGCTGTCGGCCTCGAGCGGCGGCGAGGCGCGCACCTTCGTCGGCCGGGCCGGCACCGGCGACCTCGTCGCCACGGCCCTGGCTCCCATGTCGCGCAACCGCAGCGCCGGCGAGCTGCTCGCCGAGGGGGTGCCGGCCGCGGAGATCCCCGAGCGCGTCGGCCAGGCGGTCGAGGCGCTCGAGACCGTGCCGGTGCTCGCGCGGGCGATCGAGCGCGCCGGTGTCGAGGCGCCCGTGACCTCCGCGCTGGCGCGGCTCATCGAGGGGACGCTGCCCGTGGACGACTGGGTCGCACTCGTGAGGGCAAAGCAGCCGCCGCCGGCCCGCTTCCGGCGGCCGAGCACCTGGTGGACGCGGTTGCGGGCCTCCGCGCGGCGCGTCGGCGGGAGCTGACGGCGCCTCCGCCGGCTCGCCCCTAGCCTCGGTGACCCGTCACTAGACTCGTAGGAGCAATGAAGGCAGACATTCATCCCGAGTACGGCCCCTCGCACGTGCGCTGCACCTGCGGCAACGAGTTCTGGACCCGTTCCACGAAGCCGGAGCTGCATGTCGAGATCTGCTCGAACTGCCATCCCTTCTACACGGGCCGCCAGAAGCTCGTGGACACCGGCGGGCGCGTAGAGCGCTTCCGCCGCCGCGCAGCGCGCTCTCGCAGGGGCTAATCCCGACCGGGGACGCCGTCGCGCGGGCAGGGGGCGGTGCCCGCTGCGGCCGCGACGTTTTACCCCGCAACTTACGCGCACGGTGAGCGTTCACACGACGCATGCGCCGCGCGCTACTGATCACCGCACTCGCCGTCGCCGCTCTGCCGGCGGCGGCCGGTGCTGCACCCGCGCCGGTGAGCGTCAAGCTCGTGAGGTGCTCGGTGGAGGCTCATGAAGCGACCTTCTACGCGCGCATGCAGGAGGTGCCGGGCGCGAACCGGATGGCGATGCGCTTCACGCTGCTCGAGGAGACCGGCCACCGCGCCAAGCGCGTGAAGGTACCGGGCCTCCACCGCTGGCGCTGGTCCAAGCCGGGCGTCAACACATTCGGCTACCGCCAGGGGATCCGCAACCTCCCCGAGAACGCGACCCTGCGGGTAGCAGTCGAGTTCCGCTGGTACGCGGCGGACGGCAGCGAGGTGGCGCGCGCGAAGCGCCGCTCCGCGCGCTGCCGCCAGTTCGTGACGCTTCCGAACCTGGTGGCCAGGCTCACCGGGGTCCTGTCGACCAAAGTGGCGGGCGTCGTTCGCTATGAGGCGCTCGTCACGAATACCGGCAAGGCCGCGGCGAGCTCGATCCCGGTGCGGCTGACGGTCGACGGCAACGTGATCGACACCGTGACGATCGCGTCGCTCGCTCCAGGCGAGCAGCGCTCGATCGTGATCCGCGGGCCGCGCTGCCACCGGCTCGCGAGGCTCGAGGCGGATCCCCAGAAGGCGATCACCGAGACCTCGGATGCGGACAACCTCCACGAGCTGAGCTGCACGCGCCTCAGATAGTCCGGCGAACCGCCGATACGATGGACACGGTGAAACCGAGGGAGGCCACCAAGGACGCGCCCATCGGCGGCCAGGCCGTGCTCGAAGGCGTGATGATGCGTGGCATCTCGACGTGGGCCGTCGGCGTTCGTAAGCCGTCGGCACAGCAGCTGCTGGACGGGGGCGCGGACGCGCAGGAGGGCGCGAAGGGCGAGATCGAGGTGGTCTCCGAGCCGCTCGTGTCCTGGACCAAGCGGCATCGGGTCCTGCGTCTGCCGATCGTCCGCGGCGTGGTCGCCCTGGCCGAGTCGCTGAAGATCGGCTTTCGGGCGCTCGGCATCTCCGCCAACGCTCAGATGCCGCCGGACGAGCAGGGCAAGCAGGAGGACATCGGCGGCGGCGCCTGGATGGGGACGATCGTGTTCGCGCTGCTGTTCGCGGTCGGGCTCTTCTTCCTGCTCCCGGCGGGGCTGACCAACATCTTCTCGGACCAGATCCCGAACTCGGTGGTGTTCGTGATCATCGAGAAGCTCATCCGGATCACGATTTTCCTCGGCTACCTCGCGCTGATCTCGCGAATACCCGACCTCCAGCGCGTGTTCGAATACCACGGCGCGGAGCACAAGACGATCTCGTGCTACGAGGCCGGCGACGACCTGACGCCCGAGAACGCCCAGCGCTTCTCGCGCTTCCACCCGCGCTGCGGCACCAGCTTCCTCCTGCTGGTGATGATCGTGGCGATCGTCGTGTTCGCTCCGCTCGGGAAGCTCGAGTGGCACTGGCTCTTCATCTCGCGCGTGCTCGGCATCCCGATCGTCGCCGGGCTCGCCTTCGAGCTCATCAAGTGGTTCGGGAAGAACCGCACGAAGCGCTGGGCGCGCATCCTCATGTGGCCCGGCATCCAGCTCCAGCGCCTCACCACGCGGGAGCCCGACCTGTCCCAGCTCGCAGTGGCGATCGCCGCGCTCGGGGCCGTCCTGGCGGTTGAGAACCCGCTGGCCGCCTCCGAGGAGGACAAGGTCGGCATGGAAGTCGTGGCGTAGGTTTAGCCCGGCGCGCGTTTTGAAACCCTGAAGAGCATGGGCGCCGTGCTCCTTACCGGCGCCACGGGATTTGTGGGACGAGAGATCCTGTCGCGTTTTCTCGCACGCGGCGATCGCCACATCTACGCACTCGTGCGCGCCGACAACGACGACGAGGCCGCCGGCCGGCTGCCGGCGCATGAGCGCCTGACCGCGGTCGCCGGCGACATCGAGCAGCCGGGCCTCGGGCTCGCCGCCGGCACGGGCGAGCGGCTGCGCCGCGACGTCGCGACCGTCCTGCACTGCGCGGCGTCGGTCTCCTTCGACCTACCGCTCGAGGAGTCCCGCAGCATCAACGTCGAGGGGACGCGCCGGATGCTCGACTTCGCCCGGAGCTGCACCCGCCTCGAGCGCTTCAGCTACGTGTCGACCGCCTATGTCGCCGGTGAGCCCGGGCGCCTCTTCCGCGAGGACGAGCTGGCCGTCGGCCAGCGGTTCCGCAACCCCTACGAGCGCTCCAAGTTCGAGGCCGAGCTCGCGCTGCGCAGCGAGGGCGCGGACCTGCCGCTCCAGATCTTCCGACCCAGCATCGTCGTCGGGGACAGCACCACGGGCCGCACGTCCTCCTTCAACGTCCTCTACGGACCGCTCAAGGCGTACGCGCGCGGCGCGATCCCCGCCATACCAGCGAAGCGAAGCGCTCCCGTAGACATCGTGCCCGTGGACTACGTGGCCGACCGCGTGCACGACCTGGCCACGGACGGGCCCGACGGGACCTTCCATGTTGTGGCCGGCCGGAACGCGACGACGGTGGGGAGGCTGCTTGAGATGTCGTCGGAGCAGCTCGGCCGCGCGGCGCCTGCCGTGCTGCCGCCGAGCCTGTACCGGCGCTGGGTGCATCCGTGGCTCGGGCGGCACTACCGCGGGCTGCGGCGCATGGAGGTCTACTTCCCCTACTTCGCGATGCGCGTGCGCTTCGACGACCGCCGCCTCGGCCCCGGGCCAAAGGTGGAGTCCTACTTCCACAGGCTCGTGCGCTACGCGGAGCGAGTGGGCTGGGGCCGGCGCTAGTCCTACCCCTACCCTTAGCCGGGTGATCGAGAAGCTCGTCGAGCAGATCGAGGGCCGCTTCGCCGAGCTGTCGGAGCAGATGGCGGACCCGGAGGTGATCTCGGACCAGCGGCGCTACGCCGAGGTGGGCCGCGCATATCGCACGCTCGAGCCCGCGCACCAGTTGGCGGAGGAATGGCGGCACGCGACCGACGACGCCGCCGGCGCGCGCGAGCTCCTCGCCGAGGACGGCGACGACCCCGAGCTGCGCGATCTGCTGCGCACCTCGGAGGAGCGGCTGGCCGAGCTCGAGGAGGAGATCCGGCTCGCCATGGTCGAGCCCGACCCGAACGACGAGAAGGACGTGATCGTCGAGATCCGGCCCGGCGCGGGCGGGGAGGAGGCCGGTCTGTTCGCCGCCGACCTCTACCGCATGCTCGACCGCTACGCCGAGCGGCGCGGCTTCAAGACGGAGCCGATCGAGCTGGGCGACGGCCACTTCACGTTCGCCGTCAAGGGCCGGGGCGCGTACAGCGTGTTCAAGTACGAGGGCGGCACGCACCGGGTGCAGCGTGTGCCGGAGACGGAGTCGCAGGGCCGGATCCACACCTCCACGGCCACGGTTGCCGTGCTGCCGGAGGCCGAGGACGTCGACGTGCACGTGGACCCGAACGACCTCCAGATCGACGTGTACCGCTCGTCGGGTCCCGGCGGGCAGTCGGTGAACACCACCGACTCGGCGGTGCGGATCACGCACAAGCCCACAGGACTGGTGGTCTCGATGCAGGACGAGAAGTCGCAGCTTCAGAATCGCGACAAGGCGATGCGCGTGCTGCGCGCCCGCCTGCTCGAGCGCGAGCTGGCGGCCCAGCAGGCCGAGCTGGCCGCGGCACGGCTGGCCCAGGTGGGGAGCGGCGAGCGAGCCGAGAAGATCCGCACCTACAACTTCCCCCAGGACCGCGTGACGGACCACCGCGTGAGCCTCACCAAGGGCAACCTGCCCGGAATACTCGGCGGCGACCTCGAGGAGTTCACCGCCGCGCTCGAGGCGGAGGAGAAGCGCAGGATGCTCGAGGCCGCGGAGCCGGTCGGCTCATGACCGCCCGCGATGCGCTCGACGCGGCGACCACCTCCCTCGGCGCGGCCGGATGCATGTCGCCGCGGCTCGACGCGGAGCTGCTGGTCGCAGACGGGCTCGGGGTGGGCCGGGAGCAGCTCTTCATCGACCCGGACAGGGAGGTCCCGCCGCCCGCCGCCCGGACGATCGCCGAGCACGTCCGCCGCCGCAATGAGCGGGAGCCGGTGGCGTACATCCTGGGCAGGAAGGGCTTTCGCAACATCGAGCTGAAGGTGGACCGGCGCGCGCTGGTGCCGCGCCCCGAGAGCGAGCTCCTCGTGGAGGCCGCGCTCGACCTGCCCGAGGGCGCCCGCGTGCACGACGTCGGAACGGGCACCGGCGCGATCGCCCTGGCGCTCCTCGACGAGCGGCCCGACCTGCAGGTCACTGCCTCGGAGGTCTCGCCGGAGGCGGCCGACCTCGCGCGCGAGAACGCCGAGCTGCTCGGCCTCCCGCTAGAGGTGGAGGTGGCCGACGGGCTGCCGCCGGGCGACTA
Source organism: Actinomycetota bacterium (assembly GCA_046735115.1). Classification (GTDB taxonomy): domain Bacteria; phylum Actinomycetota; class Thermoleophilia; order Solirubrobacterales; family Thermoleophilaceae; genus JACVRW01. The sequence goes on from JBKPSR010000148.1 coordinate 12,898, forward strand.
TGACCTCGTCATCGCGAACCTGCCGTACGTGCGCAACGAACGCTGGGACGAGCTCATGCCCGAGATCAATCGCTACGAGCCGCGTGTTGCGCTCACGGGCGGCGAGGACGGACTCGATGCGATCCGCGAGCTGGTGGCGGCGATGCCGTCGGGCACGCGGGTCGCGTTGGAGCACGCAGACGACCAGGCCGAGGCGGTGCGCGACATGCTGGACGAGCCGCTCTCATACCCCGACCTGGCGAGCTGGGATCGCATCACCGTCGGCCGCGCGCCGTGACGCCGGAGGACGTCGAGACATTCGAGCGCTGCATCTCGGTGGGCGGCGTCGCGATCTTTCCAGCCGACACCGTGTACGGCCTGGCGACCGAGCCGGACTCGCGCGAGGGAGTCGAGCGGCTCTACCGGCTCAAGGGCCGCCTGCCGGACAAGCCCTCGGCGGTGATGTTCTTCCAGGTCGAGACGGCGCTCGCGGCGTTGCTCGAGCTCGGCGAGCGCACGCGCGGCGCTGTGGAGCAGCTCCTCCCGGGCGCGGTGACGCTGGTGCTGCCGAACCCGGCCCGCCGCTACCCGCTCGCCTGCGGGCCCGAGCCCGAGCGGCTCGGGCTGCGCGTGCCGCTGCTCGACGGCGAGCTCGCGCCGCTGGCCGAGGTCGGCTGGCCGGTCCTCCAGTCGAGCGCAAACAGGGCGGGAGAGCCGGACGTCCGCCGGGTGACCGACATCGACGCTCGCGTTCGCGCCGGCGCGGATCTCATGCTCGACGCCGGCGAGCTGCCCGGCACTCCGTCGACCGTGGTCGACCTCAGCGGCTACGAGCGCGACGGCGAGTGGCGGCTTCTCCGAGAGGGCGCCGTCCCATCCGGCGAGATCGACGCGCTACTGGCTTAACCCTCTTTCAGCGCCTCGACGCCGCGAAGTTGGCATCCGCGCCCTCCGCCGGCTTCTGATGGACGACCTGTCGCTCCTGGAGGCGCGCGCGCGTCGCCGGGTCGTGCGCGACGAGGTAGACGGTCGGATTCTCGGCGGCGAACGCTTTTATGCGCTCGTGAGTGAGCAGCTCGGCCCTCTCGTCGGAGCCCACGCCGTCCGGCTTCCCGAGCAGCATCAGCTCCTGGGTGTAGGAGGCGTCGCCAGCTATCAGAATCGCGTGCTCGCCATCGTCGACGAGCACGCCGATCTGGCCGGCCGTGTGACCGGGAAGCGGCACGAGGGTGACGTCTCCGGCCCTCGTCAGGCGCAGGCTCTCCGGGAATGGCCCAAAGGGCTCAGGCTCGAGCTCCAGCGCGGTTGGGCGAAACCAGGCGGGCCAGTGCTTGTTGGCCACGTATCCGCGCACCCGGCCGCGCAGGCCGGACGCGGTCTCGAGTTCCGCGCGGGTGACGAGAATCTCGTTCCGCGGAAAGTGATGCAGCCCGCCCGCGTGGTCGGTGTGCAGGTGCGTCATCACGAGCCAGCGGACATCTCCTGGTCGGATACCCAGCCGCTCGAGCTGCGGGCCGATCTCGTCCTGCGGCTCGACCCACTCGCGGAACGCCCGCACGCCCGGGTGCCAGCGCGCGAAGTAGCGGCGCTCCGAGGCGCGAGCGTCCTCGCCCGTGTCCACGACGATTACGCCCTCCGGGTGCTCTATCGCGAACGCGTAGATCGGAAGCGGCTCCGTCCACTTGCGGTCAGCGATCGCATTGACGAGCCTCCGATTCCCATGGCCAACGCCCTCACGCCACTTCTCGGTGACGGCCACCGTTCCTGTCTGGATAGCGTGGATCCTCACTTTCGACCTTCCCTTCCTGTCTTGGTGGATGTCGCAGGGCTCGGCGCGAAGCCGCGCAGGACCAGATCGGCGACTCCCTCCGCGAGCCGCTCGTCGATCGGCCCGCCCGTGATGAGCAGCCGGTAGAAGAGCGGCCCGCCGAGCACGTCCAGCGCCAGCTCGATGTCGAGGTCGGGGCGCAGGTCTCCGCGCTCGACGCCGCGCCGGAGCACCTCGCTGAGCGCGGCGCGGCGGCCGGTGAGGAACCCTTCCCTCACGGCCTTGGCCAGCTCCGGCTTCTTCGCAATGGCGCCCACGAGGTTGGGCACCAGGCGGCCCGCCCCGCGTCCGCGGTATACCGCGACGGCCTCGCGCATCAGGATGAGCAGATCCTCGTGAGTCGACCCGGTGTCGGGCACGACGATCTCGCTGCTCACGAGCGACGAGATAGCGGCCGTGACCAGCTCGTCCTTCGAGCGATAGCGCCGGTAGATGGCTCCCTTGCCCACGCCGGCGCGTGCGGCGAGGTCGGCGGTCCGGAACCCGTCCACGCCAACCTCGGCAATCAGCCGTCGGGCGGCCTCCAGGATCACGCGATCCGCGCGCTCGTCGCGCGGCCTTCCCAGCGGGCGCTCGAGGGACTCGGCTTGCAGAGCAGTTTCTTTTATGGAACTCATCAGTACCGTAAATACCATAGCACACTTCCGGTACCACTGGGTCTCATAAGGGAGCCGTGTGCCCCCGGTGGTACGGTCCCTCCGATGAGCGAGCTGAGCCCGGATTACTTCCTGAAGCCAGTCGCCGAGGTCGATCCGGAGATCGCCGAGGTGCTGAAGGACGAGGCGGCCCGCCAGGAGCGGACGCTCGAGATGATCGCGTCCGAAAACTTCGTCCCGCAGTCCGTGCTCGACTGCCAGGGCTCGGTGCTCACGAACAAGTACGCCGAGGGCTATCCCGGCAGGCGCTACTACGGCGGCTGCGAGTACGTGGACATCGCGGAGCAGCTCGCCATCGACCGCGCGAAGGCGATCTTTGGCGCCGATCACGTGAATGTGCAGCCGCACTCGGGCGCGCAGGCGAACTCGGCCGTGTACATGGCGCTGCTCGAGCCGGGCGACCGCATCCTCGGCATGAAGCTCGACCACGGCGGCCACCTGACGCACGGGATGAAGATCAACTTCTCCGGGCTCTTCTTCGACATCGTCGCCTACGGCGTGCGCGAGGAGGACTCGCGGCTCGACATGGACGAGCTCGAGCAGATCGCGCACGACGCCAAGCCGAAGCTGATCATCGCCGGCTGGTCGGCCTACCCGCGGCGGCTCGACTTCCAGCGCTTCCGCGAGATCGCGGACTCCGTCGGCGCGATCCTGATGGCCGACATGGCGCACTTCGCCGGCCTGGTGGCGGCGGAGGAACACCCGAGCCCGGTGCCGTACTGCGACGTCGTCACGACCACGACGCACAAGACGTTGGGCGGCGGCCGCGGCGGCATGATCCTCTGCCGCGAGGAATACGCGAAGAAGATCGACTCGCGGGTCTTCCCGGGGCACCAGGGCGGCCCGCTGATGCACACGATCGCCGGCAAGGCCGTGACCTTCAAGATCGCCCAGTCGGACCTCTTCCGCGAGCGCCAGCGCCGCACCCGCGAGGGCGCCGCCGTCGTCGCCGAGGAGATGATCGCGGCCGGGGTGAACGTGCTGACCGGCGGCACCGACGTGCATCTCGTGCTCGCGGATCTGCGTGACTCGGAGCTCGACGGCAAGCAGGCCGAGGACCGGCTCGCCGACGTCGGCATCACCGTGAACCGCAACGCGGTGCCGTTCGATCCGCGTCCGCCGGCGGTCTCGTCCGGCCTCCGGATCGGCACGCCCGCGCTCGCCACGCGCGCCTTCCAGGCGGACGACTTCCGCGACGTCGGCCGCGTGATCGGGGAGGCCCTCACGGGCGAGTTCTCGGATGGGGACCGCGCCGAGCTCAGCGAGCGCACCCGCGCGCTGGCCGAGAAGCATCCGCTCTACCCGCAGCTGGTCGAGCCGGCGGTCGCGTAGGCCATCTTCGAGCTCGATGGCATCCGGCTGGCGCGCGACGGCCGGCAGGTGCTTCGCGACGTGTCGCTGTCCATCCCATCCGGATCCACCGCGCTGCTCGGGCCGTCAGGCTCGGGCAAGTCGACGCTGCTGCGGCTGCTGAACCGCCTCGCCGACCCGGACGAGGGCACCGTGCACTTCCACGGCACGGACGTGCGCGAGCTCGATCCCCTGGAGCTGCGCCGCCGCGTCGGGATGGTGCCTCAGCTGCCAGCACCGGTGCCGGGCACCGTGGCCGACAACGTCGAGTTCGGGCCGCGACTCGAAGGCAGGGACGTCGACCCGGAGCGGCCGATCCGGCTCGCAGGCCTCGACCCGTCATTCCTGGACCGCGACGCGTCGCGCCTCTCGGTGGGCGAGCAGCAAAGGGTGATGCTCGCGCGGGCGCTCGCCCTGGAGCCGGAGGTGCTGTTGCTCGACGAGCCGACCGCCTCACTGGACGCCGCCGCGACCACCGCCGTCGAAGACGCCCTGCGGAATCTGCGCGACGTGTCGCTTGTCCTGGTGACGCACGATCCACAACAGGCAGACCGCCTGGCGGAGAGGATTTTCCATCTCGAAGAGGGGAGAGTCAGGAGATGAGCACGATCTCGATCACACTCGGAGAGGTCGCCGCATCGCTTGCGCTGGTCGCGATCGCGATCGCTGTGTCGTTCTGGCGCCGGGCCGAGCTGGAGCAGGACATCGCCGTCGCGGTGGTGCGCTCTTTTGTCCAACTCACGGCGGTGGGCTACGTGATCCAGGCGATCTTCGACACGGATAGCCTCTGGCTGGTGGGGGCGCTGCTCGCGGGGATGGTCGGGTTCGGCGCCTGGACAGCCCGCGGGCGGGCGAAGGCCGTGCCGGGCGCCAGCGCCCCGATCCTGCTTGGGCTGGCGGTGGCCGCCGCCGTCACCCTCGGCCTGGTGCTCGCGCTCGGCGTGTTCAAGGCCGAGCCGCGCTACCTCGTGCCGGTGGGCGGGATGGTGATCGGGAACTCGATGACGGCTGTCGCCGTGGCACTGAACCGGCTGGCCGACGAGATGCACGAGGGGCGGCGCCAGATCGAGGCGATGCTGGCGCTCGGCGCAACGTCGTTTCAGGCGGCCCGCGGGGCGCTGGCTCGCAGTCTCCGCTCGGGGATGATCCCCCTGGTCGACTCCACGAAGACGACCGGGATCGTCTTCTTCCCGGGCACGATGGTCGGGATGCTGGTTGCGGGCGCGGAGCCGGTCGACGCCGTCCGCCTCCAACTGGTGTTGCTCTGGGTCCTGCTCGGCGCCGTGGCGCTGTCCGGCTTGATCTCCGTCTCGCTGGGTTACCGAGGCTTCTTCACGGACGCCCACCAGCTTCGCGAGCCGTGATCTGCGTAACGTGCGGCGGTCTCGTCAGACCGGCACGATCAGCCCGGGCCGCTCCATCGCCGCCCGCCAGACCTCGCGCGCGGCCTCGCGGGAGCTGTCTGCGCCGATCCGTTCGGCCACCCAACTGGCAGCCGCAGTGGAGACGTCGGACTCGATCTCCATGATCCCGGGGTAGGCCTCCGCGCCCACCCGCTCGCCAGGCCCGACGAGCACTTCGCCCAGCGTCTCGCCGCGCCTGATGCCGAGCAGTTCGACGTTCGGTTCGCCCTCGAGCCCGGCGCCGCGCCAGATGCGCGTGGCGAGCTCGCCGACGGTGAGCTCCGGAGCGCCCGCTGGTGTGGCGAGGCGCACACCGTCCGCGGCGAGGAGTGCGCCATGGACGGCAGCGGTCACCGCGTGGCCCAGGGTGATCCAGTAGCGGAGCATCCCTGTGTCGGTCACCGTGAGCGGAACGCCTGCCCGCGCCTGGCGCAGGAACAGGTCCGACGCGCTGCCCGCGCTGCCGAGCACGTTGACGAAGCGGACGGCGGTTCGCTTTGCCCCGTCGGTGCCCGCGGCGTATGCCGTCAGCTGCTCCATGAAGCGCTTGGTCCGGCCGTAGTAGCTCGCGGCCTGCGCCGCCTTGTCGGTCGAGGCGACGACGACGATGTCCACTGCGTGCCGCTCGGCGGCACGCAACACGTTCCAGCTGCCGTGCAGGTTCGTGTCCAGGAACTCGTCGGGATAGATCTCCGCCCAGTCGACGTGCTTGTACGCCGCGAGATGGAAGACCACGTGGGGGCGCGCGCGACCTACCTCGACCGCGATCCGGCCCGGGTCGCGGATGTCGCAGAGCACGTGCTCGATGCGCAGAAGCTCGAGCGTGTCGCGTGAGCGGCGGTCACTCGTCAGTGACGCCTCGTGGCTGTCCAGCAGGGTCACGATCTCCGGACGGAAGCCCAGCAGCAGCGTGGCGAGCGCGCGCGCTATCGAGCCGCCGCCGCCGGTGATCAGGATGCGGCGCCCCCCGACCAGCTCCTGCAGCTCGAGGACGGCCGGCACCGGATCGGGTTGCTCGAGCACCCGCTCCCAGTTGAAGCGCTCCGGGCGCAGGCGCCTGCGGGGCGGCCGCATCGGCAGCTCCTCCGGCGAGGCGAGCACGCGCTCGATCGCGCGGTACGCGGCCCGCATCGCGGACGAGTCCATCGGATCGGGCTCGCTGATCTCGGCGACGATGAACGGCACGAGTGCGGCGAGTCTCCGCACGAAGGGGTCGAGGTCGAGATCGCCGGTGCCGTATGGCAGGCCCTCGCCCAGGATTCCGTGGGCGTTCGAGACGTGAGCCACCTTGGCCGCGGGCCCCAGCTCCTCGACATAGCGGCTGAGATCGAGGTCGTCGGGATCGGCGACGTCGAACAGAGACGGATATGCCGCCGCGAACGAGCGGAACAGGGCGGCGTGCGAAGTGTCGATCGTAAAGCCGAGCTCGGGGATGCGCCCGCGCCACTCGAGCAGGTCGCGCCAGTGCCCCCCCACGGGCGACAGGTACACGCCACCCGTCCGCATGCGCAGGATCGGCGGCACGTTCTCGATGAGCGGCGTCACGCCGCGGCGGGCACAGGCGTCGGCGAAGAAGCGCAGGAAGCGCTTGACCTCGTCCTCATCGACGCTGGCGCCGTCCTGGCGCCACCCGCTGCGGAACTCTTCGGGTGTCTGGGGGGTGAACAAATGGATCGTCAGGACGGGCGAACCCACGCCGGCTGCGAACTCCGCGCTGCGCTCGATGCCCGCACGCGCTTCATCGTCCAGCCGGTCGACGCGCACGTGGGCGCCGCTCGGCCACGAAACCGGCGCCTCGGCGGTGACGGCGAAGTCACCGTCTGGCAGCGCCGCGCGGGCGGCCTCGGTCACGGCCGCTATCCGGTCGTCGGCCTCGACGTCGCGCGGCCCGAGGCATAGCTCAATCCCGCGTGAGGCGCCGTGGTCGAGCCGCTCGGCGATCTGTCCGGGATCAGGAGCGGCTTTGAGCAGGGGTATGGCGTCGAAGCCAGTCGACATAAAGCTCCACCGATTGCGGTAGGGGACGCGACGTGAAGGCTAATTCGGACCCGGACGTGTAGCTCTCGTTCTCGCCCGCCGCGAGCTCTCCGCCCGGCGTCTCGATCGCCGAGCTGGAGCCGCTGGCCTCCTTGACGAGCTGCGCGGCCTCGATCAACGGCGTCGCCCGGCCGCTGGCGACCGTCAGCGTCCCGTTCCAGCGCCGGTCGTCCAACACGCGCTCGACCGCGGCGGCGAAGTCGTCGACGTACACGAAGTCGCGGGTCCGCCTGGGGTCACCCGGTATCACGATCGGCTCGCCGGCCAAGGCGCGCCAGGCGAAGGCGGCGATCGCGCCGGTCGCCCCCTCGGAGACGAGCTGCCCCGGACCGAACACGGAGGTCAGCCGAAGCACAGTCGCGTGCGCCCGGTGAATCCGACATGCCTCTTCGCCGAGCCGCTTGGAGATCGCGTAAGCGTCGGGCGGCGGCTCGCCGGCCGCGCGCACCGACGACGGGTACACCAGCCCGGTGCCGTGCTCCGCACAGCCCTCGAGCAGGTTGAGCGTGGTGCCGACATTCTCGCGCACGGCGCGCGCGGGGTCGCGGCGAGCAGTGTCGGGATCCGGAACGCCGCCGAAGTGCAGGACCGCCGTGCAGCCCCGGATGAGTTCGCGGACCTCGGTGCCCCCGGCGTCTGCCTCGATCGGGGAGATGTCCGCCAGGGCGGCGCGCGACCGCCCGCCCGGCCGCGTCACGGCGATGACGTCATGCCCGCGTTCGCGCATGTGCCTCGTCACGCGCGACCCGAGGAAGCCGCTCGCACCGATCACCAGCAGCTTCACGAGGCGACCGTGAGGTAGTCGCTGAGCGTGTGCCGGTAGCCGAAGGGGCTCGCGACGGTCCACGCGGGCTCATCCTCCGCCGGCTCCCCGCGCGCGAGGCGCGCCACGTCGCGAACGGTGACCGTCTCCGCGGCCACGTTCGCCGTAGTGATGCCTGGCTCGGATGGAGCACCCAGCAGGATGCGTGCGGCGTCGTCCACGTGGACGACGCCGATCGTCGCCCTCCCGCCGGCATCCAACCGCGGCTCCTCGCCCGCCGCGACGAGCCGCCGGAACTTGTCCACGACGGTCTGGGACTCCGGCCGCTCGTGCTCGACCGGGCCGGGGCCGTAGACGATCCCGAGCCTCAGCAGTGCGAGCTGGAAGCCGTGCATGCGCGCGTAGAGATCAAGGCAGAGCTCGGCGTAGACCTTCGACAGGTGCGCCAGGTCGCCCTGGCGGCCATAGGGGTGGTCCGCGCGCACGTCGCCGTCCAGATCGGGGCCGTAGACGTGCAACGAGCTTCCGTAGACGAGCGCCGTCCGGGCGCTGTGCGGGGCGAGTGCTTCCGCCACCAGGCGGGGCCCGACCAGGTTTGTCTGCTCGGTGTAGCCCGGTTCCGAGATGGAGAGCGGCCGGCTCGCCTGCGCGGCCAGCAGATAGATGCGGTCGAAGGGCGTCTCGAGCAGTCCACGAACGGCGTCGGCGTCGCGCACGTCCACCGTCTCGACGCGCGCGCCGCTTCGCTCGAGCCCGTCGAGCTGCTCGCGGCGGGTGGCCCACCAATTGTCGGCGAGCACAACCTCATGCTCATCCCCTAGCGCGAGTTCGGCGAGCTTCGCGCCGACGTATCCGGCACCGAGGACTAGCAGCCGCACGGACGTCCTAGATCGTCCAGACGTGCGGGCCCGGCGGCGCGACGTTCCGGGTGTCCACGATCAGACGAGCGTGCTCCCAGAGCGGCTGTTCGAGAAACTCGCGATGCGGCGTGAGCATGACGACGCAGTCGGCGCTCGCCACGACGTCCGGGTCCCACGGAACGCTGGGGTGGATGTGCCCGTCGAGCTCGAGTTCGGTCACCCAGGGATCGCAGTAGGTGATCTCGCCGCCGCGCAGAATCAGCTGCCGCAGCACCTCGAGGCTGGGCGACTCCCGGGTGTCCTGCACATCGGGCTTGTACGCCACACCCAGCAACAGGATCCGTGAACCCTTGATCGGCTGAGCCGACTCGTTGAGCGCATCCGCGACCTTCTGGACGACGTACTGCGGCATGGACGCGTTCACCTCGTGTGCTGCGTCGATCAGGCGCGCCGAGTACCCGTACTCGCGGAGCCGCCACGCGAGGAAGTGCGGCACCACGGGTATGCAGTCGCCGCCGAGTCCGGGGCCCGGATAGTGGGGGAGGAACGCGAACGGCTTGGTGCCGGCGGCGTCGATCACTTCCCAGACGGAGATTCCGAGCCGGTCGCACATCAAAGCCAGCTCGTTCGCGAGCGCGATGTTGACGGCCCGGAAGGTGTTCTCGTGCAGCTTGGCTGTTTCGGCGACGGTGGGGCTCGAAACCGGCACGACGGTGTCGACGATCTGTGCATAGATGGCCTCGGTGCGTCGGAGGCACTCCTCCGTGACGCCCGCCACGAGCTTGGGCGTGGTGCGGACTGTCCAGGTCTCGTTTCCCGGGTCGACGCGCTCCGGCGCGTAACCGAGGAAAAAGTCCCGGCCCACCTTGCGCCCGCCGTCCTCGAGAATCGGCAGGAGGATCTCCAGGGTCGTGCCGGGGTACGTCGTCGACTGCAGGATCACGAGCTGCCCGGGGCGCAATTGCCTCGCCACGGCTTCGCCTGCGCTCACCACGAACGAGATGTCGGGCGTGCGTGTCTTCGAGAGCGGCGTCGGCACGCAGATCGTCAGCGCGTCGAGCTCCGACACCGCCGCGTAGTCGGTTGTAGCCGCCAGGCGATCGCCCAGCGCCTCGTAGCGCTCGGATGGAACGTCGACGAGGTAGGAGCGGCGCTCGTTCACCCACCTGACGCGCTCGTCGTTCAGGTCGATTCCCGTGACGTGGAAGCCCGCGTCCGCGAACAGGATGGCGAGCGGCAGGCCGGCATACCCAAGCCCGATGATCCCGACCCGAGCCTCCCGTGTCCGGATCCGGTCGTCGAACACGGCAGGGGCCGTGGAGAAGGAGGTGGCGGCATCCACGGCAAGCCGATGCTAGCACCGGTTTCGACGGCTTTCTGAGGTGAGCGGCGGTTCCGCCTTGGCGCCCGTCTACGCTATGTAAGCCGTGTCTTTCGGGGATTCGATCCGCGGACTGCTCGACGACGGGATCCCGTGGGCGTTCCTGACGGCGGCCGTCGTCGTGCTGCTGCTGACCCCGCTGGTGGCAAGCATCGCCCCGCGGATCGGCGGGGTCGACTACGGCGGCGACCGTCCGCGGGTCCACACCAACCCGGTACCTCGGATCGGCGGTGTGGCGATCGTCATCGCGATCTTCACCGCGGCGGCGCTGTGGGTCGACATCGGCGGTCCGTACACCGGCATGCTGATCGGCACCGCGCTGGTGGCGCTCGTCGGCCTGTACGACGACATCCACGGCCTACGGCCGAGTACGAAGCTCCTGACGGTCACGCTCGTGGCGCTTATCCCCGTGCTCGGCTGGGATCTGCGGATCGAGCACGTCACGCTCCCCTTCGTCGGCGATCACGACATCGGCTGGGCCTCGGTTCCACTCACTCTCCTGTGGGTGGCGTTCCTGGCCAACCTCGTGAACCTGATCGACGGCATGGACGCGCTGGCGGCGGGGATCGTCGCGATCGCCTCGGGCTCGTTCGCGCTGCTCGCCGTCTCGTTCGGGCGCGCGGACGCCGCCGTGCTCGCGGCGATCGTGTGCGGCGCGACCGTCGGGTTCCTGCGCCACAACTACCACCCGGCCAAGATCTTCATGGGCGACTCCGGGGCGCTCGCGCTCGGCTTCCTGCTCGCGCTGATCGCGGTGGAGGGAGTGCTGAAGACCGCCGCCACGATTGCCCTGGCCGGCCCGCTGCTCGTGATGGCGGTGCCGATTCTCGACACTTCGTTCGTGGTCCTCAAGCGCCTGAAGTACAAGCGCCCGCCCTGGTCACCCGACCACAACCACTTCTATCACCGCTTCATGCGCATCGGCTTCTCCCAGCGGCGCACCGCGGCCTACCTCCATCTGTGGGCCATCATGCTCTCGGCCTACGCGATCCTCGTGCGCTTCGTGCCGCCGCGGCCACAGGGCGAGTGGGACGGTGGGGCCGTGCTCCTCCTGTCTCTGCTGGGCATCGTCGTGCTCGGGGCTTCCGTCTGGATGGCCTACACGCTCGAGATCCTGAAGGCTCGTCATCTTGAGGCGCTCGGCCTCGGGCGGCTCGTTCGCGCCGAGGTCGGCGACCAATCCCTCGGACCTCCCGAGAGCGACGACGAGCGTCAGGACACCGTCGAGCGCACCGTGAGCGCCGGCTACCGATAGCCGGGGACGGCGAGCGCCAGGAGGTCCGCGGGGTCGCGCCGGACGCGGCGCTCGAACGAGTTGTCCGACCTGCGCTCGATGCTCAGCTCCTCCGGATCGCGCAAGATCCTCATCCGGCCCTCCCGGACCAGCAGCTCGTCCACACCGCCCAGAGGGCCCTCGAAGATCGACCAGACCGGGGTTCCGAGGACGGCCGCCTCGCGGTTCATGGTGCCGCCGGCGGAGACCAGCGCGTCCGCCAGCGCTACCAGGCTGCGCCCGTCCTGGGCGTGCTCCGGGGCGATCGCGCGCTCCAACTCGAGCGCGTTCACCGCGGCGCGTTGCTCGGCGGTTCGCGTGAGGACCACGCTCCAGCATCCCTGGCGATCGAGGCGCCGCAGCAGCGGCGGCAGAAGCGCGTTCTCGGAGCCGCCCAGGTAGAGCGCGTAGGAGGGAGGCGTGCGCACGACACACACCGGTTCGCCGTCGGGCACGCCCAGCTTCTCGAGCGTCGTCAGATCGGGCTCGAAGCTCGCCAGGTAGTACTCCTCCTTCAGACCGGGGAAGCGGACCAGCTTCGGCGGCTTCGCCCCGTATCGCCTGAGCCGCTCGGGAGGGATGGCCTCGGGAACGAGGACGCGCGTGGCAAGCCGGCAGACCACGTGGTGCTGCAGCGTCGCCCACTCGTAGTCGAACATCGTCGTGTTCGGAATCCGCAGCGCGCGGCAAACGGGCGGCAGATCCGCCGATGCGTGCGCGAGGGCGTAGTCGAAGCGCCGGCCGCGCGCAAAGCGCAGGAGTCGGCCGATCCGGTCGGCCGCCGCGCGCGCCTTGCCGGCCCTCGACGCGCCGCCGTATCGACCGATCGCAGTGTACGGATGCCCCCAGGCATCGAGCAGGTCGAGCGTGTGGGACAGCGGGCGGGCGGTGATCTGTACCTCGTGGCCGTCCTCCTCCAGCAGCTCGACCAGCGGCCGGAGCACGATCGGGTGCGCTACGTTCGTCATGTCGACCCAGGCGCGCATGGCGGCGCAGTCTACGAGCGGCCGCGGCGAGGCGGAAACCGTCCGCAGCTCTAGAAGAGCTTGCCCTGCGCGGGCTCGCGGGGCCGGGCCGCCGGCACCGTCACCGGGTCCTCGTCGGGGCCGGTCCTCCTCGTCGCGCGTGTCCCGCCGCCCGTCCGGCCTCGGCGCATGAGGGCCTGGATCCGCTCTCGCTCCTCCTTGCCCACATAGGCGCCGCGCGCGTACAGCCGCTCGTAACGCGGGACGAGGTCGGGCCGGTAGGAGCGAAGCCAATCGAAGAAGATGTCGCGGACCTCGCCGCGAAGGTGAAGCGGAATGCCGCCGATGTTCACCGCGCCGGCCTCGCCGCACAGCTCGAGGATCTCCTCGACCTGCTTCGGCGAGTCGTTGATGCCCGGCATGAGCGGAGCGATCAGCACGCCGGTCGGAATCCCCGCCCGGTTGAGCTCCGCCACCGCCTCGATCCGCTTGCGCGGATGCGGCGTATGTGGCTCACTCGCCCGCCACGCCTTCTCCTCGAGCGTCGGGATCGAGAGATTCGCGGCGAAACCAGCCGCCTCGTGGACCTGCTCCATCAGCTCGATGTCCCGGAGCAGCAACGGCGACTTCGTGAGCACCGACGACGGCGTCCCCGAATCCCGCATGGCCTCCCAGATGCCCGGCATGAGCCGATAGCGCCCCTCGACCCACTGATACGGATCCGTATTGGTCCCGAGCGCGACGTGCTCCCGCGTCCACGACGGCCGCATCAACTCCGCGCGGGCAACCTCCGGCACGTTGACCTTGACGACGATCTCCTTCTCGAAGTCACGGCCGGCATTGAAGTCGAGATAGGTGTGCGTGGGCCGGGCGAAGCAGTAGGAGCACCCGTGGGAGCATCCTCTGTAGGGGTTGATCGTCCAGCGGAACGGCATCCGCGATGAGTTGGGCACCTTGTTCAGCGCCGACTTCGCCCTGACCTCATAGAAGCGGGTGTCTAGCGCCTCGGGTGCGTCGAAGGTGCGCACCGTTGCCGGCTCGCGGTAGCCGGGGAGGGTGCGGCCCTCCTCGGCGTCGACCTTCAGGTTGTCCCAGCGCACGAACACATGTTCGCACATCCGTATGACGGACGGCCTGTCGGCGCGGAGGCGCTAGCGCTCCTCGCCGACTGCGGTGAAGACCACGCGGCGCGGGCCGCCGTGGTCTCTGTGCTCGCACAGGTAAATGCCTTGCCAGGTGCCCAAGGCGAGCGACCCGCGGGCTACCGGGATCGTCAGCGACGAGCCGGTCAGCGAGGTCTTGATGTGGGCCGGCATGTCGTCGGGCCCTTCGAGACTGTGGGCGAAGTAGTCGGCGCCGTCGGGGACGGCCCGGTCGAACCAGGCGGAGAAGTCGCGCCGCACGTCGGCTGAGGCGTTCTCGTTCAGGGTCAGCGACGCCGACGTGTGCTGCATGAACAGCATCGCGATGCCCACCTCGAATCGGTCCAGATCGGGGACCGCGTCAAGGATTTCGGAGGTTACGAGGTGGAACCCGCGCGGACGTTCGCGCAATTCGATCAGCTCTTGGATCCACACCCCGCGCATTCTGGCGGTAAGGCGCAACCGGACATATTGTGGCCGCAGGTCTGAAGGACTGGCGACAAGGCCATAGGAGGAGCATGGACCCGCCCCTCCGCGAGCGGTTGAGCTGGCGGAATGCGATTGTGAACGGAATTGACGCGCCCGCCAGGCGGGCGCCACTCGCTCCAACAGCTGCCCTCCTCTTCGGGGCCGCTGCCGCGATCTGCATCGTAGGCGTCCTCGTTCCGGGCGGCGCGCAGCGCGACGATGGCGTTCTCATAGCCACGGCTGCCGCGGCCGCGCTCGTCGCGGCCTTCCTGCTTCTCGGGAACGAGCGGGTCCCTCCCTGGACGTACCACCCGATCGGCGTGATCGGCACCGGTGTGTCGTCGGCCGCGGCCTACGGGTGGGGTTCCGGAACCGCCTACGGGCCGCTCCTCTATGTGTGGGTGACGATGTTCGCCTTCTACGTCTTCAACCGCGGCACGGCCCTCCTCCACCTCGCGCTCATGGCCGCCGCTTACGCGCTGGTGCTGGTGCTCGAGGACCCCGCCGACAACCCGCTCGACGGCTGGATCGCCACGGTCGGAACGCTGCTCGGCACCGGGCTCTTCGTCGCGTTCGTCCGCGACCGCCTCAGCAACATGTTCCACCGCCTGCGCGACGCCGCCCACCACGACGCGCTCACCGACCTGCTGAACCGGCGCGGCTTCCAGGGCGTGTTCGACACCGAGCTCGAGCGTGCGCGGCGCGCGGACCAGCCGCTCAGCCTGATCGTCGGCGACGTCGACCGCTTCAAGCGCGTGAACGACGCGCACGGCCACGCCGCCGGCGACGAGGTGCTCAGCCGCGTGGCCGACGCCATCCGCGGCGCCAAGCGCGGCTTCGACAGCGCGGCGCGCGTGGGCGGGGAGGAGTTCGCCGTGCTCGCGCCGGACTGCGACGCGCACGGGGCGTACGTGCTTGCGGAGCGCATCCGAGCCGCCGTGCACGAGTCACTCTCCGGCGACATCAAGGGAGGCCCGCTCACGATCAGCTTCGGGATCTCGACCTTCCCCCTCCACGGGCAGTCGGCCGACGGCCTGCTGAGCACCGCGGACCAGGCGCTCTACGCGGCCAAGCGCCTCGGCCGCAATCGCTCCGTGATCTCGAGCGCCGAGGTGCCCGGCATCCTCGCGCGCGCCTCGCGCTCGCGCGACGGCGATGCCCACGTCGAGCTCGCCGCGCTCCTGAACCTCGCCGAGGCGCTCGACGTGCGCGACGCGGGCAGCGCGTCGCACTGCCATCGCGTGGGCCGCTTCGCCGAGCTCACCGCGCGCGAGCTCGGCCTGCCGCCCGAAGTCGTCGAGCGCGTTCGGCTCGCGGGTATCCTGCACGACGTCGGGCGCGTCGCGCTCCCGGACCACCTGCGCGACAAGCAGGGTCCGCTGACCGACGATGAATGGGCGTGGGTGCGTTCACACCCCGCGGTCGGGGCCCGGATGATCGAGACGACGGACTACGAGGACATCCAGTCATGGATCCTGTTCCACCACGAGCGCCCAGACGGCCGCGGCTACCCCGAGGGACGCAGCGCGCAGGACGTCCCGCTCGAGTCGGCGATCATCGCGGTGGCCGACGCCTACGAGGCGATGACGAGCGAGCGCCCCTACCGCCACGCGCTCGCCGCGGATGCCGCGGCCGACGAGCTGCGCCGCGAGGCCGGCCGGCAATTCCGCTCGGACGTTGTCGAGGCGCTCCTCAGGGGCGTCTGAGCTCGGGGTAGCCCCTTTAAGGGACAGGGACTTCGCGTCGATAAGAAACGGGGATGGAGCCGGCAGCCACCCTCGCTCCGCTTCTGCCGTCCGCCTGCGCCCTCGCGCTGGCGTGCTTTGCGCTGCACCAGCGCAGGCGCATCACCGACCTGCGCGCCCGCATCGCCGACGCGAGCCGCACCGACCCGCTGACCGGGCTCTTCAATCGACGCGCCTTCGAGGAGCTGCTCGAGCTGGAGCTCGAGCGCGCCGCGCGCGCCGACACCCCGATGTCGGTGATCGTCGGCGACATCGACGGCTTCCGCACCGTGAACGAGCTGCACGGCCACGCGGCCGGCGACACGGCGCTCCAGGCCGTGGCACAGAACGCGCTCAAGTGGAAGCGGCGCATCGACCTCGCGGCCAGGATCGGCGGCGAGGAGTTCGCCCTCCTCCTGCCCGGGACGGACGAGCGCGGCGCGTTCATCGTCGCCGAGCGGCTCCGCCGCGCTACCCACCGCAGCTTCGTCGACGACGCAGTCGGCGTGACGTTCAGCTTCGGGATCGCGACGGCGCCCGCTCACGCCACCGACGGCGTCGCCCTCCTGCGGGCTGCCGACAGCGCGACCGCCGCCGCGAAGAGCCTCGGCGGCGATCGCACGGTCATCTACAGCGACGAGGTCGCGCGCATGCTCACCGAACTGAGCGTGCAGGCGAGCGGCGAGCTGCAGCTGGCGACGGTGATCGCCCTCGCCGAGGCGCTCGACATCCGCGACACCGGCACCGGGCAGCACTCGCACACGGTCGGCCGCTACGCCGAGCTGATGGCGCGTGCCCTCGGGCTCGGCGAGGAGCGGGTCGAGCGGGTACGGCTCGCCGGTGTGCTCCACGACATCGGGAAGATCGGCATCTCCGACCGCGTGCTCTCGAAGACCGGGCCCCTGGACCCTGAGGAGTGGCAGGAGATGCACACGCATCCCGAGATCGGCGCCAGGCTCCTCTCGCGCCAGGAGTTCGACGACCTGCGCGCCTGGATCCTGGCTCACCACGAGCGCCCCGACGGGCTCGGCTATCCGCGCGGGCTGAAGGGCGACGAGATCCCGCTCGAGGCGCGCATCCTCGCGGTCGCGGACGCCTACGAAGCGATGACCGCGGACCGCGTCTACCGGCCCGCCCTGGGCGAGGAGGCGGCGCGAGCCGAGCTCGAGGCCGGGGCAGGCACGCAGTTCGACGCACGCGTGGTCGAGGCGCTGCTGCGCTCGCTGGACGCAGTCGGCGCAGGCACCCTGCGCCGCGTGGCATAGGGGCTCACGCCGCCAGCTACGGCCGCACGCCGGTCAGCCGCCGCCACCGCGTGGCGCGCCGCAGCACCGCTCGGCTGCCCGGATGCGCCGACAGCCTGAACTCCGGCTTCAGCAGCGCGGACTGGTAGTAGACGGCCATCCGCACTCGCGGGTGCGTCCTCACGAAGCCGAAGAACTGGCGCACGAAGGCCGGATCGTCGCGTCCCCAGACGCCCCACTCCGCGAACGCGAACGGCTTCGAGCGCCACAGCGGATAGCTGTAGAAGCTCTGCACCGCGCTTGTCGCCTTGAACGGCGAGTACCAGGTCGTGCCGACCCAGTCGACGTACTGCGCGCCCGGCCAGAAGTGGCGCGGATGGTTCTTCGAGATCTCCGGGTTCCCGAACGTGAGCGGCACCCACATGAGTGCGACGTGCGGGCGCGCCAGCTCCGCGGCGTCCGTGCGGACCGGCGGCATGCGCAGGCCTCGCAGCTTCGCGTCGATCGCGGCCACCTCGCCGCCGCGCATGATCAGCGCTACCCGCCGCCACGCGCTCTTCAGCTGCGCGACGCTGTACGCCGGCCCGCGCGAGCGCCCCAAGAGGTCGTATGGCGCATACGAGTTGTTGCCGTTGTTCATCTCGGAGAGCGGCCGCAGGAAGGTCACCTGGCCGTGCTCGGCAAGCAGCGCGTTCAGTCCGACGAGGAAGGCGTCCCCCTTGCCCTGGGCGAGGTCGCGCGGCGTAAGCCCGGTGTCCTCGGGCGCGACCGAGAGCATCGCCGCGCTGCCCTGAGCGCGCGCGTCCGCGAGCCGGTACGACAGCCAGTGGAAGCTCGACTCGCTCGCCCGCCACGAGATGAAGTAGTTGAAGACGGCCGGGTGCTTCCCCGACTGCGCCGCGAAGTCGCGGATGTGCGCCTGGCTGTAGCCGCCTTGGCCGCCCCAGTAGACCTTGCCGGCCGGCGGCACGAAGCTCCCGGCGTCCGCCGTGGCGGGCGCGCCGAGCAGCGTCAGCGCGATTGCGAGGGAGGCGACACGGCGCACCCTCTGTTTCTCGGCAGATCCCAGCGAACGTCAAAATCCAGCCGCCGGAGGCGGACCTTTGACATGGACAGCTTTTTCGACGACATCAGCCGCGCTTACCAGGTCAACATCGAAGCGGCCGGCAAGGAGATCCACTTCCTGATCCTTGTGGCCTTCACCGTCACGTTCGGTTTCATCCGCACGAGCGCCCACTTGATCCGGGCCCAGGTGCGGTGGTGGCCCGGCAATGTCAAGACCAAGGGGGGGACCCATATCCATCACCTGGTGTGGGGGATCCTGCTCGTCCTGACGACGGGCTACCTCGGCCTCGCCGTGCACATGGGCAGCCCGTGGCTGGAGCTCACAGCCATCTGCTTCGGCATCGGGATGGGCCTGACGCTCGACGAGTTCGCGCTCTGGCTGAACCTCGAGGACGTCTACTGGTCGAGCAAGGGCCGCCAATCGATTGATGCGGTGGTCATCGCCGCCTCGCTGCTCGGCATCTCGCTGCTCGGCCTGTCGTTCTGGATCGACGTCTACGAAGCCTTCCTGTTGCTTCTGGGGGTGGGTGGCGAGGAGTTCACCGGAAGCGAGAGCGCGGTGTACCTGGTGCCGTGGCAGCTACTCGGAGTTGCGCTCGGAATCTTCTGCCTCATAAGAGGCAGGCGCATGGTCGGCATCGTCGGGCTGTTCATCCCGCTGGTCGCGGTGATCGGCGTGGTGGGGCTCGCGACGGGTCGCTCAGAGACACGAGAGTCAAGTGTCACAAAGTAGTCACAAAGTCCTCGAAACATGTACCCTTCGACGCCCGGGTAGAGAGCACTCAAGCGCCGGCCGCCCCATCGCTCTCCCTGGAGAACTCTTGACGACGCACGCTTTGAAAGCATCCGATACCCCCATGCCTCTGCGCATGTTGCGGTATCTCGACTTCGCGGTCCTCATCCTGGCGCTGCCGATCTTCGTCGCGGCCAATCTGCCCCTGCTCGGCTGGGCCGGCGCCGCGGCGGGCTGGACGCTTCAGCGGGTGATCCAGCACGCGATCGAGAAGCGCGCCCGCGAGTCGGATGACCCGCGCACCGTCGCCGGCCTGCTCACCGGAAGCATGATCGCGCGCGGCTGGATCGTGGCCGGCTCGATCTTCATCGTCGGGCTCTCCGAGCGCGAGGCCGGCCTCGCCGCGGCGATCCTCGCGATCACGCTCTTCACCTTCTACTTCACGAGCCAGATGCTCACGCGGCCCTTCGAGGAGCGGAAGCCGTGAGCCGCAAGGCGAAGATCGGGATCGGCGTCGCCGCCTACCTGGGCATCGCGATCCTGCTCTACGCCGTCTTCGGCAGCGAGGGCAAGAACGAGGAATTCAAGCCGCAGGACGAGTTCAAGCTGCACGACTGGATCCCGATTCACATCGGCGGCCTCAACCTGTCGATCAACAGGGCCGTCCTCTACCTGTGGTTGGCCTGCATCCTCACCGCGACGGTGATGATCTACATCGCGAGGCGCATGCAGGACCGCCCCAACCGCGTTCAGACCATCGTCGAGGGCGCCTACGACCTGACCTACACCCAGATCTCCAAGGGCAACATGCCCGGCGGGACCGCGGCGAAGTACTTCCCGTTCGTGGCCACGCTGTTCTTCTTCATCTGGTTCTCGAACATGCTCGGCTACATACCGCTGCCGACCTCGCACGAGAAGATCGACATCTTCGGGATCGGCTTCCCCGCCTTCGCTCTCTACGCGGCCACCGCGAACCTGTCGGTCCCGCTGGTGCTCACGCTCACCGTCTTCACGCTCTACCAGGTGGAGGGCATCCGCAGGCACGGGCTCATCAAGTACCTCAAGGGCTGGCTGCCGGCGGGCGTGAGCGGCGGCGCCGCGATCCCGATCTTCATCATCGAGGTGATCTCGCAGTTCGTCCGGATCATCTCGCTCTCCGTCCGACTGTTCGCGAACATCCTCGCCGGCCACCTCTTGATCCTGTTCATGGGCGGCGGGCTCGCGGTGCTCCTCGGGCTCGCCGCGCTCGGCTGGATCACGCTCCCGATCGCGATCGCGTTCTACATCTTCGAGGTGGGGTTGGTGGCAACGCTTCAGGCCTTCATCTTCGCCACGCTCACGTCCATCTACTTCGGCGAGGCGAGCGCCGGAGGCCACTAAGGAGGACCCATGGACCTGTCAGTCCTGATTCCCATCGCACAGGCGGCCGACCCCACGGACGGCCTCAAGGCGGTCGCGCTCGGCGTCGGCGCCGGGCTCGGCACGATCGGCCCAGGCATTGGCGTCGGCTACATCTTCGGCAAGGTGATCGAGTCGGTTACCCGTCAGCCCGAGATGCGCGAGGAGATCACGAGCATCCAGTGGCTCGGGTTCGCGCTCACCGAGGCGATCGTCTTCTACGCGTTCATCTTCGGCCTGATCGCGTTCTTCCTCTAGGCCATGACGGCTCTGCTCGCAGCGTCGGACAGTGGAGGCGGCAACTTCCTCGTCAGCCCCGAGCTGGGGCTGATGATCTGGGCGCTGCTCGCCTTCGGCATCACGCTCTTCCTGCTGAACAAGCTCGCGTTCCCGCGCATCGCCGAGGCGCTCGATCGGCGTCGCACGGCGATCGAGGAGTCGATCGAGGCCGCGAACCGGGCCAAGCAGGAGGCCGACGAGCTGCTCGAGGAGTACCGCGCACGGCTGCGCGAGGCGCGCGAGCAGGCGGAGGACATCGTCGTGCGTGCGCGCAGGGCGGCGGAGACGCTGGCCGACGAGACGAAGGCCGAGGCCTCGAAGCAGCGCGAGGAGCTGCTTGCCGCGGCGCGCCGGGACATCGAACACGAGACCCGTCGCGCGCTTGACGACCTCCGCAAGGAGGTCGCGGACCTGACCGTGATGGCGACGGAGAAGATCACGCGCAAGTCGCTCACCGAGCAGGACCACCGCCGCCTGATCGAGGAGGCGCTGGCGGAGGTCGACTTCGAGGAGCTCGCGCCGTCGAAGGGGAACGGGCGCTAGCGCATGGAGGAGATCGCCGAGGTGTACGCCCGCTCGCTGTTCGATGTCGCGAAGGAGCACGACGTGCTCGACCGCATCCACGACGAGCTGGGCGAGTTCGCCGAGGCGCTCGAGAGCGACCGCACCCTGCAGGTCTTCCTGTTCTCGCCCTACTTCTCGTCCGAGGAGAAGCGCGAGGGCGTCGGCAGGATCGTGAGCGACGCGGACGAGCGGATGGTCAACTTCCTCCAGCTGCTCGCGGAGCGCCACCGCATGCCGGTCCTGTTCCGCATCCGGCGCGAGTTCGACGCCCTCTGGGCCGACGAGCACAAGCTGCTGCCCGTGACCGTCACGAGCGCCGTCGAGCTGGACGAGGGCCTGACGGAGGAGATCGGCAAGCGCATCGAGGAGCAGACCGGCCGCACGGTCGAGCTGTCGGCGACCGTCGACCCGGACGTGCTCGGGGGTTTGATGGTCAGAGTCGGGAACATGGTGCTCGACGACACGGTCCGCAACAAACTTGAACGGCTACGCAAGCAGGTGGCCCGGGCCACCTAAGGAGAGTTTCGAGTGCAGATCAAGCCAGACGAGATCACGAGCATCCTCAAGAGCCGCATAGAGGGCCTCGAGGACGGCGGCGCCGACCTCTCCGAGGTGGGCACGGTGCTGTCGGTGGCGGACGGCATCTCACGCGTCCACGGGCTCGACAACGTCATGTCGATGGAGCTGCTGGAGCTGCCGCACGACGTGACCGGGCTCGCGCTGAACCTCGAGTCCGACAACGTCGGCGCGGTGCTGTTCGGCCCGTGGGACGAGATCGAGGAGGGCGACCAGGTCAAGCGGACCGGGCGCCTGCTCGAGGTGCC
>JBKPSR010000149.1:0-17945 GCA_046735115.1 Actinomycetota bacterium
GCGCAGGCCTCTCCCGACCGCGCGGTCGTCTGGGCCGCGGGCGACGCCGCCGCGCCGGGGAGGGCGGCCGACCGCGTCGCAGCGCTGGTCCGCCGCGGCAAGCCCGACCGCTTCCTATACCTGGGCGACGTCTACGAGACCGGCACTTCGGCCGAGTTCCGGCGCTGGTACCACCCGCGCTTCGGCCGCCTCTCGCGCATCACGCAGCCGACGATCGGCAACCACGAGTGGGACAACCGCTTCTTCGGCTACTACAGGTACTGGGCCGGGCAGAAGGGCCGCAAGTGGCCGCCGTGGTCCAAGTCGACGATCGCCGGCTGGGAGATCCTGAACCTCAACTCCCAGGCGCCGCATGGCACGGGCTCGCCGCAGGTGCGCTGGCTCGAGAGCGCCCTGAGCGGGCCGGGCGACTGCCGCATCGCCTTCTGGCACCGCCCGCGCTACAGCGCGGGCGCCTACGGGGGCGCGCCCGATCTCAACCCGTTCTGGAACCGGCTCTCAGGCCACGCGCGGATAGTCCTGAGCGGGCACGACCACAACCTTCAGCGCCACCATCCGCAGAGAGGCCTCACCCAGTACGTGGTCGGCGCGGGCGGACGCCCCCGCTACCGGCTCCATCCCGGCGACCCTACGCTCGCCTGGGGCACCGACCAAGCCAACGGCGCCCTCCGCATGGTGCTGAAGCCGGGAAGCGCCCTGCTCGAGTTCAGGGCTCCCGATGGCCGCCTGCTCGATCGCAGTCACGCGTCGTGCTCGGCCGGCGGGCTCGCGGCCGCGGCGCAGTAGCGTTCGGGGCGATGGACGAGCCCGTGGTGATCCTCTGCGGGGGCCGGGGCACGCGCCTCCGCGAGCACACGCAGACGATCCCGAAGCCGCTGGTCGAGATCGGCGGGCGGCCGATCCTCTGGCACGTGATGAGCATCTATGCCGACCAGGGCTTCAGGCGCTTCGTGCTATGCCTCGGCCACAAGGGCGAGCTGATCGAGGAGTTCGTGAGGAACGACGGCCTGCCCGGCGGCCTTACGGTGGACTGCGTCGCGACGGGCGAGGAGACGCCGACGGGCGGCCGCATCGTGCGCGTGAAGGACCGCCTCCGCGGCGGGCGCTTCTGCGCAACGTATGCCGATGGCGTGGCCGACATCGACCTCGCCGCCCTCCTCGACTTCCACCGCTCCCACGGCGCGCTCGCCACGATGACCGTCGTACAGCCGCAGCTCCAGTTCGGCGTGGCCCGCATGAACGGCGACGGCGTGGTCGACAGCTTCGAGGAGAAGCCGCAGTTCGACGGCTGGATCAACGGCGGCTTTTTCTGCTTCGAGGAAGGCGCGCTCGACTACATCGAGGAAGACTCCGTGCTCGAGCGCGAGCCGCTCGAGCACCTCGCCGGCGACGGCCAGCTGCGCGCCTTCCGCCACGCCGGTTTCTGGGACTGCATGGACACCTACAAGGACGCGATCCTCCTCAACGACCTGTGGGCGGCTGGACGCGCGCCCTGGAAGGAATCTGCATAGGTTGCGGCGAAAACCGCGTGCGTGACGCGTACCGGAACGACCGCCCTCACCCTGTCCGAGGAGATCCGTCAGCGCTTCGACGAGTTCAGCCGCTCGCAGAAGGACGTCGGGCAGTACATCGTGGACCATCTCGAGGAGGCCGCGTTCCACACCGCCGAGGAGCTGGCGCGCCGGGCCAACACTTCGAGCTCCACGGTCGTTCGCTTCGCCCAGGCCCTTGGCTTCGAGGGGTTCCCCGAGCTTCAGTCGGCGGCCCGCGACGAGTACCGGCGCGCGCGTGAGAACGGCTCCCCCGCGAGCGACCTGACCACCCAGCCGCTCTTCCCGATCGACCAGACCGAGTTCGAGGCGGCCCTCGGCGCGGACCACGCGAACATGGCCGAGACCGCCCGCAAGGTGGACCGCGACGAGGTGGCCGCCGCGGTCGACCTGATCTCGCGTGCCGAGCGCATCGTGCTCTGCGGCACCGACCAGATGGCCTTCTTCGCGAGCTACCTGCGCCACCTGCTGATGCTGCTCGACCTGCGCGCCGAGGTGGTCGCCTCGCCGAGCCAGGAGGGCCTCGCGAAGCTCGGCAGGGTCGACGACAAGACCGTCATGGTCGGCTTCTCGGCGGGCAGGCCGCATCCCCTAGTCGTCCGAGCGATCAAGCTAGCGCGCAACCGCCGCGCCGCGACGATCGCGATCGCCGACGCCACGCTGTCCGAGGTGGCAAAACTTGCCGACCACAAGCTCTACTACTCGTCCAACAGCCCAGCCTTCGTCCGCTCGCACGCGGCACTGCTGGCCCTCATCCAAGCGCTTGCGTATGGGGTTTACGCGTTGGACGAGTCGGCCTACTCCGACCGCATCAAGGCCTTCCGGCTGAAGTAGTCGCGCAGGGCGCGGGGAGTTACCCTGCGCCGATGCTCTTTCGCGGAGGCGTCGCGACCGCTGCTGCCGCATTCCTGTTCGCCGTCGTGGCGGCGCCGGCCTCGGCCGACTTCAGTCCGGGAGCCGCGGGCGGGGGAGATCCCTTCTTTCCCAGCGCGGGCAACGGCGGCTACGACGTCCAGAGCTACGACGTGAAGCTCGACTACGAGCCGCAGAACGAGCAGCTCGCCGGCGACGTCACGATCAGCGCGCGCGCCACACAGGACCTGTCGAGCTTCAACCTCGATCTGCGCGGCTTCAACGTGAGCAGCGTGACCGTGAACGGATCGGCGGCGCAGTTCACGCGCAAGGACCAGGAGCTGACGATCACCCCGGGCAGCGGACTGCGGCGCAACCGAGACTTCACCACGCGGATCGTCTACGCCGGCCATGTGAACAACGTCCGCGACCCGGACCACGCGCGGGACGGCTGGATTCCCACCGAGGACGGCGCGTTCGTCGTGAGCGAGCCGCAGGGCACTCCGAGCTGGCTCCCGGTGAACGCCAGCCTCAAGGACTTCGCCACCTGGGAGTTCACAGTGACGGTGCCGAAGGGCCGGACGGTCATGGCGAACGGCACGCTCGTCTCGAAGACCGACAGCGCCGACACGACGACGTGGCGCTGGCGTGAGAGCTCGCCGATGGTTTCGTACCTGGCCACGGTGACGAACGGGTTCTTCGAGCTGCGCACGGGCGCGCTAGCGAGCGGCGTTCCCGTGTACAACGCGGTCGATCCGCAGACGCGCTTCTACGGCGAGAAGACGCCGCGGCCCGAGGACGCCTGGGCCAACCTCGCCGTCGAGCCGGAGGCGGTCGGGTTCCTCTCGCGCCTGTACGGGGCGTATCCGTTCGACAGCGCGGGCGGGATCGTCGACTGGGCGCCGAACGTGTTCTTCGCGCTCGAGACGCAGACGAAGCCAAATTACGACGTGCTTCCCGACGAGCTCACGATCGTCCACGAGCTCGCCCACCAGTGGTTCGGCGACGCGCTCGTGCTCGACCACTGGTCGGACATGTGGCTGAACGAGGGCTTCGCCACCTGGAGCGAGTGGATCTGGACTGAGCGCCATGGCGGGCAGACCGCCCAGCAGCGCTTCAACGAGCTCTACTCGGTGTCCGAGGACTCGACGCGCGGCCAGGACCTGTGGTTCCCCGCGCCGGACGCGCTCCCGGGCCCGGCCGACCTGTTTGGGACGCCGGTCTACGACCGCGGCGCCATGACGCTCCAGGCGCTGCGCGCGAAGCTCGCTGACTCGACCTTCTTCCAGATCCTCCGCGACTGGTACGTGGAGCACCGGGACTCGAACGTGACGACGGAGCAGTTCATCGCCACCGCCGAGCGCGACGCGGGGCAGCAGCTCGACCGGTTCTTCGACGTCTGGCTCTTCCAGGAAGGACGCCCCGAACCGGGGTCCTGGTAGGTCTATCCTGGGTAGCCACATGGAGACCGGCACCTTCAGAGTCAAGGCGGGCCTCGCCGAGATGCTCAAGGGCGGCGTGATCATGGACGTCGTCACGTCCGAGCAGGCGAAGATCGCCGAGGACGCCGGCGCGGCCGCCGTGATGGCGCTCGAGCGCGTGCCCGCAGACATCCGCCGCGACGGCGGCGTTGCGCGCATGAGCGATCCCACGATGATCGAGGGGATCAAGGGGGCCGTCACGATCCCGGTGATGGCGAAGGCGCGCATCGGGCATTTCGTCGAGGCGCAGGTGCTCGAGGCGCTCGACGTCGACTACATCGACGAGTCCGAGGTTCTCACGCCCGCCGACGAGGCGCACCACATCGACAAGTGGGCGTTCAAGGTGCCGTTCGTGTGCGGCGCGACCAACCTGGGCGAGGCGCTCCGCCGCATCGCCGAGGGCGCCGCGATGATCCGCTCGAAGGGCGAGGCGGGCACCGGCAACGTGGTCGAGGCCGTGCGCCACATCCGCCTGATCACGGGCGAGATCCGGCGGCTCCAGTCGCTGTCGGCCACGGAGCTCCCGACCGCCGCGAAGGAGCTCCAGGCGCCGCTCGAGCTCGTCAAGCAGGTGGCGGAGAGCGGAAAGCTGCCCGTCGTGCTCTTCTGCGCGGGCGGGATCGCCACCCCTGCCGACGCGGCGCTCATGATGCAGCTCGGGGCCGAGGGCAACTTCGTAGGCTCGGGCATCTTCAAGTCCTCGAACCCGGAGCAGCGCGCCCGCGCAATCGTCGAGGCGACCACGCACTACAACGATCCCGAGCGCGTCGCCGACGCCTCGCGCGAGCTCGGCGAGGCGATGCCGGGCATCGAGATCGGAACGCTGCAGGAGAACGGCGGGCTGCTCCAGCACCGCGGCTGGTGACTGTCGGCGTCCTCGCCCTACAGGGCGGCTTCGAGGCACACGAGCAGAGCCTGGCTCGCCTCGGCGCCGACGTCCGCGAGGTTCGGACCACCGAGGATCTCGAGGATCTCGATGCGCTCATCATCCCCGGAGGGGAGTCGACGACCATCGGACTTGGGGTGGAACGAGAGGGGCTGGCGGAGCCGCTCGTCGAGTTCGCCCGGTCCGGGAAGCCGGTACTCGGGACCTGCGCGGGCATGATCATGCTGGACCGCGAGCACCTGGGGCTGCTCGACATCGCGGTCCGGCGCAACGCCTTCGGCCGTCAGCTGGCGTCGTTCGAGATGGAGCTGGGCTTCGACGGCGGAAGCATCGACGCCGTCTTCATCCGCGCCCCCTGGGCGGAGGACGTCGGGGATGGCGTGGAGGTCCTGGCCGAGGTCGACGGGCATCCCGTCGCGGTGCGTCAGGGGAACATCCTCGCGGTCGCCTTCCACCCCGAGCTCAGCTCGGATCTATCCGTGCACAGGTGGCTTGTGGATAGGGTCCACGCGGCATGAGAGACCACCGCGTCGACGCGCTCGCTCAGATCCTCGTCCGCTACTCGACGAACGTGACGAAGGGGGACGTCTGCTCGATCGCGGCGACGACCGCGGCCGAGCCGCTCGTGCAGGCGGTCTACGAGGAGGTGCTCCGGGCTGGTGGGCTGCCGATCGTGCAGCTTCAACCGAGCGGAGCGCAGGCGGCCTTCTACGAGCTCGCGGGCGACGAGCAGCTCGACTGGGTGCCGCCCACCACCGAGTGGACCGTCGACAACGCGGACGTCCACATCTCGGTGATGGCCTCGCTCAACACGCGCGAGCTCTCAACCGCCGACCCGAAGAAGCAGGCACGCCACCAGAAGGCCCGCAAGCACATCATGGAGACATCCATGCGGCGCGCCGCCGAGAACGGCTATCGCTGGGCGCTGACGCTGTTTCCCACCCACGCCTATGCGAGCGAGGCGGGCATGTCGCTGCCCGCGTACGAAGACTTCTACTACGCCGCCTGCCTCGCGGTCGACGGCGACCCGGTCACGGCCTGGCAGCGCCAGTCCGACGAGGTCGGCCGGCTCACCGACTGGATCCAGGGGAGGGAGGAGATCCGCATCCGGGCCGAGGGCACCGATATCACGCTGGGGGTCGCCGGCCGCAACTGGATCCCCTGCGTGGGCGAGCACAACATGCCGGACGGCGAGTTCTTCACCGGCCCGGTCGAGGACGCCGTGAACGGCACGATCTGCTTCTCGTTCCCCGCGAGCTACGGCGGCCGAACCGTGTCGGGCGTGTGCCTGCGCTTCGAGAACGGCAAGGTGGTGGACGCGACCGCGGACCAGGGCGAGGAGTTCCTGATCGAGATGCTCGACACGGACCCGGGCGCCCGCCGCCTCGGCGAGCTCGGGATCGGTACGAACTTCGGGATTGAGCGCGGGACGAAGGAGATCCTCCTCGACGAGAAGATCGGCGGCACAGTCCACCTCGCGGTGGGGATGGCCTACCCCCAGACGGGCGGCACGAACAACTCCGCCGTCCACTGGGACATGGTCTGCGACCTGCGTCAGGGCGGCTCGATCACCGTGGACGGCGACGAGCTGCAGCGCGACGGCAAGTTCCTGGTGTAGCTAGCGCGCGCGGCGGATGGTCCGATCCCGCCCTGCGCCGCCGAACAGGCGCGCAGGGATCCGGCCGATCACTGTCAGGCGGTCGTTCCCGGCGCCGCCGTAGAGGACAATTCGCCTGACCCTGGAGGCCGGGCAGCTGACGCGCCGGGGACCGAGACTCCGGCAGGCCCTGCCGGGGCGCAGAAGGGCCAGGCGGTCGCGCACCAGCCACCTGCCGCCACGCCTACCGACGACCAGGTCGTTGCGGACGCCCGGCGCCCCGCGCGCGATCAGCGTGCCGCGCCTGAGGAGGACGGTGCCTCTCGGCGGAGCAGGGCTCGCAGGCAAGAGCGGGTTCCCGCCCAGCACGCCGCCCCCCGGCCCGGTGCCCGCCAGCGGCGGCTCGGCTGCGGGCGGCGCAGGGTCGCTCGGCAGCGGTTCCGACGCGAGGATCTTGGCGAGGCGGTAGTGGTCTCCGATCTCGCCCGCACTCAGCGCGCGCGGTAGAGGGCGACCTCGTCTGCCTCTCCGCCGGAGAACACCGGGTTGATGCCGTTCTTCATCACATGCCAGGGCCCGACCGCGGTCTGCGAGCCGGCGCCAGTTGACGACGAGTGCACGGCCTCGCCGTCGACGTATAGCGCCGCGGCGGCGCCGCGCTTCGCGGCGGCGATGTGGTGCCACCCGCCGTCGCGCACGCTGTCGATGGGCAGGCCGGTGTTGAAGCCTTGCCCACCCAGGCGATACGCGAGCTTGCCGTCCGTCGCAAACGCGAGCAGCCATCCCTGTCCGCCCGTCGCCGTGTTGTCGCGGAGGACCGTCGTACCCGACCGCCAGCGGAACCAGCCCTCGAGCGTTGCGTCCGTCGCCAGAGGCGCCCCGGCGCTCGCCATTTCACCGCTCGCCCCGTCAAAGCTCGAAGAGGTGTCGCCAACCGCTCCGAGCACGCCCGGCTGACCGAGCACGTAGCGCCCTGTGAACGAGCCGGGCGCGGAGGCCGTCTCGTCGCCGGCGGTGTTGCCGGAGAGCTCGCCGAGCCGCCAGTACGCCGCCAGGCCCTGCGTGCCGATCACCGCGTCGCGGTATGCGTCTGAGGACGCACTGGTGCCCGCGACGAACACGCGATCGTCGCCTGACGCGCTGCCAGTCGCGTTGTCCGCGACCACGCGATAGTGGTAGAGCCGCCCGGGCTGGAGTCCGGGCAGCGCCACGCTCACCTGGTGGAGCTCGGAGTCGCCCGGCAGCGTCTGGGCGCTCGTCACGGCGCCGTACTCCTCGGTCGGGCCGTACTCGACGGACCAATGAATCGCTTGGTTCTCGGGGCTCACCGCTCCGTGCACGGTGCTGCCGTTCGCGCCGCCCGTGTGGACAGTCGGCGGCGCGGGCAGGTCGACGAGGATCTCCTCCACCAGAGTGGCCGACGCCCCGTCGTCATCGGTCACGGTCAGCGCCGGGAAGTAGCGCCCGCTCGCGGCGTAGGTGTGCGACGGCTCCGGCCCCGTCCCGGTCGCACCGTCGCCGAAGTCCCACTCGTAGCTCGCGATCGAGCCATCGGGGTCGCGCGAAGCCGTGGTCGCAAAGGTCACCTCCAGGGGAGCGCGACCGCTTCTGACGGCCGGCTCGGCGTCGGCGATCGGCTGCGCGTTCGTGGCGCCCGGCATCAGGGCGTGGATCTCGGTGTCGTACGCCACGTAGCTCGGGTAAGCCCCGTTCATCCAGAGGATGCTCATGTCTCCACCGCTCGGGCTCATACCGCGCGGCGAGAGCGGTCGCACGTTCTTGCCCGGCGCGGAGGTGATCGCCTGCGACGTCCAGGTGGTGCCCCGTCGCTCGTTGTCCACTGCTCCACCTGGAACGAGCTGCCGACCTGCCGTGAGAGATAGACGCGTGACGGATCCTCGTGGTCCAGCGTCAGCCCGCCCGAGTAGTCCGGCGAGCCGCCGTCCTCGCGGAACGTTCCGCCCGCCGGCGTGATCTGGTGCACGTCCCAGGCCGAACCGGTCCAGCGCGCATAGTGGTAGCGGTGATCGGATGCCGTGGGGAAGCTCGCGAAGACGATCACCGGGCGCCCCGCCGAGTCGGCGGCCACGTCGTGAACCCATGCCTGCTCGGCGCCGTCGTAAATCAGATCGCCCTCGCCGGGCGCGATCGGATCGTCGAGCGACCCGATCTGCTGTCCACCCACACCTTCGATCTTCCCGCGGCGCACACGGGCGTAGTAGATGTTCACGTCGCTGAACTCGTTCGGGTGCGCGTTCGTGTACGCGAGGTGAATCGTGTCGCCGCCGCTCGAGTCGTACTTCACATAGGGGCGCTCGCCCGGCATCGTGATGAGCGTGCGCGCCGGCGACCAGGTCGTCTCGCCGTCGTCCTGGATGGAGAAGGTCGGGTTGTAGTTCCCGCCGCGCCAGAACAGGTATGTCCGGTGCTCGGCCTCGAGGCGGATCGGATTCGGGTACGTGTAGCCGCGGATACCGGTGGTGTTGGTCGGCACCATCCGTGGGGCTTCCCAGGACGTCACGTCCTCAGGGTTGGACGAGACGCGGTAGTGCATCGCGGGGCCGACGTGGCGCGAGTAGTAGACGACAAGCCGTCCGTCCGGCCGCACCTGGATCGACGGGTTCGCGTGGTCGTCCTTCTGGAGCCGCGCCTGGAGCACGGCAGTGATGCCGTGGCCCGTTCCGTGGTCATAGGAGCTGATCTTATGTCGCCTTCTTCGTCCACCCAGCCGACGTATGTCCTCGTGTGCGCGCCGGTGTAGGTGACGGCGCGCGGATCGCCGAACCAGGACCAGGCGCCGTCACCGATGGGGCGGATGGCCGCCGAGGCTGGCTGGGCGGCGCTGGCGCAGAGTGCGCAGACCGCGGCGATCAGGGAGAGATGGAGCCTCACGGCGGCCGAGCGTAGCCCGGTGAGGTCCGGGAGCGGCGCGTCGTCCCACAGGTTCCCGTCCTCGTGCTGCGGGCGGCTGAGGCTTTCTCTGAGGCGGCGCACCGTTGCGTCGAGCTTCGGTATTTCGCGACGTAGACTTGATCGCCTATGGCGGGTCACTCCAAGTGGGCATCAATCAAGCACCGTAAGAAGGCCGTCGACGCGAAGCGCGGAGCCCTCTTCACGAAGCTCACGCGCGCGATCACGGTCGCCGCGCGCGAGGGTGGGCGAGATCCCGACGGCAACCCGTCGCTGGCGCTCGCCATCCAGAAGGCCAGGGACGCCTCGATGCCGAAGGACAACATCGAGCGCGCGATCGCCAAGGGCACCGGAGCGGACTCCGATGCCGACGCGTACGAAGCGGTCGTCTACGAGGGCTACGGGCCGGGTGGCGTGGCCGTGCTGGTCGAGGCTCTCACCGACAACCGCAACCGCACCAGCTCCGAGGTCCGGCACATCTTCACGAAGCACGGCGGGAACCTGGGCGAGCCGGGCTCGGTCGCGTGGACCTTCGAGAAGAAGGGCGAGATCGTGGTCGACGGCTCGCGCTATTCGGAGGACGACCTGCTCCCCGCGATCGATGCCGGCGCGGAGGACGTCGCGCTCGACGGCGACGTCTGGGAGGTCGTGACCGGACCCAGCGAGCTCACGGCCGTCCGGCAGGCGCTCGAGGCGTCCGGGGTCCAGATCGACTCGGCCGAGCTCGTCCAGCGCCCCACCACCCGGACCCCCGTCGAGGAGGGCCGGGTGGCGGCGCTGATGCGCCTCATCGACGCCCTCGAGGAGAACGACGACGTGCAGGGCGTGCACGCGAACTTCGACGTGGACGCCGAGGTTCTCGAGCGGGTCTACTGATTCAGGTGGGAATCTACGGCGAGCAGGTTCTACCGCGGATAGTGAACGTCGCGTGCGGGATGAAGGTCGCCCGCGAGCAGCGGCAACGGGTGTGCGAGGGCCTCCATGGAGAGGTCGTCGAGGTGGGCTTCGGGTCGGGACTCAATGTTCCCTTCTATCCCGACGCCGTGAGCAGCGTTGTGGCGATCGAGCCCGCCGACGTCGGCTGGAAGCTCGCCGCGCAACGCCTCGCGAGCTCGAACGTCCCGGTCAAGCGGTCCGGACTGGACGGCCAGTCCCTCCCGCTCGCCGACGACAGCTGCGACGCCGCGCTGACCACATGGACCCTCTGCACGATCCCCGACGTCGAGGCCGCACTGCTCGAACTGCGTCGCGTGCTCAAGCCAGGCGGGACGCTGCACTTCGTCGAGCATGGGCTGGCGCCCGACGACTCGGTGCGACGCTGGCAGCACCGGCTCGA
The DNA here is from genome assembly GCA_046735115.1 of Actinomycetota bacterium. Taxonomy (GTDB): domain Bacteria; phylum Actinomycetota; class Thermoleophilia; order Solirubrobacterales; family Thermoleophilaceae; genus JACVRW01. Next base: position 10,613 of record JBKPSR010000149.1, read on the forward strand.
GCCGATTCAGAAACGCGTCTTCGGCGGATGCCACCTCACCCGCCCCACGGTTGACCTACTGAAGGGCGCGGGACTCACGATCAGTGAACTGGACGTCTACTACGAGAAGGGCACGCCGAAAGCGTTCGGCGCCAATTCGCTCGGCGTCGCTATAGCCCCCTGACGCGGCGCAACCTGGGTGTCCCTGAGCGCGAAGCTGCAGCTCAAAGCGGGCCACGCGGTGGCCCTGATCAACCCGCCTTCGGGGTTCCGGCTCGATGCCCCTACTGCTGAGCATCGCGAAGACGCGGTTTTGCTCTTTGTCCGGGATCGGGAGGAGCTGGAGAGGCTCGGCGAATCGTTCTTCCGCGCCGCGCGGGATGATCGGCTTGCCTGGCTCGCCTACCCGAAGGCCGGGCAGCTCGAGACCGATCTCAGTCGAGACATCCTGCGGGAGCAGACGAAGTCGCGGGGCGTCAGGCCGGTGCGACAGGTCAGCATCGACGAGGTGTGGTCGGCGCTTCGGTTTCGCCCGCTCACCTAACGGCCAATGCGGTGATCGCACCGATCCGCTCGCCGAGCTCGTACCAGCTTTCGCCGCCGTCGTCGCTCTGGAGCAGCGTGCCGTCGCCCAGACCGGCGAATAGCTGCCCGGGCGCGGTCGCAAGCGCGTAGACGTGGGAGTCGAGCGGGCCCTCGACTGCCTGCCAGGGGCCGGAGCCTTCCCAGCGGTAGATCGCGGAGTCGGATGGGTGGCTCCCATGCGCCTCGAAGGGGCCTGGGGCCGCCGACACGAACCAGCGGTCCGGATCGGCCGGGTCGACGGCGAGAGCCCAGGCGTAGCCGCGCTCTCGCCCGGCATCAGCTCTGTCCCAGCGGCGACCGCCGTCGCGGCTCCAGGCAGCGCCGTCGCCGCCGGCCTCGTAGGCCCGCCCGGGAGCGCTCGGATGCCACGCCAGGCAGTGCACGTCGCGGGCCGCCTCGGGCCGGTGATCGCTGAACGAGCCGCCGCCGTCTTCGGTGCGCATCACACCGCCCAGCTCGATTCCCACCAACACCACCTCGCGATCGTGCGGGCTCGGTGCGATCCAGCGCACGTGCGAAGTCCATGGCCGGGGCGGAAAGCTCCAGCCCGCCCGCGACGGGATCTCCTGAAGAGCCGCCAGCTCCTCCCACCCCTCGCCGCCGTCACGGCTGCGGAACAGCCGGCTCGGCTCCGTGCCGGCGTACACGGCGCCATCCGCCGCGCTCACCGCGACGCTGAAGACATCGGGCTCCGGCAACGGCAGCTCCTCGAAGCTGTCGCCGCCGTCGGTGCTGCGCTTCAGCCCACCTCCCCGACAGCCGACGTACACCGTGTCGCCGTCGAGCGCCAGGCACTGCGCCCCCGAACCCTGCAGGCGTGTATGCGCACCGACCCTGACGAACGCGTCTCCGGTCGTCGCAAACAGCTCCATCCCCACAGGATGGCGGCTACTACGCGAGTCCCGCAGCCTCGACGGCCTCGGATCGGTCTCTGAACTCGCGTTTGCGGACGCACTGGCCGTCGCTAAACGTGTAGACGTCGAATAGGCGCTCCTCGTACTCGATTCCGCTGCCCCGTCCGCGCGCCGAGTAGTAGACGGTGACGAGAACCTGGTCCCCAGCGTCGATGAATTCCTCCGGAATGGTCTCCTGTTCGTCCCAGGTGCCGTCCCAGCGCTCCCACATGGCGCGCACTTCCGCCCGGCCCCTAACCGGGAGCTCCTGGCCGACTTCGTAGACGACGTCAGGGGCGAGGCACGCCGCCGCCTGCGCATAGTCGCCGCGCCGGTAGTTCTCGAAGAGCCGCTTGACGACCTCGACGTTCGCCTCCGACATCGCGCGGCAGTATCGCGACAAGGGGAGGCGTCCGCCTCTCGCCGCAGAATCCCCCTATCAGTGATCGTCCTCGGCATAGACCCGGGCACGGCGAACACCGGGTATGGGGTCGTGCTCGCGCACGGCGGCCGGCTCGCGGCGCTCGACGGCGGTGTGATCGACACGCGTGCGGGCGTGCCGCTCGAGCGGCGGCTCGCCCAGATTCACGCGCGCGTGTGCGACCTGATTCGCGACCACCGGCCGGCGGCGGTCGCCGTCGAGGATCTCTACTTCGGCCGGAACGCCCACACCGCATTCGCGGTGGGGCAGGCGCGCGGGGTCGTGCTGCTCTCCGCCGGCATGGCCGGCATCCCGTGCTTCTCGTACACGCCGCAGGCGGTGAAGCAGGCCGTCTGCGGCACCGGCTCGGCCGCGAAGGACCAGGTTCAGCGAATGGTGGGCGCGCTGCTCGCGCTGCCCGAGCCCCCGCAGCCCGACCACGCGGCCGACGCGCTCGCGGTGGCCATCTGTCATGCGAACGGGGCTCCGCTGCAGGAGGCGCTCGGGTGAGCTGGCGCCGCCGTGTCCTGAGACGCCGGCTCCCGCTGCCGCTCCGCCGGAGGGTGTTCGCGTGATCGCATCGGTCCGCGGCACGATCATCTCGCAGCTCCCCGGGGAGGCGGTCGTCGAGGCCGCCGGCGTGGGCTACCGGTTGAGCATCTCCTCCGAGACCCTGTCGGCGCTGCCGAGGGCGGGGGAGCAGGCGATGCTTCTGACGCACCTGATCCTCCGCGACGACGGCATGCACCTGTACGGCTTCGCCACGGAGGCCGAGCGCGAGCTCTTCCTGATGCTGATCGGAGTTCAGGGCGTGGGGCCCAAGGTTGCTCTGGCGGTGCTCTCGGGCGGGGCGCCGCGCGAGCTCCTGAACGCGATCGGGTCGGATGACGCGGCGCGCTTCCAGGCGGTGCCCGGGATCGGCAAGCGCACGGCCGAGCGCATCATCGTCGAGCTGCGCGAGAAGGTGGCCGGCCGGGTCACGGACGAGATCGTTGTGCGCCGCACCGCCTCGGATGACCCGCGTACGCTCGCGCGCGAGGGTCTCCTCGGGCTCGGCTTCGCGCCGCAGGAGGCGGACAAGCTGCTCGACCAGGCCGGCGGCGAGACGCCGGAGGAGCTAATCGCCGGCGCGCTGAGGGCCGCGCGATGACGGGGATCCGCACACCGGGGGTCGAGCGGATCCAGAACCCCGCGGCCCTGACGCCGGACGAGGACCTCGACCGCTCGCTCCGGCCGAAGCGGCTGGCGGACTTCGTCGGCCAAGAGCGCGTCAAGGAGCAACTCTCGATCTTCATCCAGGCGGCCCGGGCGCGCGGGGAGGCGCTCGACCACGTCCTGTTGGCGGGGCCGCCCGGGCTCGGCAAGACCTCGCTCGCGCAGATCGTGGCGAACGAACTCGGCGCCGGCTTCGTGGCGACGGCCGGCCCTGCACTCGAGCGCAAGGGCGACGTTGCGAGCTACCTCACCGCGCTCGAGCCGCGCAGCGTCTTCTTCGTGGACGAGATCCACCGGCTGCCGCGCGCCCTCGAGGAGACCTTCTATCCCGCGATGGAGGACCGCAAGCTTCCGATCACGGTCGGCCAGGGTGCCGGCGCGGCGGTGGTCTCGCTCGACCTGCCGGCCTTCACGCTGATCGGCGCGACCACGCGCACCGGCCTCCTCACCACGCCGCTTCGGGACCGCTTCGGCGTCACCCACCGGCTGGAGCTGTACGGGCCGGCCGAGCTCGCGCGGATCGTCCTGCGCTCGGCCGGCATCCTGGATATCGAGATCGACCCCGCGGGGGCTGAGACCCTCGCCGCGCGCTCGCGCGGCACGCCTCGGGTGGCCAACCGGCTCCTGAAGCGCGTGCGCGACTTCGCCGAGGTTCGCGGCGCCGGCCGCATCGACTCGGCGGTTGCCACTGAGGGGCTCAAGCTGCTGGAGGTCGACGCCGCCGGGCTCGACCGCCTCGACCGCGAGATCCTACGAGCGATCTGCGAGAAGTTCGGCGGCGGGCCGGTCGGCCTCAATACGCTGGCCGTGGCCGTGGGTGAGGAGGCGGACACGATCGAGGACGTCTACGAGCCCTATCTGCTCCAGCAGGGTTTCCTGATGCGAACGCCCCGCGGCCGGACGGCGACTGACTCGGCGTTCGCCCATCTCGGCCTCGAACCGCCTCGCGAAGCACGCCAGCGCCTGTTCTAACCTCACATTTAGGCAAGGCCCTACCCTTGACTTTCCATGCCGATCTTCATCTGCCCGAACTGCGGAAACCGCAGTGAGTCCTCAGAGCGCACAGCGGGGTTCCAGACCCGCGCCAAGGGCTGCAAGCGCTGTGGCTTCGGCTTCCTTTTCGAGCTGCTCGACGACTACTACCCGGCTCCGAACGCCGCCTTCTTCATCCTCGACCAGCAGGGCCGGCTCATCGGGACCGGCCGCGGCGCGCGCGAGCTCACGGGCCTGGGCGACCTCGACGTGATCGGCCGACCCGTGCAGGACGTGCTTAATCTCGAGTTCGAGAATGGCGACGACCACGTGGCCACCGCTCTCGAGTGGGGGGTGCGCGTGATGGACAAGCCGGTGGTCGTGCACGCCGAGGGAGACCGCCCCGAGCCGGCGAAGGCCGACATCTTCCCCGCATACGACGACGACGGGGGCCTTCTGCTCGTGCTCACTCCACAATGACCAACCGCACCAGGAACCTGTCGATCCTCGGGATCGTGTTGTTGCTGCTCGCGGCGTCGGCCTTCGTGATCGCGGACAAGTCGACGAAGCTCGGGCTCGACCTGAAGGGCGGCATCGAGCTCGTCTACCAGGGCCAGCCGACGCCGCAGGTCCCGAAGGTCACCGCGCAGGCGCTCGACGACGCGCTCGAGACGATCCGCAAGCGCACCGACGCGCTCGGCGTGTCCGAGCCCGAGATCCAGCGCTCGGGCCGGGATCAGATCTCCATCGGGCTCCCGGACGTGCAGAACGCGGAGCGCGCGATCCAGCAGGTCGGCTCGACAGCACAGCTCCAGTTCTACGACTGGGAGCCGAACGTCCTGGGACGCGGGCCGGACGTCCCCTTCGCCGGCTCGAAGGCGCTCTACGACGCGGCCGAGTTCGCGTCCAAGCAGAAGCCGAAGGCTGAGAAGACGGACGTGCCCCCCGGCTCGGACCTCTCGCCCGAGGAGGCCGACAAGCAGAACGACAGCACCGCGACGTCGCGCTATTACCTCTTCGGCCCGGATCGCTACCCGATCGGCAACGACCAGAAGCCCGTGCGGGAGGGCGAGTACGAGCCGTCGGCCACCTGCAAGAGCCTCCTGTCCGACTACACGCCCGCCGGCGGGACGGCGCCCCAGTACGCCAAGGACACGGAGTGCAAGTCCGAGCTCGAGGCGCTCGGCTCGGGCGGCCCGCCGGCCGGCTCGCGGGTCATCAAGGTGCCCCGCGGCATCGTTGTCCTGGAGGCGGAGAAGGCGCCGGACCAGTCCGCGCGCGTCCATCGCTTCTTCGTGATCGAGGACGACTCCGAGCTGAACGGCAAGGAGATCAAGAACCCCGAGCAGGCCTTCGACCCGAACACGAACGAGCCGCTCGTGAACATGGAGTTCACGGACAAGGGCCGCGAGGCGTTCGCACGCGTGACGAAGCGGATCGCCGAGCGCGGGCGCGACTGCGAGACGCTCGCCGGCGTCGACCCGAAGTGCCCGCCGCAGGGCTCTAGCCCGGAGCAGTTCTTCCAGCGCTTCGCGATCACGCTGGACAACCAGATCGTGTCGCTGGCGACGATCGACTACCAGGAGAACCCCGACGGCATCGACGGCCGCAACGGCGCGTCGATCCAGAACATCGGCAGCATCCAGGACGCGCAGGACCTCGCCGAGAACCTCCGGATCGGCGCGCTGCCGATCGACCTGAAGCTGATCTCCCAGACCAAGGTGTCGGCCACGCTCGGTCAGCAAGCCCTTCACCAAGGACTCACCGCCGCCGGCGCCGGCCTGATCCTCACGATCCTGTTCCTCCTGATCTTCTATCGCGTCCTGGGCGTGGTGGCGACGGTGGCGCTGCTGGTCTACGCGGCGTTCCTGTTCGCGCTGATCAAGCTGATCCCGATCACGCTCACCCTGCCGGGCATCGCGGGAATGGTGCTCACGCTGGCCGTCGCGGCCGACGCCAACGTCGTCATGTACGAGCGAATAAAGGAGGAGGTGCGCGGCGGCCGCTCGGTACCCGCCGCCATCTCGGCGGGCTACGCGAAGGCGCTCCGGACGATCATCGACGCGAACGTCGTCACGATCGGCGTCGCCTTCATCCTGTTCACGCTCGCGACGGCGGGCGTGCGGGGCTTCGCCTTCACGCTCGGAGTCGGCACGCTCGTGTCGCTCTTCACCGCCGTGCTCGCCACCTCGGCGATCCTCGGCTCGCTGGCACGCACGCGGCTCCTGCGGCGGCCGAGTGCGCTGGGCGTCGCCACCAAGGAGAGCCGGGGCTGGCGTTTCGACTTTATGGGGAACTCGCGCTGGTTCTTCTCGATGTCGGGCGCCATCCTGGCCATCGGCGCCATCGCGATCTCGTCGCTCGGACTGAACCTGGGCATCGACTTCGAGTCGGGCACGAAGATCACCGCTCCGCTTCAGCGTGAGGCGAGCGTGGACCAGGTGCGGTCCACGCTCAGGCCGCTCGGCTACGCGGACGCCAAGATCCAGGAGGTCAATGACCCGGAGCTCGGGCAGAACGTCATCCAGATCGAAGTGAAGCAGCTCGAGCCGGCTCAGGTCGCGAAGGTCGAGAACGCCCTGAACGACGATTACGGGGTAGCGACCAAGGACTTCGTGTCGAACTCGGTCGGGCCGACCTTCGGGGCCCAGATCGCGCGCACGGCGATTATCGCGGTGGTGGCGTCCCTGCTTCTGATCGCCATCTACATCGGATTCCGCTTCGAGTGGAAGTTCGCGGTGCCGGTGATGATCGCGCTCGCGCACGACCTGCTGATCACCGCCGGCGTGTACGCCCTGTTCGACAGGGAGGTCACTACCGCGACAGTGGCCGCGCTGCTGACCATCATGGGTTACTCGCTGTACGACACGGTGATCGTGTTCGACCGAATACGCGAGAACGTGCCGCGCATGCCACGGGCGACCTTCTCCCAGATCGCGAACCGGTCGATGTCGGAGGTCTTCACGCGATCGCTGGCCACGAGCTTCGTGGTGCTGATGCCCGTAGGCTCGCTGCTCCTGTTCGGCGGTGAGACGCTGAAGGACTTCGCGTTCGCACTCTTGGTCGGCGTGCTGTCGGGCGCGTACTCGTCGATCTTCATCGCCACGCCGGTGCTCGTCGAGTGGAAGGAGCGCGAGCAGACCTACATGCGCCGCCGCCGCCTGATGCTCCAGCAGTTCGGCGGCCGCGTGCCGGCGTTCGCGCCCGGCACGCTGGGCGAGCCCGTGCCGGCGGCGGCCGCCGCCGGGGCCGGAGCCCCCGCCGGAGC
>JBKPSR010000150.1:0-29816 GCA_046735115.1 Actinomycetota bacterium
GTTCGGCGCCGCCGCCGCCGGCCAGGTACGGCGCGCGCAGGAGGCGGCTACCACCGCCCCGTCGTCCGCGCCGCAGACCGACGCGCCCAAGCCTGCTCGCGACGAGAACAAGGCAAGGGGCGACCAGACGCCGTCCGGGCCGCTCACCCAGCGCGACGGGCTCCCGCAGCCGTTCAGGGTCGTGCGGGACGTCGTCGAGGTCGTGCCGACGCCCCTCCGGATCCTCGTCGCGGGTCTCGTGGCTCTCGCGATCCTCCTGGCGCTGGCCGCCGGCCTGACGCTCCTCCGCAACCGCCGCCTGGCGGCGCAGCGCCGCGACCTGCTCGGGCAGGTCGGCCTCCTGCAGGCCGCCCTGCTCCCGGACCTGCCAGAGGACCTCGGCGCATCGGCGGTGTCCGTGGCATACCGGCCGGCCGACGGCCCCGGCGCGGGCGGCGACTTCTACGACGTCATCTCGCTCGCGGGCGGCAAGACGGCGGTCCTGATCGGGGACGTCTCAGGCCACGGCCGCGCCGCCCTCGGCCGCACCGCGCTCGCCCGCTACACGCTGCGGGCGTACGTGGAGGCGGGTCTCGAGCCCCGCGAGGCGCTGCAAATCGCCGGCTCCGTGCTCACCGGCAAGCTCGAGGGCGACTTCGTGACCGCGCTCGTGGCCGTCCACGACGCGGCGGCCGGCACGCTCACCTATGCCACCGCCGGCCATCCGCCGCCGATCGTGATCGCCACTCCCGGCTTCGCGCCCGTCATCGTGGGCACGGCTCCGCCGCTCGGCGTGGGCGCGGGCACCGGCCAGCGTCAGACGATGCTGCCGTTCCCGCCCGGCGCGATCGCCTTCTTCTACACGGACGGGCTGTCCGAGGCTCGCACCGCCGACGGGCAGCTCGGCGTCGAGCGGCTCGAGGCAATCGTCCGCGAGTTCGGCCCGGAGGTCACCGCCAAGCAGGTGATCGACCGGGTGAGGTCTTCGGCTGGGACGATCACGGACGACGCGGCGGCCGCCGTGTTGATCGCCCAGGACGGCGCCGCGATCGTGCGCACCAGGGTCGAGGAGCTCGAGCTAAGCCGCGCGGAGCTGCGCGGGCCCATGCTGCGCCAGTTCCTCGACGAGTGCGGCGTGAGCCTCCCCCGTATCCGCGCGGCCGAGCGCGACGCACGCGAGGTCGCTCGTCAGATGGGTGGCGCGATCCTTCGGGTCCGGATGGGCGAGCGCGCTCAAGTGGAGGTCGGCGCCCCCGACCTGCCGGTGCGCGACGACGTCACGGCGTCGCTACACCAGTCTTGAGCACCGGGCACACGAAGCCGAACGTCCGGTGCGACTGGAACCAGTCGGAGAACGACGACTGCTCGACGCGTGCGTTCCGAACCATTCGCTCCGCACCGGCGCCTTGACCGTCTTGCCGGCCGTGCCGCCGTCGTCGATCTTCAGCAGGTCGCCGCCGCGTTAGGTGTCGGCCGAGTAGACGATCTCGGCGCGGGAGGCAGGCAGCGCGGCCAGCCCCGACGCAAGCAGCATCGTCAATTGCAGGATCCCCACCGAAAGCTCCCCATAAAGCACTTGCTTTCCCGAAGGCGAAAATTTCTATCGCAGCAAGGGCCGGCGGTCGGTTAGGTTCGGCCGATGAAGACTCGCGCCTGCATCCTTACGCTCCTGTCGATCGTGGCTCTCGGAGCGCTGATGGCGCCCGTTGCGGACGCCGCGAAGAGGAAGCGCGAGAACAGGCCGCTTGTGATCGGGCACCGGGGGGCCAGCGGCTTCGTGCCCGAGCACACGCTGCAGTCCTACAGGCTGGCCATCAAGCTCGGCGCCGACTACGTCGAGCCGGATCTCGTGGCCACCAAGGACGGCGTGCTGATCGCGCGCCACGAGCCGTTCATCGGCACTACCGACACGAGCGATCGCGACTCCACGAACGTCGCCGACCACCCCGAGTTCGCGAACCGGGTGGCGACGAAGACGCTGGACGGGGTGCCGACCGAGGGCTGGTGGGCCTCCGACTTCACGCTCGCGGAGATCAAGACGCTCCGGGCGAAGCAGACCCGCGGCAGCCGCCCGACCCGGTTCGACGGCAGGTTCAGGATCCCGACGCTCCAAGAGATCATTGACGTCGTCAAGAGGCAGTCCCGGAAGCAGGGGCGCCGGATCGGCATCTATCCGGAGACGAAGCACCCGACCTTCCACAGGAGCATCGGGCTGCCGCTCGAGCGACGGCTCGTCCGCGTGCTGAAGCGGAACAACCTGAACCGGCGCACCAGTCCCGTGTTCATCCAGTCGTTCGAGCAGTCGAACCTGAAGCGGCTCAACCGCATGACCCCGGTCCGCCTGATCCAGCTGATGGACGCGAACGACACGGATCCCGTCACCGGGCTGCCGACCTACGCGCCGCCCTTCGACCGCCCCTACGACTGGACGGCCTCGGGGGATCCGGCGCTGCTGGCGCGCACCTTCGGCTACTTCGCGACCAACGCCGGGCTCGACGAGGTGAAGACTTACGCCGACGGCATCGGCCCCTGGAAGGTTTACATCATCCCGACCACCGCGGGTGGCGGCGGAGACGTCAAGCCGCCGACTGACCTGATCAAGCGCGCGCACGCGCGCGGGCTGCTCGTCCATACGTGGACATTCCGGGACGACTCCTTCCCGACGGGATATCCCGGCGGCCCGGTCGACGAGTTCCTCGCTATGTACAGGCTCGGGATCGACGGCGTGTTCGCCGACTTCCCCGACACGGCCTTCGCCGCGAGGGAGATCTTCCGCGGGCTGTAGCTAGGTCAACAGCTGCACGATCGCGGCGATCCCGACTCCCACGATCACCGCTCGCAGCGCCGGCGGCGACAGCCGCCGGCCGTAGCGGGCGGCCAGCTGCGCTCCGACGACCGACCCGGCCGCGATCAGCGCGGCCGCGCCCCAGGCGACGTGGGGGGCGACCACGATGAATACGATCGCGGCGACGCCGTTCACGACGCCCGCGAGCACGTTCTTCAGCGCGTTCACGCGCTGCAGGTCGTCCGGCAGCGCCAGGCCGAGGATCGCGAGCAGCAGAATCCCCTGTGCGGCGCCGAAGTAGCCGCCGTAGACGCCTGCCACGTAGACCAGGACCCGCGGCAGCCCGGTGCCGTGCGCGTCGGGCGGGGGGCGGTGCTCCGCCACGAGGCGGTCGAGCCGCGGCTGGAGCACGACCGCGACGAGCGCGACCGCGATGAAGGCCGGGACGATCGCCTCGAACGCGGAGGCCGGCAGCACGAGCAGGAGGACCGCGCCGGTGATCCCGCCCAGCACCGACGCGATCGCGAACCGCAGCGTCCGCGTGCGTTGGCCCTCGAGCTCGCGGCGGTAGCCGATGGCGCCCGCCGCCGAGCCAGGCACGAGCCCGATCGTGTTCGAGACGTTCGCGGTGACCGGCGAATAGCCGAACGCCAGCAGCACTGGAAAGGTGATCAGCGTGCCGCTGCCGACGAGCGTGTTGATTGCTCCGGCCGCCATGCCGGCCGCGGCGATGGCGGCGATCTCGGCAGCGCCCACGGGGCGGCGATGGTAGTCTCCGCGCGCCCCGCGGTGCGCACCGGCACCTCCCGTCACGACTCGGAATCCTTCCCGAATCGCAAGCCTTGATGTACCCGCTATAGCCTCGCGATATGCGCGTAATCGACTGCCAGTGCGGCAGGACCCTTCAGGCTGCGAACGACGATGATCTCGCCCAGGCCGTGCGCCAGCACGTCGCGGACGATCACCCCGGCATGGAGATGTCGGAAGAGGAGGCGCGCGAGTTCGTCAGCGCGGAGGCCTACGAGGCTCTGGACTCGTAGATCGCGCTTGAGCTTTCTGCCTGCGGGTATAGGGAGGGCAGAAGGAGCCCGTGTGATTCAGCAGGAACCTGTGAGTGAGCAGTTCCAGAGCCAGGCCATCAGCACGCTGGAGTGCGATGTGCCGATGGGCTGGTCGCTCGACGAGTGGCGTACGGTGCGTGGGCTGGCGCGCCAGGTCACAGCAGAGCCTGAAGCGCCGTGGTGGCGCCGGCCACTACGAGCATTGCGCCGATCGCTCGCAGCAGCTGACGCTCGCTGAGGCGGCCGGTCAGGCGCGCCCCGAGCAGGGCACCCGGCACCGACGCCGCGGACCCGATCGCGAGCAGGTTCCAGTCGACGCCGTCCGGGGTGTGCCCGATCACGCCCGCGACGCCGACGCAGACGCCCACGGTCAGGTTCGTCCCAACGGCGCGCGCGGCGGTCTCGCCCACGTAGCGCAGGAGGGCGGGCATCCGGAGCGCGCCGAGGATCAGACCCACGAGGCCGCCGAGCAGGCCGACGACCGCGCCGGTGACGACAGCCGCGCGGATGTCCAGGCGGTCGCCCGGATTCGCCTCGCGGCGAACGGGCTGGTCGTGTCGGCGCAGGAGGTCGACCCCGAAGTAGAGGAGGAGCAGCCCGATGATCACGAGCAGGATGTCGTCGGGCAGCACCCCCGACAGGTAGCCACCGGCGAAGGCGCCGAGCATCGAGGGCGGCGCCATCCAGCCGAACAGGCGCCAGTTGATCCTGCCCGCGCGCACGTGGACGATCGCGGCCGCGGTCGCCGACACCCCCGAGATGCCGATGTTCGCCCCGGCCCCCGCGGCGGGGTGCGAGGCCACGAGCAGCACGGCCGGGAGGCGGATGTTCCCGAACACGAGCCCGACCACCCCGCCGGCGAGAGCGACGGCGAAGCACCAGGAGCAGAAGGCGATCAGCTCGAGCGCGTCCACGAGTTGTCGTGCGGGGTTCTAGCGCGCCCGGCAGGTCGGGCACTCGCCGCGCAGCGTCACGTCGTGGCCGTCGATCGCGTAGTCGACGCGGCCGGCCAGGCGCTCGATCGCTCGCTCGAGGTCCGAGTCCTCGAAGGTGGCCACCTCGCCACAGGTGTCGCAGACGATGTGATGGTGGTGCTCGCCGCTCGGGCCGAGGGGCTCATAGCGGGCGACGCCCTCGGCCGCGTCGACGCGGCGCGTGAGCCGCAGTTTGTCGAGCAGCTCGAGCGTCCGGTAGATGCTCGCCACGCCCACGTCCTGCCCCTGGTCGTGCAGGCGATCGGCGATCTCCTTCGCGGTAACGCTGCAGCCGAGATCGGCGAGCGTCTCGACAACCGCGGAGCGCGGGCCGCTGACGCGGTAGCCCTCGCGTGCCAGCTCGCGCTGCGCGTGCTGAGTCCAGTCGCTCACGGGGTCAGCATAGGCTCCCCGCCGTGCGGGAGGCCGTCCATGATCTGAACAACCAGGCTCGCGGTGATCCTCAACTAACACCAGCGCGGTCCTCGAGGACACGCCGCCTGACGACTCGCGCCGCGACGAGCTGCTCGGATCGAGCGAGCGGCGAAGCGGGCGCGCGACATGGTCCTGAAGCTGCTCGAGCGGCCGACCGCTCCTGGCTAGCCGCCCGCCGTGCTGAAGCCCTCCGCCACCTTCGCCCAGTTCACGACGTTCCACCAGGCGTCGATGTAGTCCGGGCGCTTGTTCTGGTACTTGAGGTAGTAGGCGTGCTCCCAGACGTCCACCCCGAGCAGGGGCGTCTTGCCATCGGTCAGCGGGTTGTCCTGGTTCGCCGTAGAGACGACCGCCAGACCCGATCCGTCGTGCACGAGCCATGACCAGCCCGAGCCGAACTGGTTCACGCCGGCGTCCTTGAACTTGCCCTGGAAGTCGGAGAACGAGCCGAAGGCCGACTCGATGGCCGCGGCGAGGTCGCCGTCCGGTTCGCCGCCGCCGTCGGCCGACATCCACTCCCAGAACAGCGAGTGGTTGTAATGGCCACCACCGTTGTTCCGGACGGCCATGCGCTTGTCGTCGGGGATCTGCGAGAGGTTCGCGATCACGTCCTCGATCGGCTTGTCGGCCCACTCGGTGCCCTCGAGGGCGCCGTTTACCTTGTCCACATAGGCTTGGTGGTGCTTGTCGTGATGAACCTGCATCGTCGCCTCGTCGATGTGCGGCTCGAGGGCGTTGTAGTCGTAAGGGAGGGGCGGCACCTCGTAAGGCATTGGTCTCTCCTTCAATCGTTCGCGGGTAGGACAATACGCGTGCTCGTCGTGACCTGGAACGTGGCCGGCCGGAAGAGCCGCCTTCACGACCAGGCGGAGCGCGTACTGGAGCTCGCTCCGGATCTGGTCTGCCTCCAGGAGGTGACCCCCGTGACGGCCCGTCCGTGGTCGGAGCGGCTCACGGAGGCCGGGTTCGTGCCGGCTCTGGCGCCGCTTCCACGCGCGCGCGAGGGGAGCCGCCCACTCGCGGTCCTGACCGCTGCGCGCGAGCAGGCGGAGGTCGTCCCGGTGGGCGATGTGCCGTGGCCTGAGCGCGTGCTCGCGGTACGCGCGGGAGGCCTTGAGATCGTGAACGTGCATTCGCCGATCAGCCCGAAGCCGGGGTTGGTGAAGGTCCTCACTCACGAGGCAGTGTTCCGCCACCTGGCGAGCGGATCCGGGCCGCGAATCCTCCTGGGGGACCTGAACACGCCGCGACGGGAGCACCCCGACGGCACGGTCTGGACCTTCGCCCGCGAGCGCAACGGCCGGCTGCGCCCCGAGCGCGGTGAGCGCTGGGACGCCGCCGAGTCCGCACTGATCCGCGGCCTGGAGAAGCACGGCTTCCGCGACGCCTTCCGAGCCCTGAACGGCTTCGACTCGAAGGAACCGAGCTGGGAATGGCCCCGCACCGGCGGCGGCTACCGGCTCGACCACCTGATCGCATCGGCCGAGGTCTCGGTAACAACCTGCTCCTACCGCCACGACTGGCGCCGCGAGGACAAGCTCTCAGACCACTCAGCGCTGGTCGCGGAGCTTTCCGTCGAGCGGGCGCGACGACGCTAGAGTTTCGCTCGCTAGCGGCTGTGGCGGAACTGGCAGACGCCCGGGCTTCAGGTGCCCGTGCTCCGAAAGGGGCGTGGAGGTTCGAATCCTCTCAGCCGCATCGCTCCGCGCAACAGTCCTGCCTAAGTGTTGCCTGCCAAAGACCGAGACAGGATTGTGCCCGGACAGGGCACCGGGCGAATGTAATTTCCACCCACCTCCCGGACATACTCGCCACAGAGGCCATCTGTGGAACCAAATCGTGGGGAGATATTCGAAGGGATGTTCCGGGAGTGCTATCCGCTCGTGCGCGCCTACGCGCTCCGGCGGGCCGCGCCGGACGCGGCGCAGGACGCTGTCGCGGACACTTTCCTCGTCGCCTGGCGCCGGTTCGAGGACGTGCCCGAGGATGCGCTGCCGTGGCTATACGGGGTCGCGCGCCGCGTTCTCGCCAATCAGCGCAGGTCGGCCCACCGCAGCGCAGCGCTCGAGCGCCGGGTTGCGGGTGCCGCCGTGCCGGGTGACTCCGGTGACGTCGGGGAGGACGTCGCCGACGTCGAGCTGTTGCGAGTGGCGCTCAGCCGGGTGTCCGAGCGAGGCCGGGAGGCGCTGATGCTCGCCGCGTGGGACGGCCTCTCAGGCGCGCGCGCGGCGCGTTCGGCCGGCTGCTCACGAGCTACCTTCGCGGTCCGGCTCCACCGGGCCCGCGGCCGCCTGGCCTCTGAGCTCGAAGCACTCGAGGCAGGCCGAGGCGTTGACGCTGAACCGACCTCGCTGGAGGTGAGCCCGTGAGCCCCGCTCGCGACCTGATGCAGCGGCTCGCTGCTGCCAATCCCGTGACCGATGGCAAGCCGCTGGGCGCGAATCAGCAGCGCGAGGCGGATACTCTGCTCGATCGCCTGCTCGCGACACCGGTCGAGGAGCCCCGGCGCCGCACCGGCGGGCGTCGCCTCCCGCAGCTCGCGGCCGTGACTGCCGTCGCGGCGGTGGCCGTGTTTGCCGCGCTCAGCCTATTCGACTCCGACAGAGGCCCCACTCCCCACGTGGTGGCCAGGGCGGTCGCGGCGCTGACACAAGACGACGTCATCTACCACTTCGAGGCAATCGCGCGTGCGACATCACCGGACATGCCTGACACGAGCCAGAGCTTCTTCTTCGAGGCCTGGCACACGACGAGCGGGCGCATGCATCGGAAGGACTTTGCGGTGACGGATGGCGGCCGGGGGAGGCTCTTCGGCGACGTCGCCGGCCGGCGTCGCCCCGGTCGGCTCGGTGGACCCGCGGTCAGGTACGACGCGATCGCGAACACCATCTCCGAGAGCGGCTTCGGCAGAGCGCCCGGAGGGGGCCGCGCGCCGGGACTCGATCCCTTCGATCCCAGCCGGAGCTTGAAAGAGCTGCAGGGGCAGGGGCGACTCCAGTCCCAGGGCCGTGTGAAAGTCGACGGCAAGGAGGCGTATCGCCTGGTGTCCGGACCAGTCCGTGGGCACAACTCTGTCGAGCGCGCCGAGTTTTTCGTGGACCCGGACTCCTACCTCCCGCTCGCGCAGCGCTATTCCGTCCGGTACGAGAGCGGTCCGACCATGACCGCCTACTGGCGTTACCTGACCTACGAGCGTCTCCCCTTGAACGACGAGACGCGGTCGCGGCTCTACCTCTCCCCGCATCCTGGAGCGAAGTGCTCACCCTCCGCGGGCGAGATGACCGGCAAGCGCGACGTCGGCTTCCCGAATCCCTGCCGCGGACGCTAGCCGCGCCGCATGAGGCGGCCGACCGCCGCCATCAGCTCCTCGGTCCGTTCCTCCTTCTTGGCGGGCGGGCCGCTAACGACGCAGTGGTGAGCGTGGTCGTCGAGGAGTCCCAGGGCAACCTTGTCCAGCGCCGCCTGAACGGCGGAGATCTGGGTGAGGATGTCGATGCAGTAGCGGTCGTCCTCGACCATGCGCTCGATGCCGCCGACCTGCCCCTCGATGCGGCGGAGTCGCTTCAGGAGCTGGTCCTTGGTCGCCGTGTAGCCGCGCGTCTCGGTTGTGGCTTCCATGTGGGCACTATACCCTAGGGGGGTATGGCCCGTCTCGAGCTCCCGATCAGCGGAATGACCTGCGCTTCCTGCGCGGCCCGCGTCGAGCAGAGCCTGAACGAGGTCCACGGCGTCACGGCGACGGTCAACTACGCCACTGACCGGGCGACGGTCGATTACGACCCGGATACGGTCGCGCCCTACCAGCTAGTCGGCGCGGTGGAGGCCGTTGGCTACGGCGCGCTGCTGCATCCGGGCGAGCACGAAGGAGAGGACGCCGATTCCGCGGCCTCGCTGCGGCGCCGGCTGCTCGTGTCCGCCGCGCTCTCGCTGCCGGTGCTACTCCTATCGATGATCACGCCGCTCCAGTTCGACGGCTGGGAGTGGCTCGCCTTCGCGCTGGCAACCCCCGTCGCGCTCTGGGGTGCGCTGCCGTTCCACCGCGCGACCTGGGCGAACCTGAGGCACCGCGTGGCCACCATGGACACGCTCGTCTCGGTCGGTGTCCTCGCCGCGTGGCTCTGGTCGGTATACGCGCTCCTCGTGGGCGACGCCGACATGTACTTCGAGACGGCGTCCGCGATCACGACCTTCATCCTCGCCGGCCGCTACCTCGAGGCGCGCGCCAAGCGCCGCGCCGGCGCGGCTATCAGCGCGCTCCTCGAGCTGGGGGCGAAGGATGTCGCGCTGCTCGACGCCGACGGTCGCGAGCATCGGGTGCCGGTCGAGCGGCTCGCGCCGGGCGATCGCTTCGTGGTCCGCCCGGGTGAGAAGGTCGCGACCGACGGCGTAGTGGAGGAGGGCTCCTCGGCCGTCGACATGAGCATGCTCAACGGGGAGCCGGTGCCGGTCGAGGTCGGTCCCGGCTCGGACGTGGTCGGCGCGACCGTGAACGCCGGCGGCCGGCTGGTGGTGCGGGCGACGAAGGTGGGGGCGGACACCGCGGTCGCTCAGATCGCCCTGCTGGTGACGGAGGCGCAGGCGGGGAAGGCGCCCGTCCAGCGGCTGGCCGATCGAATCTCTGCCGTGTTTGTACCGGCGGTGATCGGTCTGTCGCTCGTTACATTCGCGGTCTGGCTTGTCACCGGCGGGAGCGCTTCGGACGCCTTCACGGCGGCCGTGGCGGTTCTGATCATCGCGTGCCCGTGCGCGCTGGGTCTCGCGACCCCGACCGCGCTCATGGTCGGCACCGGCCGCGGCGCACAGCTCGGCCTCCTGATCAAGGGCCCGGAGGTGCTGGAGTCGACGCGCAGAGTGGACACGGTGGTGCTGGACAAGACCGGCACGGTCACGACCGGACGGATGTCGCTGATGGAGATCGTGCCGGCCGCCGGCGTGGACCGAGCCGAGGCGCTGCGGCTCGCGGGGGCGGTGGAGAACGCCTCGGAGCACCCGGTGGGACGAGCGATCGCGAGGGCGGCGAGCGAGCGGCACACCGCGCGCGCGGGCAGCGATGGCCTCGGCTCCGCGAGCAACGGCGTGGGCTCGGCGAGCAACGGCGTGGGCTCCGCGAGCAACGGCGTGGGCTCCGCGAGCGACGCACCCGGCTCCGCGAGCGACAGCGTCGGCTGCGCGGGCGGTGGGCTCGGCTCCGCGCGCGACGGCGTCGCGGGCGTGCTTTCGCCGGTCGAGGGCTTCCGCAACGTCGAGGGCCTCGGGGTCGCCGGTGTCGTCGACGGCCTCGACGTCGTCGTCGGCCGACCCGCGCTCCTCGCCGAGCGCGGTGTAGCCCTCCCCCCGGAGCTCGCCGCCGTCCGCACCCGTGCCGAGGAGCGCGGCCAGACCGCGGTCGTGGCCGCGTGGGGCGGAGAGGCTCGTGCGGTGCTTGTCGTCGCCGACACGGTCAAGCCGTCGTCGGCGGAGGCGGTTGCCTCACTCAAGGAGCTCGGCTTGCGGCCGGTGCTCCTCACCGGCGACAACGAGACCATCGCGCGGTCAGTCGCCGGCGATGTTGGCATCGACGAGGTGACCGCCGACGTGCTGCCCGCGGAGAAGGCCAACGTCGTCCGGCGCCTTCAGGAAGACGGGCGCGTAGTGGCCATGGTGGGCGACGGCGTGAACGACGGGCCGGCGCTCGCCCAGGCGGACCTCGGCCTCGCGATCGGCACCGGTACCGACGTCGCCATCGAGGCGTCCGACCTGACGCTCGTCAGCGGCGACCTCCGTGCGGCCCCCGACGCAATCCGCCTCAGCCGCTCCACGCTCCGCACGATCAAGCAGAACCTGGCCTGGGCCTTCGCCTACAACGTCGCCGCGATACCGGCGGCGGCCGCCGGCCTGCTGAGCCCCGTTATCGCCGCGGCGGCGATGGCGTTGTCGAGCGTGTCGGTCGTGGGCAACGCGCTGCGCCTGCGGCGCTTCAGCCCCGAGCGCTAGCTGCGACGCTTCTGCGGCGTGCCGAACACGTAGTCCCAGAACGGAGCGCTCACGCCGAAGCCCCTGGTGTCGTCCTGGAAGTGATGCCGCATGTGGAGCTCGCGCACGAGCTTGCCGAGCCTCGTGCGGGGCCGATGGTGGTGCACGTGGTAGTGCGTCATGTCGTACATGAGGTAGCCCACCAGGAATCCGGCCATGAAGATGTGTGCCCACGGAGTGCCGAGCAGGAGCACGAACACGCCCCAGACGATCAGTGCAAGCGGGATGCTTACGGAGGGTGGCATCACGAGCCGAAGCGGGTCGTTCGGGTGGTCGTGATGGACGCCGTGGATGATCCAGTGGAGCCGCGCCCCGATGCCGTCCTCGGGCTCGAAGTGGAAGACGAGACGGTGCATCCAGTACTCGAACACGGTCCAGAAGGCATAGCCGCCGAGGACCAGGCCGATGACCTGAAGCGTGGTCGGCTCGCCGCGAGCGCCGACGACCAGAAGCGCCACGATCGCCGGGACGAAGATCACGAGCGGGACCATCGGATGAACACGTGAGAGCCGGTCGAGCAGGTCCGACTCGAACATCCGTGGCGAGGCTTTCAGCACATCGGTCCGGCGGGCTTCCACGCGCCCGAATGTAGCACCTTCAGGCGCCGTTTCGCGGCCGAGTTCGGGTTCCCTAACTCGACGTCCAGAGCGATCGCCAGGAGGCGATCAGGAAGTCGAGCCCGAAGGCCGCCGTGGCGGCATAGACGACGGTCTCGACGTACAGGGCATCGCCGGCGAAGACCCGTCCCAGCAGGTAGCAGGTCACGGTCGCCATGAACAGCAGCCTCCCTGTGTTCTGCATGCGAAAAGTGTCGAACGCGGCCGCCGCGGCCCTGTGAACCGGCCGTGAACCCCGAGTGAACGTCCCGTTGCCCGGGTCTGCAAGCCTTGGGCCCATGAGGTACGCCGCATTCCTCCGCGCCGTGAACCTGGGACGGAACCGCCGGGTGACGAGTGCTCGGCTCAAGTCGCTCTTCGAAGAGGTGGGCGTGGACGACGTGGCGACCTTCCGCACCAGCGGGAACGTCGTCTTCGAGGCGCCGCGCGACATGAGGGGCGCCCTCGAGAAGCACCTCGAGGAGGCGCTCCGCCACGAAATGGTGATCTTCACGCGCACGGCGAGCGACGTGAAGCAGATCGCCGCGCACCAGCCGTTCCCGGCGGAGGACGTGGAGGCATCGAGGGGCAAGCTTCAGGTCGCCCTGCTCCACAAGAAGCCGACGGCGGCCACTCAGAAGAAGGCGCTCGCGCTGGCCACCGACCAGGATCTGCTGACGTTCGGCAAGCGGGAGCTCTACTGGCTGCCGGCCGGCGGCACGCTCGAGTCGGAGCTCGACCGCAAGGCGCTCGACGAGCTGCTCGGGCCCAGCACCATGCGCACCAAGGGCACCGTCGAGCAGCTGGCCGCCAAGTTCTTCGCTTAGCTAGGCCCGCACCCAGCACAGCCAGCGCTCGACGGTCCTGAAGCCGAGCGCCTCATAGACCCGGTAGCCGGCCGTGCTCGACTGGAGCCAGGCCCAGCTCGCGCCGGCGGCGAAGCCGTCGACGGCCGCGCGGGCGGTCACCGCCGCGCCGTAGCCGCGCCGGCGGTGCTCGGGCGGGGTGGCCACGTTGAAGATGCCGACGGTGCCCGCGCGCGTCATGCCGAGCGCGGTGGTGACGATCTCGCCGTCCACCTCACCGACATAGGCGCGCACCCCGTCGAGGTTCAGCACGACCGGCGGAAGAAGGCGCGTGAAGTGCTCCGGCTCCTCCTCGAACCCGGCCGCGGCGATGAGCGCGTGGAGCGCGGTCTCGTCGGGACCGAGCTGACGGATGGTCAGGCCGGGTGCGACCACGCGGGCGCGTTCGATCGGGGCCGGGTCGTCGAGCCTCATGAGCGGGACGCCGGCGTCGGGCGCGAGCCCCTCCTCGTCGGGCACCGCCAGCACGGCGGCGCGGGTGGCCGGCCGGAGCTGGAGCAGGTGGGGGACGCCGCGCGCCTTCAGCTCGCGCAGGAGCCGTCGCACGTCCTCCGGATCCGGGTCGACGCGCGAGCAGGAGACGCCGTTGAGGCCGGCCAGCGGAATGCCCGTGGCGAAGGCTGACAGCCCGTCCCGGTGGACGCTCCAGGCCTTCGGGTGCACGGTGAGCAGCGCTTGCCAGGCCTCGGCGAGAGCGACGGCGGTCTCCTCCGCGCGGTCGGCGCTCATCCACACAAGTTAGGGCAGCTCCGTTGCACGCTGGCGCGGGGCCGAAAACGCGGGATACGCTGAGACTTCGTGCCGAAGCGCCAACTAGTCCGCGCCGCTCTCGGGATCGCGGTGGTCGCCGCGGTGGTCGGGCTGGGGCTCGCCCTGCTCGAGCCCGCGCCGTCGCGGACGGCCGAACGGCGCGTGACCAAGGCCGGCCGTCCCGGTGTCCCGCATGGACCGGTGCGCCCTCGGACGATCGTCATGGTCGTCTTCGACGAGCTGCCGCTCACATCGCTGCTGGGGCCGGACGACCGAATTGACGCCTCGCGCTACCCCGCCTTCGCCGAGCTGGCGGCGGACGGCACCTGGTACCGCGGCGCGACGGCGGTGCACGACAGCACCGCCCTGGCGGTCCCCGCGATCCTCGACGGGCGCTATCCGCGGGCGGGCCTGCGCTCGGACGTCTACTCGCACCCGCGGAACCTGTTCACGCTGCTGGAGCGGCGCTACGAGGTGCACGCGTTCGAGGAGGCGACGGGCCTCTGTCCCACCAGCCTGTGCGAGCCCGAGCCCGGTACGACGTTGAGCCACCTCGCTGCCGGTAAGCCGCTCCGGTTCCGGCACTTCGTCCGCTCCGTGGAGCCGCGCCCGGAACCCGCGCTCTGGTTCAAGCACGTGCTGCTGCCACATGTGCCTTGGCAGTTCTACCCGTCGGGTCGCCACTATCGGCGCAATGCGCCGGAGCCGATCCCGGGCCTGAACGGCGAGCTCGGGTTCGGGGTGCCGTGGCTCGTGAAGGTGTCGTATGAGCGGCACCTGCTGCAGCTCGGGTTCGCCGACCGGCTGCTCGGCGAGCTGCTGGCGCGGCTGCGACGCCTCGACCTCTACGACGACGCGCTGGTCGTCGTCGTTGCCGACCACGGCATCGGCTTCCACGTCGGGGTGGAGCGACGGACGGTCACGCGAAGAAACGTGCAGAACATCGCGCCCGTCCCGCTGATCATGAAGCTGCCGGGCCAGCGCCGCGGCATTGTGGACGGTCAGCACGTCGAGACGCTCGACCTCTTTCCGACCGTCCTCGAGCTTGCCGGCGTGGAGAAGCCGGATGGGCTCGACGGCCGCTCCCTCCTGGAGCCGATCGCCTCGCAGGCGCGCCGCGTGACCATCTTCCACCGCGTCGGGACGGAGCTGAACACGGTGGGCGGGGACTACACCTTCCGGCCCGAGACGCTGGAGCAGCGGACGCGGGCGGCCGTTCGCAGGAAGATCGCGCTGTTCGGAAGCGGCGGCGGCCGGAACCCCGACGCGCTGTACCGGATCGGCCCGCACCCGGACCTGATCGGCCGGAGGGCGGCGACGATTGCGCAGCTGCACGGCACCGCGACGACGCACATCGACCAAGCCGGCGACCTGCAGCACGTCGAGCCGGAGTCCGACTTCGTGCCGGGCGAGATCACCGGAGAGATCCCGGCCGGGCGCCCGGGCGGAGGCCGGCCGATCGCGCTCGTCCTGAACGGGACGATCGCGGCGACCGGCCTGACGTTCTCGCTCGAGGGCACGCAGGCGGAGAGCTTCGAGTTGATCGTGCCGGAGGGGGCCTTCAGGCGCGGCCGCAACGAGGCGGGCGTCTTCGAGATCGTGACGCGCGCCGGCCGTCTTGTGTTGCGGCCGCTGTGAGCTACTAGACGTTCCGGGAGGCGGCCAGGTCGACCAGCTTGCTGCTCGGAACCGTCGCCGGGGCCGCGATGACGCAGGTGTGGCCCTGCTGGTTCCAGGTCACGATGGTCCTCTCGGTTCCGCTGGCCACATGGTACGTCTTGCCGTCGCGCGTGACCTCGCGACCTGGTGGCTGGGCGTGGAGCTCGTCGCCGGACACGACGGCGTAGCCCAGTCGCGCTCCCTCGGGGTTGCGATAGAAGACCGTGGTGACGGTGCGCCCCGAGAGCGCGTCGTCGCGCCGGCCGACTGCCTCCCAGCCGAACTTCGCCTTCCAGTCGGGGAACACGAGGTTGCCCACTCGGGCGTCGAGCTCGGGAGGCGTGCCGCCGACCGTCCGGGGCGCGGACCCCGCGGGCTCAAGGCGCGCAGAGGCGACGACCTTCGACAATGGGGGTTGGCCGGGGCTCTCCCCGCTCTGAAGAGCGATCCCGACGACCACCAGCGCCGCGGCAGCGGCGCCTGTCAGGGCGAGCCCCAATCGGTGGCGGCGCCAGAACGGCGCCCGCGCCCGTGCCGACGCACGCTCCCGCTCGCGCTCGATCGCCTCGCGCAGGGACTGCGGCGCCCGCACGTCCGACACGGCAGCGGCGATCAGCGCCTCGCCCTCGCGTGCGCGGGCCAACTCCTCGTCGGTCAGCGGAATGTCGTTCTCGTCAGGCATCGGTTTCGCCTCTATTCCCCTGGACGCCCTGCGGGGTCGATTCCATCCCGCGGGCGACCTGGGCGCGGGCCCGGAACAGCCTCGATGTGATGGTGGCCTCCTTGGTCTCGAGGAGCTCCGCGGCCTCGGCATAGCTCAGGCCCGCCACATCGACCGCGACGAGCGCATCGCGGAACGGGTCGGAGAGGGACGCGATCAGCGCGAACACCTCCCGCGCCTCGACGGCCTGCTCGGGACGGGTCGCGGTCCTCCGGTCGACCGGCTCGATCCCCTGGTCGAGCGTGTCCGGGGCGGGCCGCCGTGCCGCCGACCGGCGCGAGCTGATGAACGTGTTGCGCAGCGCCTGGAGGAGATAGCCGACGTCGTCCTCGCCCCGCACCCGGCGCGGCTTCGCGAGCACGCGGGCGAACGTCTCCTGCACCAGGTCCTCGGCCTCCGCGCGCGAGCCGGACAACGCCCACGCGGCCCGGAAGAGCCGATCGATGTGGTCGCCCAGGGTGCTCGGATCCAGCGTCCGATCTGGAGCCATCGCGCCCTCGCAGAGTAGTCGCGGGAAGGAACGCGGGGGGTTGGCGTCTTGGTTCGTAGAGACATGCGACCGAACCTCAGGACACCCACCCCCAATTCGGAGGCACTCCTCAAATGAGCATCACCTCACATCCGAAGCATCACTACCTCGCAACGGCCGCCGTGCTAGCGGCGGCGGCCGCGCTGATTGCTCCCGCAGGCGCGAGCGCCAAGCCGCCGGGCGTCTCGGCCGAGCTCGACAACGGCACGCTCCACGTCGACGGCGGAAATCGGCCGAACGCCGTCACCCTTCGCCTGAAGCAGGGCGACTCGAGTCGGATTCAGGTCGACGCGGGCGACAACAACTCGGCCGACTTCAGCTTTGCCCGGAGCGACGTCGACGCGATCAGCATCAGGATGGGCAACGGCCGGGACCACGTCCGCATCGATGATTCGAACGGCTCGTTCACGGACTCGATCCCCACGACGATCGCCGGCGGGAACGGTGACGATACCCTCGAAGGCGGCCAGGGCATCGAGACGATCAGCGGCGGCAACGGCGACGACTTCGTCGACGGCGGCAAGGGCAATGACCGCGCGGAACTCGGCCGCGGAGACGACACCTTCCGGTGGGATCCCGGCGAGGGCAGCGACTCGATCGAGGGTGAGAGCGGCAGCGACACGATGGTGTTCAACGGGGCCTCGAACGTCCCCGAGACCGTCACGATGACCGCGAACGGAGGGCGGCTGATCTTCTTCCGCCAGCCGGGCAGCGTGACCATGAACACCGACGGTGTCGAGACCGTCGACTTCAACGCCCTCGGGAACACCGACGACATCACGGTCAACGACCTGACCGGTACCGATGTCACACAGACCAACCTCGACCTTGCCGGGGCGCTCGGCGGCAACGCAGCTGACGGCGCGCTCGACACCGTGGTCGTCAAGGGCACGGACGGGAACGACGACATCCACGTGACCGCCAACGGAAGCGGCGCGGACGTGACCGGCCTCGCCACAGCCGTGTCGATCACGCACGCGGATCCGGACGACAGCCTCTCCCTCAACACCCTCCCGGGCGCCGATAGCGTGGCCGTGGGCGGTGTCGCCGGAGTGCTGAAGGTGCTTTTCAACGGGTTGCCGGTCTAGGCGGCTCGACCCGGCAGGGACTGGACGGCGGGCGGCCCAGTGGGCCGCCCGCCGTCGCTTGTCCCCCCAGCGTCGGGTCAGCAGCCGGTGCCGGGTCGGAACGCCTGGGAGGACTTGCCTCCGAACGGCGTCTCGTACACGAGCCTCTTGCCGGCCAGCTTGACCGTGATCCTGTTGAGCCCGCGCTTCACCGCTTTCACGAACAGGTCCCGCAGTGCACCGGTCGGCTGTTCGTCGACGAGCGGGCCTCCGATGTACGTGAAGCTCAGATGGCGGGCCTTGCCGTCGGGATAGATCGGCTCGATCCAGCGATAGCTGGCCCGCAGGTCACCCGAGCCGACCGTGACGCGCCAGCGCCACTTGCCGAACTTCGAGCCGGTGCAGATCTTGCCGACAGCTTTGGCAGAGTCGCCGTTCTCGTCGACGAACGGGCGGGTCATGTGATACCCGCTGGCTGCTCCGGCGGGGGCGGGCAGAGCGGTGGCCGTGACGGCGACCAGGCAGACGGCGAGCACGGCCAGACGCGAGAGGGACGAGCGCATCCGGTTGGACCTCCTGGGATTGATGACTGACACGGAGGCCCAACTTGCCCGAGCGACAGGGCAAGGTCATCGGGGACAACCCCTGAACCAAGCCCCTGAATGAAGCGAGCCCGGGTGCGGCCGGCCGGCGCACGGGACGCCGACCGGCTCGCTCGGGTCACGGGGTGGAGCGCACTTCCTGCCGAGTCTCATCGGCCTTCTGCTGTGCGCTCTCCTTGAGACCCTCTGCCTGTTCGCGGCCGGCCTCCTGCGCCGTCTCCCTGGCGCTCTCCGCGGCCTGCTGGGCGACCTCCTTGCCGCGTGCGACTGCCTCCCGTCCGGTCTCCCTCGCCTTGTCCTTGACCTGATCGGCCATGGGGCCGAGCTTCCGGTCCTCGACCGAGGTGGACGGGATCACGAGGCCCGCGACGAACCCAACCGCTACGGCGCCCAGCGCGAGCCCGAGCGGGTTCTCCTGGGCGATCCCGATCGCACGGCGGGTGCCCTGCTTCAGATCGTCCCCGTCCGGGCTCGACTCCGAGATGCTCGAACCCACACCGGCGACTTTCTCCTTCATGGAGTCGACGCGATCGGAGATGGCCTCCTTCGCGCGGCCACTCACGTCGGTCTTGTGACCGAGTGCCTCCATCGTGTCTCCCAAGCGTTCGCGGGTTTCTTCTATGTCCTGCCTGATCTCGCGCGGGTCTTGGCCCATTGCACGTCCTCCTTCACGCTTTCGGTTGCTTGCTCTGGCAGTGGCGGTGCGGCCTCGCGGACCTTGTCGCGCCCGCGGAGGGCGAGCACTCCGGCCACGGCCGCGTAGGCGACGGCGGTGATCAGGGCGGCGAGCCACAGCGCCATCGCCGCGTCGAGCGCCGCGATGATGCAGGCCGTCAGCGCCGCGAAGGCACCGAGGCCGAACACGCCGGCGCCGCCGAACAGCCCGGCGCCGAGCCCTGCCGTCTTTCCCTTCTCTCCAAGCTCAGCCTTCGCCAGGTCAATCTCATGACGCACCAGCGTCGTCGTGTGCTCGGAGAGCTCCTTGAGCAGCGACGCCGTCGGCTGACCACGGAGGTCGTTGTTCTGCGACGCCGTCATCGCGGCGCTGTCTCGCGTGTGGAGCGCTCGCTCGCCTCGGCCCCGCTCGCGGGCTGGACCGGCGGCAGCGAGGGGCCACCTTGGCTCTCGAGCGAGCGGCCATCGTGGCCTTCGGGCGAGGGGCTACCGGACCCTTCGAGCGAGCGGCCATAGCGGTTTGCGCTCGAGGCCTTCAGCAGCCGTGATGCGGCGAAGCCGACCACCGCGCCACCGAGTACGACGGCCCACGTGTTCCGCCGGGCGAAATCCTCGACGTCGTTCAGAAGTCGCTCGCCGTCGGTTTCACGCAGGTAGCCGCCGAGCCGCTCGGCGCGGTCCGCCGCCTGCTCGACATAGCGCGCCGGCGTCTCCTTGCCCTGCCTGCGCAGCTCCTCTGCCACCGAGCGAGCGTCACCCGCACTCGAGCTGACCTGATCGCCGGCCTGCGTCGAGCGCTGATCGAGCTGATCGCGTACTCGGCCGCGGGCCTGGCCGGCCGCCTCGCGCGCCTTGTCCTGCGCCTGGGCGGCCACCTCCTTGGCCTTGTCCTGCGCCTGCTCGGCGCCTCCATTGCCGACGTGGCTGCTGCTTTGGGCAGTGTCGGTCATGCCTTCCTCCTTGAATGACTTGATCGCCTGGCGACGGTCCGCCCGCGACGAATCGCGGGCGGAACCACCACCGTGCGGCGAGCTGGTTAACGAGATCCGTTCCGGTCTCCGCCGGATGCGTGGTCGGTCGGGTCGTCGGTGTACGGCTCGCGGCTGCCGGACTTCGCCAGCCCTCGCGAGACGAAGTAGCCCGCGCCCAGAATCGAGACGTAGAGCCAGGCCTGGCGGGCGATGAACTCGTCCGTGCCGTTGTCTCCCCCGTGAATCGCTGCGGCGCTGACCAGAATCGCCGCGACGAGGGCGACCATCGCCCAGAACTCGGTCGTCTTGAACGCCTGCTTGGTCTCCGTCGTCAGTCGACGAACGGCACGGCCGACGCGCGGCCGCGAGGTGGCGAGATCGCCACCGGTGGCACCAGTGGTAGCCATTTGAAGAACCTCCTCGGTTCGAGTCGATGTCGAAGTACCGAGGCGGACAGTGCTGGGCAGCATCGCCATCGGCGCTTCTCGCTGAGTGCAAGTCCGGGAGGCACGTCGCGAGTCCGCTCCGCCACACCCGAGCGGTCCTGATGCCCAGCACCGAGTACCGCAAACAAGGCACCTGTCCCCGATGGGGCAGTGCCGCCGCCGCGCCGTTCGGTAGCGCCAGTCGCGCACGCGTGTGTGTTGTCCGCGGACCGCGGGGAACTCGGGATCGGAGACACTGCACGGGTGACGACGAGGGATTGGGCGAACGAGGCGGTCCATCGCGTCGAAGCCGACGCCAATCGCTCGGCGGACACGCATCTGCACACATTCCCGCTGCCCGCTGAGTGGGGAATCGACCTCTACCTGAAGGACGAGTCGGTCCACCCGACGGGATCGCTGAAGCATCGTCTCGCCCGCTCGCTGTTTCTCTACGGCCTGTGCAACGGCTGGATCACCGAGCGGACGACGATCATCGACGCCTCGACCGGCTCGACGGCCGTCTCCGAGGCGTACTTCGCACGCTTCCTCGGCCTGCCGTTCGTCGCGGTCATGCCGGCTTCCACCAGCCCCGAGAAGGTCGCGCTCATCGAGGAGCAGGGGGGCACGTGCCACCTGGTCGACGACCCGACGACGATGACCGCCGAGGCACAACGGCTGGCGGCTGAGCTCGACGGGCACTTCCTCGACCAGTTCACCTACGCCGAGCGCGCTATGGACTGGCGCGGCAACAACAACATCGCCGAGTCGATTTTCAGCCAGATGGCGATGGAGCAGCACCCCATTCCCGCGTGGGTCGTGGTGGGGGCCGGCACGGGGGGGACGAGCGCGACGATCGGCCGCTATATCCGTTTGGCGCAGTACCCCACGCAGCTGTGCGTGGTTGACCCGGAGGACTCGATCTTCTACGCGAGCTGGACGGGCGACCAGTCCTCATTCAGCGGCCGGCCGTCGCGCATCGAAGGCATCGGTCGCCAGCAGGTCGAGCCGTCGTTTCTCCCGGAGGTGGTCGATCGGATGATCCAAGTTCCGGACGCCGCGTCGATAGCGACGATGCGCCTGGTTCGCGCTCGCACCGGACGCAGCGTCGGCGGCTCCACCGGGACCAACGTCTGGGGTGCGTGCCTGCTCGTCGCCGAGATGCTCTCGCGCGGCCAGCAGGGCAGCATCGTCACCCTGATCTGCGACGGCGGGGAGCGCTACGCCGGCACCTACTACAGCGACGCCTGGCTCGCCGATCAGGGCCTCGAGCTCGCGCCGTACGCGGAGGCGCTCGAGAAGTTCCTCGAGCGCGGCGCGTTCCCCATGTCGGGGTCGAGGACCTAGACCTCGGTGATCACTTCGCGGATCTTGTCCGCGACCTCCGGCGGCACCTCGTCCATCCCATGGGCGTCGCGCGCGTGCGTCTGAATCTCTTCGAACAGCTCCTGGTCGTCGTCGCTGCGGGTCACCCATTCGCAGCCCAGCACCACATCGCCGCACTTGAATTGCTTCACGGGGCTCCTGACGTGTCTTGCAACCCATACTAGCCCCGCGGGTACGATCGGCCGGTGTGCCGGATGCTGGCCTACCTCGGCGAGCCGCTCCCCGTGCAGGATCTGCTGTTCGAGACCGACAACAGCCTCGTCCGGCAGTCGTACAGCCCTCGGATGATGAACACGTTTCTCAACCTCGCGGGCTTCGGCATGAAGGCGTGGGACCCGTCGTCCCTGCGGCCTGAGGATCCGTTCACCTACCGGGCGTCCACGCTGCCGTCGTTCGACCGGAACCTGCGCTTCATCTCGTCCAAGCTCGCCTCGACCTGCGTCGTCGCTCACGTTCGCGGGGTCACCTACTCGGGCGATGCCGTGGTTGCCGACACGAACCTGCACCCATTTCACTTCGCCGGCACTCGCGTTGTCCTTGCGCACAACGGGCATCTCCGACAGTTCGGGCGCATGCGCTACTCGCTCGTCGAGCATGTGCGGCCGGAGCTTGCGCAGTGCATCGAGGGAACCACTGACTCCGAGTGGATCTACGCCCTGGTCCTGTCGCAGCTCGACGATCCCTACGGAGTGCCGGAGACGCGCGAGCTCGCGGATGCCACTGCGGGCGCCCTCCGCATTCTGCGCGATGTCCGTGCCGCGCACGGCATCGACACCTCCTCGCCGGTCAACCTCTGTGTCAGCACCGGCCGCGCCGTGGTCGCAACGCGGCTCTCATTCGACTACGGCTGGTATCCGCCCGAGGATGAGATGCTCGAGACCGACCTTCCGTTCGTGAGCCTCTGGTACGCGATCGGAGGCGAGTACAGCGAGCGCGACGGCGGGTGGCAGATGACGGCCGGAGATCCGCCCCGCTCGATGATCGTCGCCTCCGAGCCGCTGACGACCGATATCTCCTCGTGGCTCGAGGTGCCGGAGTACTCGATGCTCACCGCCGAGCTCACCCCGGAAGGGCTCGAATTCGAGACGCGCGATCTGGATGTCTGACCGCGAGACCGTCGACTTCCTGGCCACCGTGCCGCTCCTTGAGGGCCAGGAGGAGGCGGACCTGGTCGAACTGGCGGGGGTGATGCGCCGGCGGACCGCTCAGGAGGGTGAGGTCCTGTGGCGCCAGGGCGACGATGCGCGCGAGCTGGTGTTCGTGGTCGACGGCATAGTCTCCGCTGCGCTGGAAGTGCCGGGAGACCGCACCTTGGAGATCGGGAGCGCCGGCCCAGGCGAGGCGGTGGGCGAGATAGGACTGCTCGACGGCGGCGCGCACACGGTAAGCGCGCGCGTAACGGAGACCGCGACGCTGCTGGCACTGGGCCGGCTGGATTTCGCGGCGCTGCTCGCCGGCCAGAACCCGTCCGCATTCGAATTGAAACGCCGCCTCGCCTCGCTCTTCACGGCACGACTTCGCAATCAGCTCCGGCACCTGGTCACTTCCCGTGACGGCGACATGGCCGGTCCGCCGGGTGAGGATGCCGAACCGGCTCCTGCGGAGCTGGAGGAGTGCCCAGCGCCCGACAGCAGGTACGTGCGGCAGATGGCGGCCTTCCACGACTTCGATCCACTGGCGCTCTGGGGCTTCCTGACATCGGGGAGCTATGTCCGGTGCCCGGCGGGTCGGACGCTCCTCGCCGAAGGTGCGCCGTCTACGGCCTACTACCTGACGATCAACGGCGCGGTCGAGAAGGCGCTGGTCCGCCGCAACTGGCGGATTCGCGTGGGGCTGGCGGGGCCGGGGAGGGCATTCGGCTACGAGAGCCTCATCGACGGCGGCCCCTCGCCGGTCACGGCGATCACGCGTGAGCGGGCGGTCCTCCTCGTCGTGCCGAGGGCGCTGTTCGAGCAGCTCTTCAACGGCGAGGACGCCGTGTCGCGCGTTTTTCACGACGTGATCCAGCGGGATCTGACGGCGACGCTGCGAGAGACGCTCAGGCCATGCGCTCGGCTGGCGGCGAGCGTGTAGTACCGCCACGGGGGATTCGAAAGCGGCACGCCGGCCGCTGGTTTTCGGCTTGCTAGAGCGGTTTTTTCCGCTCCTGATACGGCGTTGGAAGGACGCGCCATTCCTACCGAGGGGGGCCGAATCCGCTCGGATCAGGTCCTGCGTTGAGTCGCATGGATACGAGCAGTTAGCGGTCGCTGCCGCCCCTCCGCGGATGCAGGAGCCGCTCGGGCCCCGACCGCACCTGGCGGACGCCTCAGCGACGATGCTGCTCCAGGCCCACTCGGTTCCCAGGGATCAGCGGCGGATCAAGGTCGGCTCGACGTTCGCGCACCCTCTTGGCTCCCGGGTCGGGTGATGCGGGCGGCGAGGAGGCAGAGATCGTCGGTGAGCGTGCCGTAGGCGAAGTCGGCGACGCGTGCGCGCAGGGCGGCGACCGCCTCGGTCGGTGAGGGCTTGTGAAGGCCGCCGAGCGCAGCGCTCACGCCGTTCAGTCCGAACATCTCGCCGTCGTGCCGTGCTTCGGTCAGCCCGTCTGTGTAGAGCAGCACACCGGCGCCGCCCGGTGACCGACGCGAACCCTCCGCGCATCCGAGGTCCGCGCCAAGTCCGAGTGGGGTTCCCTGGCTCAGCGGTTCGAGCTCCTGGCCGTCATCCAACCACAGCGCCGGAGGATGGCCCGCGTAGGCCCAGCGCAGGAGTTGCGCGCTCGGGAGGAACGTGACGCAGGCGGCCGTGACGAACTCGCTGCCGGTCCCGGCGCGCTCGATCAACGCGGTGTTCGCCCAGCTCAGGAGGCGGCCGGGATCATCCGAGAACGGTGCCGTCGCGGCGAAGGTCGTCCGGATGAACGATGCACGCCGCGCCGCCTGCAGGCCGTGGCCGACGACATCGCCGATGACCAGGACGGTGGAATCCTGGGGCCCCTGGGCTACCAGGTAGAAGTCGCCGCTGACCTGCTCGGCGAAGGCGGGCAGGAACGCCGCGGCCAGTTCCAAGCCGGGGCGCCGCGGCAATTTGGGCGGGGTCAGCGCATCGCGGACCGCGCGCAGATCCTCCAACTCGTGCTGCGCCGTCTCAAAACGCTCATGCAGCATGGCAAGATCCTCTTCGCGCACGGCGGCTTCATCGCGGAGTCGCGCGATCAGCGCGTCCTGGCGGTGCTCCAGGTCATCCCGATCATGGATGTCGCGCTGCTGGGCCGCTACCTCCGAGCGCAGCCGCCGAAGCTCTTGATCGTCACGACGCTCTTCGCTCACACAGGTTCCATCGACTCAAGGGGTTCGGGTTCCTGTCGCATCGTGCCGCATCGCTAGCACCTCAGCGGATACTGGGCGGCGATGTCGTGGGACTAACGATGGTCCGGGCCGCGGTAGCGGGTCGGTAGGCCTGCCGCTCTAGTGCACCGAACGTCATCCGTTTTTGGTCCCCACGAGGGTGGTCTGCACTCGGACGGAGGGCTACGGTAGTCCGTGCCAGCGATACTCGAGAGGAGCTCGAAAATGCTACGACGGACCAGCGTCGCACTCGTGGTGGCTGCGAGCGTGATGGGCGTTTTCGCTGCTGCCGTCTCTGCGGACCCAGTCAACGCCAAGTTCAGCCTCACCTTCCCGGCAACCTGCGACAACGGTCAAACGGTGGACGTCGTCGTCAACGGTAACGGCGAGTTCTCACCCGCCCATGTTGTCGGCAGCACGGCCGTCTTCGTTCCGCAGGCGCTCGACGTCACCTCCGAGTTCACGCCGAGCGGCGGCGAGACCGTTATCGAGACCGACACCGCTTCAAAGCCCAATCCCCGCGGTGACCTCGTCACTTGCAGCTTCGACACGACCCAGGCCTTCCCCGACGGGAGCGCTCTGCACCTCTTCGGGACGGCGACGGGCTTCCTTACGCCAGCGTCATAAACGTAGGTTGGTCGTCTCGATCCGACGGAGAGGGAGAGAGACGGCTGCTTCGGTGGCCCATCTCTTTCTTGTTGGGTCTCACATCAAGCGGACTCGCACACGTTCGTCTGCCGGACGTGGGATGACCTCGCGGCCCGGCTGGTTTGGGCGCGAGACCACGGCTATGCGACAGCCAAAGCCCGGCATGCGAACGGCTATGTGGACCGGCCGCTGTTGCCTTCGGAACAGGCGCGGCTCGTGGAGGACGCCAAGCGGTTCGCGCTCGACTTAGCAAGCGCCTGACACTCACAACCGCCTCAGCCGCCGCCCATCGCGGTCGTCAGGATCACCAGCTCGGCGTCGCGGGGCAGCTCGGTAACGCTCTCATGCGTCACATCCTCGGCACGGACCGCGGAATAACCGGAATCGAGCTCGCGCTGAAACACCGCCACGGCGGCCTCATACGAGCCGAGGTCCGCGGGCGACCATTCGGCGAGCAGCCGATCGTCGGTCAGCGTCCTGCGTACGAGCTTGCCCATTCTGCGAGTCTGCCACGGCGCGTCGTTGCTCGACGCCGAATGGAAGCCGAACCCGGCCGGCGGATAACTCCCCGGGAGCCCGGCGAGCGGCCATAGTCGCGGCTGTCAGACACGAGGGCAAGCTCTCAGGCACGTGTGGGCCCTTGGGTACATCGCGCCGACTGTCGGTAAGCCGAGCGATCCGAGCGGTGCGGCTCGAAGATCGCGCCGCAGGTCGCGCTCGATCGAGTCAGTCGGCGTGCCCAGGCGGGACGACGTTGATCGTCAGCGGCGCCTCGGTCACGACGCCGTCGGAGTCCTCCGTCACGACCGTGATCACATGGCTACCGGGCGTCAGCCCCCGGACGGGAACGCCCAGCCGTGCGCCACAAACGTCGCCGTCTGCGGTGGAACGCCGAGGAAGTTGTCGGGCGCCAACTCGACGGTCATCTGCGGAGAGATGTCCGCGAAGCGCGGCGTCCGAACATCGATCGGCGGAGCCCCGTCCACGCTGACGGTGATGCGCACGAAGAATTCGAGGTCGAAAGCGATCGCACACGCACGCTGCGCGGCCTCGTCCTCTCCGAAGAAGGGCGGCTCCTCGACATCGCTGCACTCGCTGCCGGGCGCGATGTACACGGGCGTCCCAGGCTTCACGGTGCAGGACGCGGTGAAGTTCTCGTCCACCGCCGGCACCGCGATCTTGCCGTTCTTGCCCAGGAAGAAACAGCTGCCCAGGAAGGCGTCGGCCGGGTTCTCGAGCTGGGTTGCCCAGAACTGCCCCAGCAGCTCGCCGCTCGAGAGACCCGCCGCCCGGTGCACGGGCGAGATCACCGCACCTCCCGCACGTGCATCGAGCCAGCGCTGCGTCAACCCGCCGCACAACGCGCGAGTTCGGCCTGACTGCCGGGCGCGGATCAGGCGATCATCCGATTGCCGAGCCGCGGCAACGGCACCGGCTGCTGCTCACGGGTCAGCAGCGGCGGCATCTCCGCCGTCATGCCGCTCGTGCCTCGATCGCGCCGCCGCCGATTCGCACCGGCGTGAAGCCTGCCTCGGCCAGCAGCGACCGCCACTGCGCCTCGCTGCGCTCCCGCCCGGCGAACAGCGCGAGCATCAGGAGGTCAAGCCACTTCGCCCCATCGGGCTCGTTGCCGGGCTCGACCGTCGACTCGAGCAGCACGAGCCGCGCTCCATCCGGCGCCGCGGCGTGCACGACGCGCAAAATGCGCAGCGCGGACGCGTCGTCCCAGTTGTGGAGCACGGTCGAGAGGACGAAGGCGTCTCCGCTCGGGACGCGCTCGAAAAAGCTGCCGCCGACGAACGTGCAGCGGTCGCCGAACGCGCTCTCGTCGCGGACGGTCTCCGGAAGGTCGAACACGATCCCGCGCATCCGCGGTCGACGTCGGTGACCGCAACGGCTCGCTGCTCCTCGCCCTGCTCGAACGGCATCATGCGGATGATGTGCGGCGCCGGATGCCGTCGTCGACGGCGGCAACGGCCGAGACGTAGGCGACATGCGTGCCGATGCTCGTTGCGAGCACATCGATCGGCCAGCGCCATGGAGGCGGCGTACGACCGAGCAAGGGGAACAGCGTGAAGGTGGCGGACAGCAGCGTGCCGCCGAACACCACGCTCGCCCACGGCTCTGGGATGAGGCGCCGCAACGTCCCGTGCCAGAGGCCGAAGGCGGAGCCGTAACTCCAGCGCAATATCAGTCCCAGCTCCCTGTCTTCGCGCGCGGTCACGTGCGGGAGGTGCATGATCGAGGCTACGATCTGGCCGGGCACGAGCGAGTCGTCGTAGTCAAGCGGCTGGTGAACCCGCGGCCGCAGACGTCGCTCCGCAGCGTACGCGAGCGTCATCGCCGCCGTCCCCGCTGTTCCGGCGAGCACGCTTCTCAGCGGCCCGGCGATCGCCATGTGGTTATCAATCCCACGAGGGGCGTGCGAGCGCATCATCCCGTTCGGGTGATGCGTTTGGGCGGACGCTTGGCGAAGAGGCACTCGCGACCAGGCAATCGAGGACCGCTCTTCGCGGCCGCACTCGAGCCGGCACGGCTGCCGGAGCATCAAGTCCGGGCGATCGAGGCGCTGCGGCGCTTGCGCCTGACCGCGGCCGAGAATCGCCGAGGCGTTCGGGCTCCGCGCACAAGCGATACTGAGCTTCGGTTCGGATGGGGGCGGCTGCTGTTCGTCCAGAGCGACAGTGTTGGTCCGGAGGGAGGCGTTCTCGGCTCACCGGTTGGCTGTCCTGCGGGATGGCAGGACTGCAAGCGGTCAACGCGAACTCAGACAGGTGGCGGAGGAGTCGAGGCTCGAACGGCAGCTCGACAGGGCGGTGGCTCGCGCGACGACGCCGCGCGGCGCCGCCATCGTGATCGCCACCGCGTCGACCGTGATGACCGTCGTCGCCGGCCTCCTGGTGACCGTCCTCGACAGCGAGACCTTTCCGTCGATCGGATCCGGGCTTTGGTGGGCTGTGCAGACTGTCACCACGGTCGGGTACGGCGACGACATTCCAATGAGTCTCGCGGGGCGGCTCGTCGCGGCGCTCGTCATGCTTTTCGGGATCGGCTTCCTGACCGTCATCACCGCCTCGATCACGAGCACCTTCGTGTCGCGCTCACGGCATGAGCCCTCGGACGCCGGTGCTGCGATGGCGGAGCAACTCCGTCAGCTCGACAGACGGCTCGAACGAATCGAAGCCGCACTGAGCCGCTCCTCGTCGCCATAGCGTGCGATTACCTCGTGTTCGCCGCGAGCTGGCCGCTCGCGCTTTCCATGCAGGTCGGGAGCCAGCCCGCCCACTCCCGCTTGTAATCCAACTCGATAGCTGGGTCCGTCGACCCGAGCGCCGCCTTGGTCCTCACCACGGCCGCGCTGGTCGTCGCCATCGTGCTGTTCGGACGCGCGATCTCGCTCCCGACCGAGCCGCACCTCAACGCGACGCTCGACTTCGTTCTCGGCCTGGTCTTGGTCAACGTGGCTGTTCTCGTTCTCGTCTCGGGACGGCGCCGGGGCGGGTCGCCGAGTCGCAAGGGCGGTGACGACCGGCGTGCGAGTCGTTCGCGCCAGGCTCGGGCGGCGTTTGCGATCGGGGTGTTCTCAATGGCGACTAACTACACGACGCTGGCCCTGATCGCACCGGCCGCCAAAGAGACGGGATCTCGACCGGCAATGGGGTCGTCACGCTGGGCCTCGGCGAGCTGGTGACCGAGATCGGGGCGGAGCTCGGGGTGTCGCACTCGGCGTTGACCTCCGCCCAGCCGAGCTGGCTGAGGAGCCTCGCTGGCGATCAGCCACGCCTTGCGCCCCCTAGCCTAAGCCGCGCTCAGGCTCGGAGGATGATGTGCGGAGGACGGCTACGGTGCATCCGAGTCGCGACGGCTGCCCCTTTGCATGGGAGCGATGCTCCGACAGGGCACCGCTGTTTCCCTGGCGGCTTGACCTTGCCTATGTGCCGGAGGCGGCGGGCTTGCGTTGCCGTTGCGCCAGCGCGATCAGCAGACCGGAGCCGGAGACGGCAAGGTAGGCGCTGATGACGGCGATCGTGACGGGTACTGTCTGCAGGGCGCCGATCTGGGTCGTGATGACGCCGAGCAGGATCAGCGAGAACGGGGCGGCGACCAGCGATCCCGGGAGGGCGGCAAACATCGCCGTGAACGCGAGCGCCTCCGGCAGCCCCGGGATCAGCACGTGGGCGGTGATCCCGGCCGTGCCGCCGATGAAGAGCATCACGAGGAACGGCCCACCGATGAAGCCGGTGGCCTCACAGAGCGCGAACACGAGGATCTTCGCGAACACGACCGCGATCAACAGACCGGCGCCGAGCGCCGCCCCTTCGTCGATCACGGTCGTGAGCTGATCGGTT